>JBGTDO010000108.1:0-23994 GCA_041748235.1 Akkermansiaceae bacterium | reverse complement strand
TCGATTTCGATAGGGGAACTAGTGGACTCGACGGTCTCGATCGCACCGCCTTCCGCCTGCACCGGCATTACCTTGATGTCGACCTCCACGGGCACCGCCCGGAGTCCGGCGATGATTTCCTTGAGCTGCGTGATCGTGCTCTCGGCGAGTGTCTGCGGCTTGACGTAGTCCCGGCCTGTTAGAGCGATCACTTCCTTGATCGAATCCAAGCCCATTTGGAACTGGCTGAGCTGGGCGACAACCCGCGTCACAGGATCCGCCTCGTCGGCTCCACCCATCAGGCGACGGCGCATGAACTCCTTCTTGATCTCCGCCCAGCGGCTGGCTTCTTCCTTCGTAAGGGTTCCTTCCAGTTCCTTAAAACGCAGCAGATTTGACTCCGCTCCCTGCGTCAGGGTTTGAGACTCATTTTGATAATGATCGTCGATCAAGGCCCGCACCTCGGCAGGGTTCATCAGCGGCACGATCTTTTCGGTGATCCGGTTCGTGTTCCGGTAGGAGCCCTGGAGCTTGAAAGGCGGTTCGGTGCGATATGCGTCCTCCTGCCCAGCGCTGCGGATGTATTCCTGGTTCACCCTCAGGATCGTGTTGCGGACGGTAAAGAGATGTTTCATCACCGCCACCATTTCCTCAATCTCGGCCGGTGCGTAGTTGCCTTTGAAATCGACACCCTCCTGGCTGCCTGTCTCGGCGATCTTCATCACCGCATAGACGTCTTCCTGATGGCGGCTGGTGAGCTTCGAGAGGATACTGTTAGAGGTGAGGGCGTTCTCGACGTAGCTGGCCATGAAGGCATCGAGGTGGCCGCCAAGGATGTCACCTAGGTTGTAGGTATCGGCCCGGTTGGCGAGCATGTCGGGAATTTTGAATTTGGTTCCGCCTTCGGTGTAGGGGTTTCCAGCCATTACCACCGCAACCTTTTTTCCGCGCAGATCGTAGGTCTTGGCCTTGCCGTTCCACACGCCCTCCATCCGCCGCTGCGCGTCGCAGAGAGATATGAATCGCTGTAGAAACTCCGGACTCGTGTGCTGGATGTCGTCCAAGTAGATCATCACGTTGTCGCCCATTTCGAGGGCGAGGTTCACTTTGTCCACCTCCTCGCGAGCGGAGAGGTTGGGGGCCTCGTTCGGATCGAGCGAGACCACCTGATGCCCCAGTGCCGGACCGTTGATTTTCATAAACGTGAGTCCGAGGCGGTTGGCCACGTACTCCATCAAGGTCGTCTTGCCATAACCAGGAGGGGAAACCACAAGCAGCATTCCCGAGCGGTCTGTGCGGGCATCGGCACCGGCTGTTCCGATCTGCTTGGCAAGGTTCGCACCCACGAGAGGCAGGTAAACGTCGTTGATGAGTTTGTTGCGGACGAAGGAAGACATCACCTTCGGCTTGAACTCCTCCAATCGCAGCGTCTCCCGCCGTTCTTCGACCAAGCTCTGCTTGAGGCGGGCAGCCGTCTCAAACCTCGGCACCGTCTCGTTCTCGAAGCGTTGCAGCCGACGGCGAAACGCATGATAATCGGTCTTATAAGTACCGCCTTCGCCGATGATTCCGTGCTGCCCACGGAGCCCGTTCAACTCGATCGCTGTGGCGACCGGCGCCACTTTAAGTTGATCCAAGCCGCCACGGGCCCAATGTGCGGCGGCCTCCGCGCCCCATGCAGAATGGGGAGTGACATTGCCCGCGACGGCCGGAATTGACTCTCGTAGATGGCCGAGCATCCAGTCTTGGATCACTAGGAAACGCCGCGAAACATCAGTCCCGGCTTTATTGAGCGCCTCGTTAAAAGGTTGTTCCGCATGCTTTTGGGCCAGGCCGAGCTTGAATGCCGCTGTTAGATCCGCCGCCTCTCGCGATGCGGCGAAGGTGCCACCAGTAGTCAGGTCCTCGAAGAGGTAGGATGCCGCCTCGGCTGCCAATCGCAGGGGATCGTCCTTACCACCCGCACGCACCGCTTCCTTGGCGGCAGGAGATTCATCAAAGAATTTTTGCAAGCCCTGAAGCAGAGGTTCAACCAAAGGATGCGGCTCTTCTGCAGCGCCGAAGGCCTCCCTGGCACTCGCGTGGGAGGAAATGAGATCCTCGGTGGTTTTTCCAGCTTCAGTCTGACGATAGCTCTCCCAAAAGATCATGGCTACGGCGCGCGTAGTAGGTGCGTATCGCAGCAGGCCCAGCGATTGGTGAATCGGACGCAGGGCGGCGAGCAGCGCCCGGGCGTCTTCATCATGCACGCCTTTGGTATAGCCTTCGGCGTAACGCGGTGCCATGTAGGCATGGATTGCCGCCAGCGAATCATCACTCTCCGGCTGGTCCTGAAGCATCCGGTAAGCGAGCCATTCGGCGCGATAGACGTCGCGGCTCTCGCTGACGATTTCCTGATCCCACACCGCACGGGTGGCGAGGAAGGCGGGATCTGTGACCGGTTCGAAAAAGCCCGTACCGCTGAGGTGAAAGCACATCGTCCCCTCATGTGGCACGATGGAGAGCGCCAGCTCCTGGGTGTTGACGGAAAACTTGTGACGCCCAAAAGAAATCACATCCCGGCCCCCGGCGAAGAGCTCGCTGCGGTCGCGTAGCTGGCGGATCGCATCATCCTGCAGCGATTTCAACCGCGTCTGCACATCATCCGCTTTTACGCTGTCGCCGAGGTCGCGGAACTCATTGATCGTATCCCGCAGCTTGGACACCATCAGGTCTCCTGCAAAATATCCGTTGAGGGCGTTGAGGTCATCGAGTGAGCCGGCCCGATGGGCGATCCCCCCGAGGAGCCGCTCCGCAGATTTCATCAGATTTCCAGCACGTCGGTTGCGCTGCTCCACAAGCGCCTGCTTGCGGCCTTCGAAAGCCTCGTAAACCTCCTCGCGCTTGCGAGCGAGTTCATCGATATAGTCGTCGAATTCCGCGAAACGGCCCTCCAGTTCCTCCACCTGCACCATCGTCTTGGTGAGGTATTCCTCACACTTCGAGGGGCTGTCGCAGAGATCGAGGTAGTTCACCACCGACTGCGTGAGGAGTTTCATCTGCGCTCCGAACTGGGCCGCGCCTTCACCCTGTGCCAACTCGCGGCGTTTCCCGCGAAGCTCCGCCCGCACGCCATTGAGGGTCGCGTAGAGACTGGACACGCTCTCAATGATCGCCGTGGTGCGGGTGGCGTCGTCAATACGGAGGTTGCCGACCACATCGATCAGCATCTCCAGTTCTGCCGCGGCTGCGTCCAGATTCTTGGAAACAACATCAGCGTCGGCTGTTTTTTTCAGGCCATCCAGCTCATCACGGCAGGTGGTGACGGCGGCTTCGTAGGGTGCCAGCGCGTCTTCAGCCAAGAGGAAATCGACCGTTCTTTCCGAGACTGCGTCCGTCGCTTCCGCAATGCGGGTGTCGAGTTCCTCGATCAGCTCCGCATCATTGTAGCGCAGGTCGCGCAGCCCGATCACTTCGCCGCGCCGCTGCCGCAGCTCCGCCAGATTTTGAACGAAGCCACGGATATTGTCGGGAGCGGTCGTCTTAATGCGGCTCAGTAGCGCATCTACATCCTTCCGCACTTCCGCAGTCCGCTCGATGGTCGCCTGCCGCAGCCGCTGGACCTTATCGAACTCGTCGATCGCCGCATTCGCCGCCTGATGAATTTCTTCGAGCGGCTTGGAGAGTGATAAGGCCTGCTCCTCGCTGAGCCAGAAAAAGGCATCAAGCATGCCGCGGGTGCGCTGCACGAGCTCGATGTAGAGATCGCCGTAGCTATCGTCTTTTCCTAATAGGGTTAGAATCTCGCGACACTCCGCCATGCCGCGGACGAGGTTTGCGTTGCCGATTTTGAACAGGAACGAATCCCGCTTCACCGCCGGGATCGAGGCACCTTCATCGGAGGAAAAGGGAGTTTGCCAAATCTGGAGCGCGTGGTGTTTTTGCGGCTCGTCGTGTGTTTGGAACAGCACCATCCTGCCGCTGCGGTCGAGAGCAAAGCCGTTGCCGATTAAGGGCGTGCCGACTGTCTGCGCGATCAGGTTGTAGGAGAAAACTACGTAATGTCCGGAGTTTCGCTGGTAGAAGACAAACATCGTGTCTTCGCCGTTCTCCGCCCGGGTGCGGCGCTCGAAGCGCATTTTGCTAAGCCCGGTCTCGAATGTGCGAACCTCACCGGTCGCCAGCGCATAGCCGTTGGCAAAAAGGATTCCCTGATCCTCCGGCAGCAGCACACAAGAATCGCCGATGCCATCGAGCCGGTGCACCGTGCGGGTCTTTTCGTTGAAAAGCAGGTATCGGTGCAGGTCCTCGCGGTAGGGAAGTATGCGCAGCAGGATCAGCGGCCCGATGATCGCGTAAAGCACCTCCGCGTCATCCAGTGTCTGATCGGAATCCGTCACCGGCTCGGCGTAGATGCCCTGGCCGGAATCGGTGTTATCCTCGATCTTGATCGTTAGGTCGCCGCCGATCGTTTCGACGAAAACCCGGTCCTCGATCGAAATGTGCGGATGGGCCCCTGATCGCTGCATGTCCCGGTGCGCCCGCTTCCACTGGAATTCCACCGATTCGGGAAACTTGCATTCATGGTCAAAGCGGTTGCCCACGTATTCCAAGGTCCCGTCACCACGGACCAGCCACTTGAAGGTTTTGAAATCATCCACGCCACGGCCGATGCGCATCTTCATGTGCACATGCGGGCCCACGAGCATGAATTTGGTGAAGACCGTGCTTCGGTAAAAACGAAACAAGCTTTCAAAATCGTCGAGGAACGTTTTATCGCCCAGCACCTCCGTCGCCGGCACCGGATGGAAATTATTTTCGTCATCCAGGCGGAACAGCGAAAACACATCATGCAGATCCGTCGTCTGCTTGAGTCCGAACTGGATGTTGTAGCCTAACAGATAGATTCCGTTCCCCAGGCTGAGCAGGTCCCGTGGCACGCAGTTGTGCTCCGTGCCCACGTGCGAGGTCGCCAGCAGCTTCGTCTCCACCGCGCCAAAGACATCTTGCCGTGCGGCGTTGAGCTTATCTAGCCGCTCCCGTAGATCGGATGCGTGGCTCGCCAGCCGGGCACGGATCACTTCATAAGCGCCGCCTTCCAACTGTTGCTGTGGGGTGTCTTTGGGCATGAGTTAGGAGAAAAAGGGAACCACGAATTTCACGAAGGGGACGAATAAGACGAGGGCAGCGGTGGACGAAACGGACCCTCCTAAGGGCAGAGGTTGATGGATTGCGGAAATCAACGGATGATACGTTCGTATTCCAGTTCCGCAGGATTGCCAAAGTTAACGAGGAGACCAAGGCGGAGCTTCGAGGCTTTGAGGTAGTTGTGAACCTGGGCGCGATGTTCGCTGGCGAGGCACTTTACAGCTTTGAGTTCGAGGATGATTTTCTCGTACACTACGAAATCAGGTTCGTATTTACGAGTGAGGAGAAATCCTTTGAAATAAATGGGCATCTTCGGCTTTGAGAGAAACGAAATGCCACGCATTCCCATTTCCCGAATGATTGCTTCGTGATAAACCTCTTCGAGGAATCCGGAGCCCATTTCATTACGCACCTCGAAACAAGCCCCCATCACCGAGTAAGACTCCTCCTTAAACAGAATTTCCATTCGTGTGATTCGTGAAATTCGTGGTTCTTTCTCTCTCTACTTCAGCAGCGCTGCGGCCTTGTTGTCGGACATGCCGAAGCGCTCGGCGGCACCAAGGAGGCCGATGAAGCGCTTACGGGCTTCACCGTCAGATTTGCCGACCAGCTGGCCGAGGAGGGCGCTGACGCTGAGGTTTTTGAGATCCTCCGTGGCGATGCCGTAGTCCTTGATCCAAGTGGAGAGTTGGGCTTTGAAATACTCGGGATCGCCGTTGAAAAAGGTGTCTTTCACGTCGGTGAGCACCTCGCTGTTCTGGACGGTGCGGTCGATGACCTTGCCGCTGGTGATCGCGTTGGTGATGCGGCTGAAGAACTCGGATTCGCCGCCGACAATGTCGATCTTCGAGTGGCGGAGTGCCTCGCCAACGACGATGGCCTGCTGCTCGGCGATCTGGCGTTGGACGTCGATGGAGGCAAGCTCGATGACTTTGTCTTTTTCCAGCTCCAGCTTGAATTCTTCGTGATCCTGACCGGCTTCCTCGAAGAGCTTCATGGACTCCGCTTTGAGGCGGATGGCTTCCGCATCGGCCTTGCCTTTGGCGAGTTGGACCTCCGCTTCGCCCATGCCGACCGCGGCCGATTCGCGGGCGATACCTTCTGCGAGGACCTTTTTCCCCTCCGATTCTTTGGTCGCAGCCATTTGCTCGGCCTCGGCCAAAATGATGCGCTCCTCAGCGGCGAGTGTCGCGGCCTCGCGTGATGCCTCGGCACGACGCTTGACTGTGAAAGCCTCTTCCTCGGCCTTGAGTTCGGCGGCGCGTCTGTGGGCCTCCGCATCCTTGACCTGCTGGATGACCTTTTCCTCCGCGGCGGCCTCGGCGTGGGTGACGGTGACTTTTTTCTCACGATCAGCAGTGGCGAAGGCTTCGGTGTCTTTCATCCGTTGCTGCTCCTCGACCACGGTTTTTTCCACAGCGACCCGCTCGCGGATCACGTCTTGAATTTCTTTCTTCTGAATTTCCACCGCCTTCTCGGCCTCAATGGATTTCAGCATGGTGACGCGCTCGCGATCGATCTGCTCGAGCTGGCGATCGCGCTCCACGCGCTCTAGTTCGACGCCGTCGGTGCGCTCCTTGTTGCGTTGGGCGACGAGCACCTGGCGCTGCTTGTTTTCCTCCGCAATAGCGAGTTCCTCATCTGCGGCGATGCGGGCGTTTTCAGATTTTCGGCGCTCTTCCTCGCGGACCTTGTCGGCTTCGGCCTCCTCGCGGGACTGGACGGTCTCGATCTCGCGACGTTGGCGGGCCTCTGTTTCGGCGAGCTGGCGCTCCAGTTCAAGGATCGCCTCACGGGCTTCCACGTCCTGCTGTTTGATGACCTTTTCTTTTTCGCGGTTGATGAAGTTGGCGAGCTTCGCCTGTTCGGCGGTGAGGTGGGTGATTTTTTTGATACCCTCAGCATCAAGGATGTTGTTGGGGTCGAGGATCTCGACCGGGGTCTGCTCAAGGTAGTCGATGGCTGCGTCTTCGAGGACGAAGCCGTTCAGGTCGGCTCCAATGCTCTTGAGGATTTGGTCGCGGAAAGTATCGCGGTCCTCATAGAGCTGAGTGAAGAGAAAGCGCTTGCCGACGGTTTTCAGGGCTTCGGAAAACTTGGCGTCGAAGAGTTCGCGGATCGCGTCCTCACTGGAGGCGCGGTGACAGCCGACGGACTCGGCGACTTTCAGCACCTCCGCCTCGACGTTGCTGATGCGCACGAAGAACGCGACCTTGATGTCGGCGCGCATGTTGTCCTGGCAGATCAACCCGTTCTTGCCGCTGCGATCGATTTCGATGCGTTTCACCGAAATATCGATCATCTCGGCCCGGTGGAAGATGGGGAGGACAAATCCGCCGTTGAAGATCACCCGGGTGCTGGGGTAGCCGGTGCGGACGATCGCCTTGCCTTTCTCGACCTTGCGGTAACAAGTAACCAGCAGGAAGAGGAAGGCAAAGGCAAGGATGCCGACAACGACAACCGTGAAAATGGTGACGGCTTCGATAATGGCGAGATATTCGGGGACAAATGGGTTCATGATATCAGTGTAAGTTCTTGGAGGAGAGTGGGGTCAGAACGAGTAGGGATCATTAAGTGGGATCCGTCTCGCTGAGGGAGGGGCTGGCTGCAGTCTGACCGGGGCCACCCTGAGTGGCTTCCGAGATGGCTGCTGACTCGTAGCCGCTGACCATGGGCCGCACGATGTAGCGCTTTCCAGCATCGTCATGTGAAACGACGAGAACTTCCGTGCCGCGGGGGATCGGGGGGACACCAGCAGCAGTGCGGCAGAGCAGGAGCGCCGGTGCTCCGCCTTCCCGCTCGACCAGCACCTGGCCCCAAGTGGCGTCCACCTCACCCGAGCGGACGATCCCGCTCTGGCCGATGACCGGAGGTGCCTTTTCCGCCTCCCGCATGCCCCGCATTAATGGCACCAGCGGCTGGGTCACGAGCTTGGTAAGGGCGATGGAAATCACTACACCGCCGACCAGGATCCCCATGCCGAGCAGGTTCGAGCCCTCTGGATTGAGATAAAAATTGCCGATCACCGAACCGCCCCACAAAAACAGGATGAACAGGCTGAGAACGATGGTGACCGGTATGTCGGCCGCGTTCGTCATCTTTCCGATCGCATCAGGCAGTGAGAAACCATCCGAATCGCCCAGATCGGCGCTGGCCTCCACATTCAGGGAATCCACTCCCATCGCCCCGAGCATCACCAGCAGCCAGAACAACAAGACAAGCCCCAATGCCACGGTAAGCGGCAAATTAAAAGGAAGCAGGGCCTGTTGCCATAGCTCTAACATGAGCACATGCTAGGTTTTGCTCAAATACTGACAAGCGGATTCATGCTCAACCCTTCCGTTTCCGAGGAGCACAAAAAGGATGTCGGCAGCTTAATTTGCTGATGATAAAAGAGTAAGAGCCGTAAAGGAAGGTCGCTTCTGCGGCTGCGGCGTTTCTTTGCCCGGCGGACTGCGGATTGCAGCAAAAGGGCTTGCAGATTCGCGGGAATCTCAGGAAAGCCCAAGCGTGTCCAGCTGATATTTCAAGGATTCATCAACGAATAGGGCGATGGCTTGCAACTTGCTGAGATCAAGTAAGCGGTTCAGTGGGGCCGCACAACCTCGTGAAATTTATGAAAACGACAACATCACTGTTCATGTCCATGGTGCTACTGGCATTCGCCGCAGTCGCTCAGAGCCACCTCCCTGTCGCACAGGAAACGAGGCCCCATACTGCCGGCGGCGCGGAAGGGCAATCCGTCGGAAAAGACGAGCGGGATTCACTGGCATACAAGCAAGTCGTAATCCAACGAGCGGAGATGTGGGCACTCAGAAGGAAGCTCGACGTGAACAGCCAGTAATCTCAGTAGTTTCATTCCTTAGTGGTCAGGCAGGAGGGCGTGAGCGGTCTGGGGATCGGCGGTAGCATGAGCGGTGGCGGCTGGGTGGGCTTGGGTGATTCGGGAAGGGCGGATGTGGGAACGCTCGTTGAGGAAGGTCAGGAGATGGTTCCGGAGCACCGGATAACGGGGGTCAGCCAAAATTTCGAGCCGGTTTCTCGGGCGGGCGAATGGGATGTGGAGGATGTCGCCGACCTCGGCCTCAGGTCCGTCGGTCATCATCACGACGCGATCCGAGAGGAAAATGGCTTCATCGACATCATGTGTGACCATGAAAGTTGTAAGCTGGTTGCGGCTCCAGAGGCCCAGGAGCACCTCTTGGAGTTCCATTTTTGTGAGGGAATCGAGCATGCCGAAAGGCTCGTCCAGCAACAGCATCTTCGGTTGGAGGGCAAAGGCGCGGGCGATGCCAACGCGTTGCCGCATCCCTTGGGAAAGTTCCGCCGGGTATTGATCCATGGCGTTTCCGAGGCCGACTACGGAGAGGTAGTAATCGGCGAGTTCACGTCGCTCGGCTTTCGGGGCGTTGAAATAAACCTGGTTTACGCCGAGCATGACATTTTCAGAAGCAGTGAGCCATGGAAGTAGGCAAGGTGACTGGAAGACCACACCGCGATCGGGTCCGGGTTCGTTGGTTTCTTTCCCTGCCAGCACCATTGATCCGCCTGTTATATCGGTGAGGCCGGCAATCATGGAAAGAACCGTGGATTTACCGCAACCGGAGTGACCGATGACGGTAATGAACTCGCCGGCGGTGAGGGTGAGATTGAATTCTTTGACGATGACGGCAGAGCCGTAGGCTTTGGAGAGGTTAAAAAGTTCGAGGGCTGAGGACATGCTGTTGGAGTGGTTGAAGATAAAGAATGTGAGCCGGGATAAAGCTGTCAGACAGCGATCTCCTCACGGGTGAGGTGCGAGCGTCGGCGGGGCTGCGGGCGACCGAAGAACGGTAGGGTCGGGCGGAAGGAGACATCCTCGGGCAGAAGATCCGGAACCGAGAGCTTGCGGGTGACCGCCGGGGCGGACTCACGACGCGCATTGATCAGAGTGTTCACCAGTTGGATTTTCAAATCCTTGTAGTCGGAGTTTAGAAGCATCTCGCGGCGGTCGCGGGGGCGCTCCAGCAGAATTGGGATTTCCGCGCCAAGAGTGGCTCCTTCCGGGTGGGGCAGGAGGGGAAACACGCGGTCAGCAACGAGGATGGCCTCGTCGGGGTCATTGGTAATCCAGATGACGGTTGTGCGGTTGTTTTGCCAGATCTCGGCGATTTCATCCTGGAGCGTGGCGCGGGTGAGGGCGTCGAGCGCGGAGAGCGGCTCATCCATCAGCAAGATCCGCGGATTGGTAGCGAGGGTGCGGGCAACGGAGACCCGCTGACGCATGCCCCCGGAGAGCTCGCTGGGAAGCTACACCGATGCTGGGGTTAGTTTCACCAACTGGATGTACCGGGCGGTATGGTCGGCGCGCTCCTCTTTTGAGAGTTCCGGATGGGTTTGATCGACGGCGAGGCGGACGTTTTCCGTGACGTTCAGCCATGGCAGCAGGGAGTAGTTTTGAAAAACGATGCCACGGTCGGGGCCGGGACCCTTGATCGGCTCGCCATTCATGCTGACTTCACCGGCGCTGGCTTTCAGGAGACCGCCGATGAGGTTCATAAGGGTGGATTTGCCGCTGCCGGAGAATCCGATGATCGAGACGAAATCGCCTTCCTCAACGGTTAGGTTGATGTCACGGAGGATCGTGGCTTTATCGAAGGTTTTCCGGACGTCGCTGAGCTGGAGTATGGGAGTCATAAGGCTTATGGGTCCTATAGGTCATATTTTATTAGGCCGTCCTGAAACGTGATTCCACCAGGGACATCGCGCGGTCTAGCGCAAAGCCGATGACGCCGATGGTGAGGATAGAGAGGATGATGTGAGCAAATGAGTTCGCGTTGTATTGCTGCCAGAGGAAGCCGCCGATCCCTGGTTTACCGATCAACATTTCCACAGCGACAATGACCAACCAAGCGATACCCAATGAGAGGCGGAAGCCGGTGAACATATAGGGCAGGGCGGAAGGAATGAGGATTTTAAACAAAGTCTTGGTGCGGGAAAGCTTGAGGACTTTTGCGACGTTCAGGTAATCCTGGGGCACGGCGCGGACGCCCACGGCGGTGTTCAGCACCGTGGGCCACATGGCGCAGATGGCGATGGTGAAAAGGGAGGCGGCGTCCGAGGTGCCGAAGGTGGTGCGACCGGAGGCATCCATGATGCGGAGACCACTGAAGATCACCATGCCGAGCGGGAGCCAGGCGAGGGGCGAGACCGGGCGGAGGATCTGGACAATGGGATCGAAGGCCTTTGTAAACTTGTCGGATAGGCCGAGGAAAAATCCGATGGGCGTGCCAATGACGAGGGCGAGCAGATATCCTTGGGCGACGAGTTTCAAAGAAAGCCAAGCAAAAGCGAGGATGCCTTGGTCGAGTTCTCCGCGCTTGGCAAAGGGCTCGGCGAGATAGGGTTTGCTTGCCTCCCAGGTCTCGGTGGGTGAGGGGAGGTCGGCCGAAATGCCGTGGCGCTCAGTCTTGGTGACGGTGTCGCCCCAGTCATCCACGATGGTGGTACTGGTGGATTTGCCTGCGAGAACCGCCCAGATAAAAATGCAGATGGCGATGGCGATGGCGGGAAGAATGAGAGTCTCCAGTTTTGTTTTCATGAAAATCTAGCAGGGTTGGGGTTCAGATGGTTGGAGAGGAGAGGGATCGGACCTCTCCTCCTTTGAATGAACAGATGAGGATCAGCCGTTGAGCGTTTTCACGGCGAAGGACGAGGCGTATGCTTCGAGATCGGCGTTGGGATCGAAGACGGAGCCATCGAAAAGCTTTTCGGTGGAGTCATTCATGCCGCCGTGGTTGTATCCGATTTCCTTCATGGCTTCCTCGTAGATATCGGTGCGCATGACCTGCCGGGTGACGGCTTCGTAATCTGGCGCGCCTTCGGTGAAGCCCCAGCGGCGGAGCTGGGTGAGCCACCACTTGCAGTATTTCGGCTGCGGGAAGTTGCAGTTGCGTTCGGAGAAGATCATGTAATCCGGATCACGGAAGCGGCGACCGTCGCCCATGTCGTATTTGCCTTGCAGGCGGCCGAGGATCAGTTCGGGCGGGCAATTGATATAGGTCGGGGCGGAGACAATCTTTGCCTGCTCCTCGCGGTTCGCCATGACATCCAGCCAGACGGAGGCCTCGTGCAGAGCTTTAAGAACCGCCTTGACGGTCTTGGGGTTTTTCTCCGCGAACTCCTCCGTGAACGCACAGACTTTTTCCGGATGATCTTTCCAGATCTGCTGACTATTGATCGCAGTGAAGCCAATGCCGTCGTTGATGGTCTGAGCGTTCCACGGTTCGCCAACGCAGAAGCCGTCCATTTTCCCAACCTTCATGTTTGCAACCATCTGCGGCGGCGGGATGGTGATGAGGGAAATGTCTGCTCCTCCACCTGCTGCGTCACCGGGATTGATGCCGCCGGCAGCGAGCCAATAGCGGATCCACATGGCGTGGGTGCCGGGTGGGAATGTCATCGCGAAGGACATCGGATGACCGGCGGCTTTTGCTGCATCCACGAGGGGCTTGAGTGGTTTTGGATCGGCACCGACCTTTCCTTTGAGGGAGTTGACCAGGGAGATGGATTGGCCGTTGCGGTTCATCAGCCAGGGGATGACCATCGGCTTCTTGGGTGCGCCACCGAGGCCCATGGTAGAGGCAATCGGCATGCCGATGAGCATGTGGGTAGCCTGGATGTCACCGTTGGCGAGGGAGTCGCGGATGGCGGCCCAGCTCGCGCCCTTGGTGACGGTGGAGTTGATTCCATACTTTTTGAACAAACCCTTTTCGTGGGCGATCACGATGGGCGAGCAGTCTGTTAGGGCGATGATCCCGAAGTTGACGTTTGGTGATTCAGGCGCATCGTCGGCGGTCTGTGCGCCGACCCAGCCTGAGGGAAGTCCGCTGGCGAGCAGCCCCAAGGCGGTGGTTCGGGTGGAGGTGGAAAGGAAGCTTCGGCGTGAGATGTTCGTGTGATTTTCCATGATGATATATGTTTAGGATCGCAGTTATCAGAGAGCTTGAGCGATGCCATTGGGAAGTTGGCAGGCGAATTAGCTGCGAGGTGGTTTCATTGGAGGGATGAAACAGCCTCATGCCCGTTCGCGACGGCGGCCATGTAGATGTCCTCGCGGTAGAGCCTGGAGAGGGAGCCACAGGAAGCTTCGGGCAGGGTTCCGGCGCTGCGGAGACCGGCAAGCATCCAGGAGGCCTTGTCGGTGGACGGGCGGTTTACCGAATCGCCATGAAACATATGGAAGGCGTTGCCGGATATTTTTGTTACGCCTGTAAAGAAGACACCGCCGAGGCTGTTGCGAAGAATCTCCTGGGGCGCGTTGGTATAGGCGCGCATTGCGAGAATCTCTATCAGCTCTTCCCGGAAGCCGGGATCCTGGCACATCTTGCAGCTCTCGATGAGGGCGGCGACGAGCCTTATTGTATCCGTTTTCCGCTCTTGGATGAATTCGCCCGACATGAGCAGCACCTTTTCAGGATGGCCGTACGAAAGGTCGGCGGAGGTAACAGGGGACCAACCGTATCCGCCGAGGATGGCTGTAGAGTTCCAAGGTTCGCCGACGCAGTAGCCATCAATGTGGCCGGCCTTGAGGTGGCGGGGCATCAGGGGAGGGGGTAGGAAAATAATTTCCACATCGGAAGTCACAAGCCCGTGGCGCTTGAGCCAGGAATGGAGCAGGACGCTGTGCGAAGAGAAACGGTGGGGGGCTGCAAGTGTGAAGGGGCGGGTCTCCTTCCAGTAACGCGCGAGGTAGTTCCGCAGGCCCGAGCCATCTCCGATCTCCTCGTGCGGGAGGCTGGAAGCCAGAGTGATCGCATTTCCATGAAGGCTGAGAATGAGCGGAACACCTACTTCGCAGCGAAGATCGGTCAAGCCGAAGCCAAGGGCGAAAGCAATGCCGGCGATCGACTGGGCACCATCGAGATCGCCGTAGAAGAGACGGTCACGAACCGTGGCCCATCCAAGCTCCCGATGAAGGGAAACGTTGAGTCCATGTCGCTCGAAAATCCCCATTTCCTGAGCGATGACAAGCGGCGCGCAATCGGTGAGTGGCACGTAGCCGAGGCGGATGGACTGGGATTTCTTTTGAATTTGGAAGGGCCGCATGGAAGGCGGTAAGCGGATCGGATGCCAATTTTTAGTCTTTGGCATAAGCGGTGCTTATTTCCGGCTAGAACAATGATGAGAGAGACTAATTATGGACTGGGTACCTGACTTGCGACAACTGCGGGCCCTGGTGGCGGTGGCGGAGGAGGGGAGTTTCACTCTTGCTGCTCGAAAACTCTTCGTGACTCAATCCGCCGTCAGCCATTCCCTGAGAACGCTGGAGGAACAGCTCAGCTGCCGCCTTCTGGACAGGTCAGGAAAACGAGTGGCGGTAACTTCCGAGGGTGAGATTCTACTCCGCAGATGCAAGCGCGTGCTGCAGGAACTGGACCAGGCGACCCGCGATCTCGATGGCCTCCGGCGCTGGGGGCAAACACGCATCCGGGTGGGCGCTCCACACAGTCTTTGCCACTTTCTCGTTCCCAGCGTGCTGCGCGAGTTCCGCGATTGTTTTCCCAGGTGTGAGCCGAACATCGAAGCCGGGGACACGGCTGTTTTGTTAGAGCGCCTTGCCCAGGGCGAGCTCGATCTAGTGGTGGGATTGAAGCCAAAGAACCACGGTGACGATGGCTATCGGGCGATGTTTGAAGACCGGCTGGCTTTTGTCATTTCACCGTTCCACCCATGGGCCGCGAAGTCAGACGACTTGCTGGAAACCCTGAGTGATCAGCAATTCATCATCTATGCCAAGGCGACTGAGACACACCGCTTGATCGAATCATGGATGGAGAAAATGGCAGGAAAAATCAAAAAGCCGCTGGTGCTCGGCGACATGCAGGCGATCAAGGAAATGGCCAAGCTCGGAACCGGTGTTGGCATCGTGGCCTCGTGGGTGGCCGCAAGAGAAATTTCCGAAGGGACTCTCAAGGCGCTGAAAATTCCGGGGCCTGAGATCAGACGTGAGTGGGGAGTCTTTCACTCGGGGCAGCGGCAGCCGAGCCTCGTGGAGGAAGCTTTTATCGGGCTCTGTGAAATGGCCTTTGAAAGCATGCCCCGATAAGAGACGGATCCGCTCCACCGGTTTGGCGGAGCGGATCGGGACTGTTAGGGAGTGGTTTAGAAGGTGTAGTTCAGTTCAATCGAGAAGCGGGTGGTGGTTGGTAAGCTGCTCTCGGTTTCAAAGTGCGCGAGTTTGGCGATGGCGAGGAAATGGTCATCAAACTTTTTGGCGAGGACTGAGTCGATCTCCCAACCGCGGCCGGTGGAAACTTCGTTGTCCCCATATGCGTGGAGAGTGTTGGTCATTTTGATCCCCCAGAAGAGAGGCAGCGCGTGACTCACGTAAACGTCGGTGAGCCCGCCGGTGTTTCCGGTCAGCCGCTGGCCCAAGAATACGTCGGCGAAGCCGTTGAAGGCGTGGAGGGTGGCGAGCGGGGTTCTGAAACCTGCTGACAGATGCTCCATGCCAAGTGTAAAGGTATGGGTGTCGACGGTCTTCGCGGCAATGAGGTGCGCATACCAACTTTCATCATCCTGCCGGACGCCCGCCTCATTTTGGAAAGCAGCTTCTCCATCGAGGTCAAGGCCCAGCTTGGAAGTTTTGGCGGAAATTCCGAAGGTATTGTTGTCCCAAATGTCCGGCCCATCAAAATCCATCAGGTACACATAACCACCAAAGGTAAACCCTTTGACGCCGGTGTATGATGCGTTGAGGGCATGGATATCACTACCAACATCACCCGCAAAGCCAAGTGCTTCGGAGCCAAAAATCCGGTTCACCTGATTGATATACGAGTATTGCAGAGTCAGACCTTCGATCGAAGTGTTACTGAATGCGAAGGCATCATACGTTTGTTCGTTTTGTCTCCAGCCGACGTTTCCGATGAAGGCGGCGTTGTCATAAATGATCCGTTGGCGGCCCAGCCTGAACGTGGTGTCAAAGCCTTTGTATTGTAGGTAAGCCTGATTTAATTCATTTGTTTCCGGATCGATAATCACGGTGTTCCCCGCTACAAGTGGATTCACGCCGGGCGCACCCCCGTTGTAATCGTCCACAGCCGCCTGGGTGAATTCACCCTCGACCAAGGCGCTGAGACCATTCCACTCCTGGGTCTTGAGGCCAAGACGTTCCCGGAAGGTAAGGGCATGTGAGGGATCGAAGCGGTCGACGTCGCCAAATTCATAGCGCGCGCGGATGTCGATCGTAGGGGTGAGCCAGTACGGGGCGGCTGGCGGGGTCGGAATTTCGACGCTTGGAGGGCCGGCGAAGACTAGTGTCGGCGTGAGTGTCAGGATGGCTAATTTTTTCATGGATCGGTGTGGTTTCTCCGGCAAGGGAGCTGGACCCATGAAAGCTCTATTCCGGCCAATTAAAGGACTGCCGACAGTTCGCCGGTGAAGCTGCTTTCCGCAGCCAATGAGTTCCAATCATGCCAGTGGCTATCTCGCGGGCGGTGTTAGGAACTGGATGAGATCCTCCCGGGCCTTCTCCAGATCGGGAGGATTCATGTAGAACATGTGGCCGCCGTCGTAGAAGGTGTAGCTGATCTGGTTTTTCAAACTAGGCGGCAGGTCGACGATCTGACGGATCGAGTAGGGGACCCCGTCCGGAGGAGTGGCCAGGTCTGCATAAGCACCCATCACAAGCACTCTGAGCTTGGGGTTGTGGCGGATTGCGCGGGCGAGGCGGTTTGTTAGATTCACGATCTTGTTGTCCGAACCGTAACTCCAAGGGTTCACTTTGGAGGTTAAAATCTCGTAAGGCTGATCTTCCTTCCAGCCCAGCTCGTCGCCCAGGTAAGCCAGCATCGCTGTCGAGAACGCTCCGATTGCGAGCGAGTAAGATGGATCGTATTCCGCCGATTGTGAATTCGGTGAAGTGGCGTCCCAAGCAACGCGGGAATCGAAGCGGCCGAGCACTTTTTTTTCCTCACGCAGAAGCTCCGCCCGGAACTCGAAGGGATCCATCACCAGCTGATGACGGCTCCAGATCTCGGCGGAAATTCCTGTTAGAGACGCGAGTTTTTCAGCGACCACTTGTTTCTCCTCATCTCCGATCTCATTTCCCTTCAAGAGCGCGACCGCGTATTCTCCGAACGCGAATTCACGCGACTCTTCAATGATCGCATCCCGGTCGCCCTGGATTTTCCCGTGGAAGAGGGCGGTTGTGGCGAAAGCAGGGAGGAAAATCTGATGGGAAAGCTGACTGCCTTGAGCTGGTAGCAAGGTCCGGTAATCAAGCAGTGACGAAAGCAGGATCACGCCGTTGAGATTCATTCCAAAGCGGCTCTGCAGATGATCCGCTAGTCCGGCCGCTCGAATACCGCCGTAAGATTCACCGCAGATATATTTGGGCGAGTTCCATCGGTTGTTCTCGGTGATCCACCTGCGGATGAAATCGCCGACCGACTCGATGTCCGCGTCTAGACCATGGAAATCGGCGGCCTTAGTGTCCTTTTCCACGCGGCTGTAGCCAGTGGAAACCGGGTCGATGAAAACTAGATCACAGACGTCCAGCACGCTTTGGTTGTTGTCCACCAGACGCACGGGCGGCTCGACTGGAACGGTGCCGTCGCCGGGGAAATCGATGCGCCGCGGGCCGAGCAGGCCGATGTGCAGCCAGACAGAGGAAGATCCAGGACCGCCATTGAACGCGAACATGACCGGGCGTGTCGAAGTGTTGGCAATTCCGCTACGGGTGTAGCTGGTGTAAAAAATTGACGCTGTGGCTTTGCCGTCATCGTCGTGAAGAAGCATTTTTCCCGTGGTCGCCGTGTACTCCACAATTTTCCCCGCGATCGTGATCTTTCCGTTCTTGATCACCGGGGTGGCAACTTTCACCGGAGTTGTCGCCACTGTGGACGATTCTTTTTTGGACTCGGCTTTCTCCGCGAAAGCCGGGTGCACGAGCCCGAGCCCGAGGAAGAAAAAGTAACTGAGGAATCTTGTGATCATAAGCTCGGTCCAATATCTCCACATCCCGGGATCTGAAAAGGGGAAACCATGTGCGGGCATCGCGGGACCCGCAGTCGCTGGAAAAAGGGCTGACAACTTGTTACAATATATGTAATGCCAAGTCGGGAATCGCCGAGCGGAAGCGAGCCCGCAGAAACCGGTCGCCTATCGGCCGCCGAGACGTTATGTAGAGCCATGGCCAAGGAGACATCGCCGCAAGCTTACTGGCAGGACCGGGCGAAGTCACTTTCGCGGCGGATCAATTTCGGCTGGTTTCTGCAGACGCTCTCAACACCGCTGCTGATGACGGCGATTGCCGGGGCGGTCGCGACATTGGTTGTCCGCCGCGAGTTCCCGCAGTTTTCACCCACAACGATAGCTGCGTACCTCGGAACCGCATTGCTCCTCATTCTGGTAGGCACGCTGGTGGTGGCGGTCCGTCGATTTGAAAAGCCTGAACAATCGCTGGTGCGTATCGAATCGTCAGCGGGCCTGAATTCATCTCTCTCCGCAGCCCGTGCCGGAGTCTCACCTTGGCCTGAGCGACCGGACACCCTCTCGGATTCACTGAAGTGGCATCTGCCCAGGACCTTGATTCCGCCGTTAGCAGCAGTCGCCCTGCTAGCGCTGGGACTTTTCATTCCAATCAGCGCCAGGAGCCGCGATATCCCCCCGCCCTCGCGTCAGCCTCAGACATGGTCGCAGTTGGATTCGCAGCTCGAGCAGCTCGCCGACGACGCTGCGGTGGATCAAAAATACATTGAGGAGACTCAGGAGCGACTGGAGCAGCTCCGTGCACAGGAGGAGGAAAACTGGTTTAGCCACGCCTCGCTCGAAGCCACCGACACGCTCGAGGAGTCACAAAAATCCAACATGGCAGAGCTTGACCGCGACCTATCCGAAGCGCGAAGCGCGTTGGACGCATTGGCTCAGAAGGCCGAAAACATGAGCGCTGAGCAAAAACAGAAACTCGCCGAGGATTTCGAGCAGGCGCTCCAAGGTTTGCAGACTGGCGCGATGAAGCCCAATCCCGCCCTGCTTGGGCAGCTTTCAAAGCTGGATCCAAACGACCTCGGAAAGTTATCCCCAGAGCAGATGGCGCAACTGAAAGAAGGCATGCAGAAGCTCCAGGAATCCCTGAAAAAGGCAGGCCAGGGAGATGGCACCGGAGACGGATGGGAGGATCAACTACTGGCGGCTGGCGAAGGCGAGGGTGAAGGAAATGAGGGCGAGAACGCCCCTGGCTCCGGAGGAGTGCAACGCGGTCCCGGTCATGATCCCAATGTTCTAAAGAATCAGAAGGAGCCACTGGATGTCGGCGAGCTCGCGGCATTGGAGGCAAAAGATCTTTCCCGCGCCATCCCGGGCGATCTGTTGCAGCTGCAGAACGGTGAGCACACGGTCAACGAGGAGGCGACGCAATCCAGCGCCGGAGGAAGTGCGGCAGCAGGTAAAGGCGGCGACCGCGTCTGGCGCGATTCCCTGGCACCCGACGAGCAGCGCGCGTTGAAAAAGTATTTCGAGTAAGCTTTAGCCGACCTTGCCGTCCTTGATTACAAGCGTCCGGTCCCCAACCTTGGCGAGATTCTGATCATGGGTCACCACCACCAGCGTCACCCCGTGCTCGTCGGCCAGTTCCAGCAAGATCGCCATGATCTCGCCGCTCGTTCTGGAATCCAGATTTCCCGTTGGCTCGTCCGCGAACAACACAGCCGGCTCGTTGACAATCGCCCGCGCGATGGCCACCCGCTGCTGCTCGCCACCCGATAGTTCCGCCGGCAAGTGCTCAGCGCGGCCTTTCAGGCCCACCCGCTCCAGCGCCCGCAGCGCCTCCTCGGTCCGGTCCTCTCCAGCGATCGCCCCAGGCACCGCCACGTTTTCCACCGCCGTCAGCTCCGGGAGAAGATGGTAATTTTGAAAGACATAGCCGATCGATTTGTTGCGGAAGCTCGCCTGCTCCTTGCGGCCGAGATCGTAAAGATCCGTCCCCGCGATATGGACAGTGCCCCGCTCCGGCCGTTCCAGACCTGCCAGAGTATATAGAAGTGTCGTCTTTCCCGCCCCGCTCGGCCCGCAGAGAAAAACCTTCTCGCCTTTCGAGATCCGCAGATCAATCCCATGGAGCACCTCAATCGATTTTTTCCCGATCGTGTAACTCCGATGCAAATCCCGCGTCTCAATCATCACTTCACTCACGCCCCCCACGTTGCGCCGGTCCCGTATTCTGTCCACCCAAATCCGGCTTCTGCTTTCGGCGATGAAAACGCGACTTCTGCCCTGGGGGATATTGCCCACACCGCAAAGCGCAAACCACCCCCAGAAGCTGATGGCGTGACGGAAGCGGGGTTTGCTCTGCTAGTTTGTTTTGCCCCATTACCCGATAGGTCTCTGCGGCAAAAATTTTACCGTGCGGGATTGACCCCATCCTATCTGCCCCCATTCATTTAAGGTCACACGTTTAGCGGCTTCTGGCGGCTAAGGGAAAAAGGTTTTCAGCTCTTTTTACGCTCTTCCCAGTAGCTTGGCTTGCGCATCTGATGGATTACGGCCACGACCTCTAAAACATCGTCGGGCAGTTGGTGATAGATCATCGCGTATGGAAAGCGGTCGAGATTGCGGCGGCGGTATCCATCACCCACCTACTTCCAAAACTCGGGCCATTGATTAATTTCTCGTTCGGCTTTCTGCAACTGGCGGAAAAAATTCGCCGCAAGGCCTTCCTAGCATGAATGGTAGTGGGTCACCGCCTCAAGGACTTCAAGGCGAGCTTCGGGGAGGTAAACCAATCTCTTCACGCGAGAATTTTTCCGATGTCCCGGTGCAGCTCGTCCTGGCTGATCTGCGTGGATTCTCCGGATTTGCGACGCTCAATCCTCCTGCCGATTTCCGCCTTCCATTCCGGCGAAAGCTCTTGCTCTTCGTCAAGGCTCTCGATGAGTTTGGAAGCGAGGTAAGAGCGATCACTTCGCGGAAGTTTCAGAACTTCGTTCATGATTTGGGCAACGTTGACCATGGATGGATCTTACGAGTTTCCGGTTGGTCTGTCCTGCTCAATTTTTGGACTCTCGACGGGGTGGTGTCTTGCTGTGGACGGCTTTGAGCTGCTCGATGTTTACGTGTGTGTGGATGGCTATTGTTTCGAGCCTCCATGGCCCAGGGGCTGTTGGATGAAGCGGATGTCGGCCCCGCCTTCGAGCATGTGGGTGGCGCAGGATGGGGCAGCCTCGTTTCCTGACCCATACCGCAAAGCGCTGGTTCGCCCCCAAAGCTGATGGCGTGACGGAGCGGCGTTTGCTCTGGATGTTTGTATTTTGCCCGATTACCCGATAGGTCTTTGCTGGAAAAATGCCAGATTCGAGACCTGGTGTGAGGTGCTCGCCCCGCCCCGGATTGTCCTTTTCCGTTGCGTGAATCCCTTTATTCACGGGGATCCATACTATTTGTCTGGGGAACTTTTATAACGGGAAACCCCGTAGGCATTCTGGCACGTATCTGAGTGGCACGATTCATGCGAAAACCCCCGCCTCATGAAAAAGCCAGCGAACTTCGTCCCCACAAACCAGTCCAATGTTTCCAACCAAAAACCCGAGCCAGAGGGATGCCCGTTCAAGCACCTCATGGGAGGCGTAATGCACCAAACTGCCATGGGTGCAGACGACGCACTTACGACTCCCCAGGGTCTGCCAATTTCCGATGATCAGAACCAACTAAAGCTCGGTGCCGCCGGCCCTGCTCTTCTGGAGGACATGAACTTTAGGGAAAAAATGTTCAAGTTCGACCATGAGCGTATCCCCGAACGAGTTGTTCATGCGCGGGGATATGGAGCCCGTGGATATTTCGAATGCTTGGATGATTGCAGCGACGTCACGATGGCGTCCGTGCTGGGTGAAGTTGGAAAGAAAACGGAAGCATTCGTCCGGTTTTCAACGGTAGCTGGCAGCGCAGGGTCTCCGGATCTGGCACGGGATGTTCGTGGCTTCGCAGTGAAGCTATATTCGGAGACGGGCAACTGGGATATTGTCGGCAACAACATCCCGGTCTTTTTCATCCAGGATGCGATGAAATTTCCAGACCTCATCCACTCCGCTAAGCCTGAGCCGGACTCCGGCTTTCCCCAGGCCCAGACAGCGCATGACAATTTCTGGGATTTCGTTTCCCTCATGCCGGAGTCCACACACATGCTCATGTGGATTATGTCGGATAGAGCCATTCCCCGTTCCTTCCGCACCATGGAGGGATTCGGAGTCCACACGTTCCGCTTGGTCAACAGCGCCGGGGAATCGAAGTTCGTCAAATTCCACTGGAAGCCCAAGGCGGGGTTGCAATCCGTCGTATGGAATGAAGCGGTGAAAATCAACGGTGCCGATCCTGACTTCCACCGCCGTGATCTGAGAGCCGCCATCGAAATGGGCGACTTTCCTGAATGGGAACTTGGTCTCCAGATATTTGATGAAGATTTTGCTGAAAAGTTCCCCTTCAGTATTCTCGATGCCACGAAATTGATTCCAGAGGAGATGGTTCCGCTGCGGATGGTCGGACGATTGGTTCTGGATGAAAACGTTGACAATTTCTTCGCCGAGACCGAGCAGGTGGCATTCTGCACTCAGAACATTATCCCCGGGGTTGATTTCACGAACGATCCGCTCCTCCAAGGCCGAAATTTTTCGTATCTCGATACGCAACTAAAGCGCCTAGGTGGGCCGAACTTCACGCACATTCCCGTGAACGCACCCCGCTGCCCGGTGAGGCACTTTATGCAAGACGGGCACGGAACCATGAAAAATCCCAGCGGCAGGGCGAACTACGAGCCGAATTCATGGGCGGGACAAACCCGTGGCCCCCGTGAAACATCGGAAGGTTTCAAGTCATTCCCCGCTTACGAAGAAGGAGAAAAAGTGCGGGCACGTGCGGAGACGTTCTCCGATCACTATAGCCAAGCGAACCAGTTCTACCGCTCGCAAACTGAAACCGAGCAACAACACATCGCAGACGCATTCGTTTTCGAGCTTAGCAAAGTTGAAACCTCGGCGATCCGTGAACGCATCGTCTCTCATCTTCTCAACGTATCAGAAGAACTCGCAGCAACGGTAGCCGATGGCCTGGGATTGGAAAAACTCCCCATGGCGGCACCGCCCGCCCGCAAACCGCTCACTGATCTGCCCGTTTCCGATGCCCTTAGCATTCTGAAGAACAGCCCGGACAGTTTGAAAGGAAGAAAAATCGGAGTCGTTCTCACCGACGGTGCGGACGCGAAAATTTTTGCGGCATTGGAAAAAGGCGCGCAGTCGGAAGGAGCCATCATCGAAACAATTACTCCGAAAATTTCTGGCGCAACCCTATCAGACGGGTCGAAACGCAAAGGCGACCAGAAGCTAGGAGGAGGTCCATCGGTGCTCTATGATGTTGCAGTGATCATTTCATCGGGAGAGGAAGCAGGTAATCTGGTGGCTCTATCTGCGTTCCGCGATTTTGTAGCTGATGCATACGCCCATAAGAAATTCATTGGATATAGTGCCGAGACGGAGGACTTGATTCCGAAGATCACAATGAACGACGATCTAGACTCGGACGAAGCGCTGATCCGCATCGAACACATCAAAGACGTAAAGCCCTTTCTGGAATCCTCCCGGGCACTGCGGTACTGGGCGCGGGATTGAAAACTGTTCACGTGAACTTTGGCTCCGGCGCATTTAGGTATATTTCGAAGCGCCGTGCCACGAAATTTCCCCACACTACATCCTTTCTAGCATCCCACATTGTCCGCAAGATGTAAGCGTAGTCTGCAGCGCCTTGCACATGTTGTTGCTCCGCCCGTTTCAAAAGAGTCATAGTTTTCAGATCTATGACACCTATGAAGTCAGGCTGCCATTCCCTCCGGCTTGCCGCTGCGGGCTTTGAGCCAGTTGG
>JBGTDO010000107.1:0-2070 GCA_041748235.1 Akkermansiaceae bacterium | reverse complement strand
AATGAAGCGGGCCGTGTCATCTATGATGGTGGAGCCATGATCGCCTCGGCCGGGCGACTGCTGGCCCACACGCCCAGGTTCTCGTTCGCTGAGTCGCGCGTGGTCACGGCGGCCGTTGATCTCGAACTCAATCGTCTGGCGCAGGCCAGCAATGTCAGTCGGAAGGTGGATGCCACCAGTGATCTGATGGTTGAGGCATCCTTTGATTGGCCAACGTTAACCGCTCCGGACCCTCAAGAGGCGGGGCTAAGGCAGTGGAGTAAGGAAGAGGAGTTTTCCCACGCGGTGGGACTCGGATTGTTCGACTACTTGCGGAAATCGTATTCGCACGGCTATGTGGTTTCGCTCAGTGGCGGTGCTGACTCGGCAGCAGTCGTCTGCCTGATCAAAATCATGCGGGATCTTGCTCTGAGTGAATTGGGGGAGAAAGGATGGCTGGAACGATTTCGGGGTATCAAGGAAGTCCCTTCCATGGCCGACCTGCTCCTCTGTGTCTACCAAGCCACATCCAGCAGTGGGGAGGTGACTGCGAACGCGGCCGCCAAGCTGGCAGCGACTCTAGGTGCGGATTACCAGCATTGGGATGTCCAACCGGCAGTCGATCACTATCGCAAGCTCGCCGAGCAGGCCACGGGCCGCGCTATGAGTTGGGACACCGACGACATTGCCTTGCAAAATATCCAAGCGCGCGTGCGCGCTCCGGGTGTCTGGATGATGGCCAATCTTCGACAGGCTATCCTACTAGCCACCAGCAACCGTTCAGAAGCGGCGGTCGGTTACACCACGATGGATGGAGACACTTGCGGCGGCTTGAGCCCGATTGCAGGAATTGACAAGGCGTTCCTCCGTCAATGGCTGTCCTGGCTTGAAACCACGGGTGCCTCCGACATTGAGACGGTCCCGGAGCTTGAGGTGATCAATGCGCAACGCCCGACTGCGGAATTGAGACCTGCGGATGCGGAGCAAACGGATGAAGATGACCTGATGCCTTACCCGGTCCTGGATGCAGTCGAGCGCATGGCTATTCGGGACAAGAAGGCACCCGCGGATGTGCTGAATCTTCTAAAGGCCAGGTTTCCCGAGTATTCGCAGACAAAACTGCTGGCATGGGTGGTTCGATTTTTCCGCCTGTGGAGCCGCAACCAGTGGAAGCGGGAACGATACGCGCCCAGCTTTCACTTGGATGATCAGAATCTCGACCCTAAAACGTGGTGCCGGTTCCCTATCCTTTCCGGAGGTTTTGAGGAAGAGCTGGCAGCCCTCGAAGAAGAAACGTCATGAGCTTTACCTACAATTACCCGCGTCCCGCGGTCACCACCGATGTTGTCCTGTTCTGCAAGGATGATGCCGACAAGTGGCACTTGCTTCTGATTGAGAGGCGAAACGATCCGTTCAAGCATCACTGGGCGTTGCCAGGCGGGTTTCTTGATGAAAATGAAAGCCCTATGGATGGAGCGATTCGGGAGCTGCATGAAGAGACCGGAATCGAAGGGGTGGTGTTGAGTCCACTCTGCTTCCGGGGTGCTCCTGGCAGGGATCCGCGAGGTCACACCGTGTCGCTTGTCTTTATGGCCGCCATCGAGAACGGACGACCAGCCGCTCAGGCTGCGGATGATGCCAAGAATCTTGACTGGCACCCGATTGATGCGCTTCCAGCCCTGGCGTTCGATCACGCTGAGATTGTGGCCGAAGCGCTGCAGAGGTTGCGCTTTGAGGCCCCGTGAAATGGGCATCCCAAGATTTCCAGGGTCTTCCGCAGATCCAGTAAGTGTAAAAAATACACTTTATTCTTGCAATGGTGTCTAAAATACACTTTGTTGAGGCCGTGAGCCACACATACGAATATGCCCGGCCGGCACTCACAACCGATTGTGTTGTTTTTGGGTTGGATGAGGAGGACCTAAAGGTTCTGTTGATTGAAAGGGGGCTTGCTCCGAATAAAGGGGAGTGGGCGTTGCCGGGAGGTTTCGTGCGGGTAGGTGAATCCCTCGATGGTTCGGCGATGCGTGAGCTTAAAGAGGAAACCGGCCTGTCGAAGGTGTATCTCGAACAGCTCTACTCCTTTGGCGA
>JBGTDO010000106.1:0-2829 GCA_041748235.1 Akkermansiaceae bacterium | reverse complement strand
TACTATAACCCCGAAACGGGGCGGTGGCTGAGCAGGGATCCAATTGAGGAAATGGGCGGATTGAATATTGTCGGATTCTTACACAATAACCCTGTCAGCCAGATTGATCTCTTCGGCCTGATTGAGGGTAAAGGAAAATTCCGTGTAAGACACGTGGGCGCTGATGATCCCGCAATGAAGTACAATGAGACTCAACAGGCAGTCGCCGGTGCCGATTCCAAAGCCGGGTTTGAAGTCGAGTATGTATATGATGACAACTGTGGGTGCCCTAAAAAGAACGTCCGTGTTGTTCAAGCATTTGAGTCGGACGGGATGATAACAGGAAAGCCAGCACAAATCGATACAGACAAACCTCCCAAGGGTATCCCGCCCCCTGCATATACCGTCACCGGAAAGCCCGGTGTGCATGGGCCATATTCCTACTTTGACTCTCCTACAAATCCCAAATCGCTTACTGGCAATACAACGTTTTCGTTCGAAGTTGTCGCTATTTGCAACGTGACAGGAACTGATGAGAATTTGCTTTCGTTCACTTTCTCGTTCGACGACGCCACACGAAAGTTGAACGTACCAAACTCTCAAGAAGAGGATGGTTGGTATGTAGTGGAAGGATCGGAGGCTACTGGGAAGTTATGGGAAAAAGCGATCAAGACCTGGGTGAAGGGTGGGGGATTGGCAAAATGACAAAAAGCCTCAGGCGTGTCCTACAGACACTTGCGATCATGCTGGTCGCCTATATAGTGCTCTACTTCGCGTTGATGGACCGGAATGCCCCAGCTCTCGATAGGAACGGACGAGTTGTGTTCAAAAGTTCGTATCGTTTTGGGGGCACTCAGCGAGCGACCGGTGAGTTCACCGTATATGGAGGCTCCGCAACGGTAATGAATGTGATTTTCTATCCAATCGATCGTATTTATTGGGCAACCCGGACGGGAGCGGGAGGGGGGGCTCTGTAGGGCGCGGGTCAAGGGCAAAACAGCCCCCACCGGTTCGCGGGAAGAAGTACCGGGTAATGGCGTGCGGAACGGGTCAGCAACTGTCTTAGGAAACAAGGGAAAATTCGGGATTTTTGAGGAGGTGATTGGCGAGGACGATGAGTTTGCGCATAAGGACTGTGAGAGCGAGTTTCTTGGCCTTGCCCGAGGCGAGAAGGCGCTGATAGAGGGGGCGAAGGACGGGATTGTAGCGGGAGGCGACTAGCGCGCTCATGTAGAGGACTGAACGCACCTGGGAGCGCCCGCCGGCGATGTGCCGTTTGCCGGAGAACTGGCCACTGTCGCGATTGAAGGGAGCGACTCCGGCCAGTGCGGCAGCCTCATTGTCGGACAGGGTGCCGAGTTCGGGCATGAGAGCGACCAGGGCAGTGGAGGTGAGCACGCCGATGCCCTGCACCTGCTGCAGGCGATCGACTTTGGCGCGGATCTCCGGGGATTCTTTGACCAGAGCGGCCATGAGAACCTCCAGGGCGCGGACCTGCTTTTGCAGAAAGGCGACGGTGGCGGAGACGATGCGGAGCTGCTTTTTGTCGGTGAGAAGCTGGGCGAAATTCTGGTTCTGCGTGATCTCGGCGAGGAGATGGGTGCGGTGCTTGACCAACCCGCAGAGCCTTTGCTGGAGGGGATCGGGGAGGGAAAGTGGAGATGGCTCGAAAGTGCGGCCAAATTCGGCGATGACGCGGGCATCGATGCAGTCAGTCTTGGCCAGACGGTTGCGGGCACGAGCGAAGTCACGAATCTGACGGGCGTTGACCTGGACGATGGCGCGACCAGCCGCATGGGCCAGAGCGATGAGCAGAGCCTCGCATCCTCCGCTGGCTTCGCAGACGGGGACCGCCTCGGGTGGAAGGGTTTTGAGCCATTGGCGGATCGCTTTCTCTTCGTTGGCCAGGCGGGCGGAATGCGCGCCGTCGAAGAGATCGAGGTGGGCTTTGGAAACATCGATACCGATATAGATTTTCATAGGATGGTGTGGAGTGGAGCTGTTCATTTCTTCTACTTGCGGATACGAACTCTGGTGGTTCAGGCAACTGTGCAAGTTTTGAGCATGCGTCGGGGGAGGATCGGGCTGACCCGCGAACTCGGGAGGTTCCAGTCCAAAACGATCTTCTCCCCCGGCGACTTTTTTGCTCGGCGGCTGCGCAGCCGCCGAGCAAAAACCGCTGCTCCGGATCACTCCTTGGCTAACGGCTAAATCCAAGATACAAGTCCTTGCAGGCGTGCAGAAAGGGCTTGCCGTGGCGGGAGCGGTGAGGCTTTGATCTGCGGATGGCGAGAGCAGTCCGCATCCAATATGCCGGGGCGTTTTATCACGTGATGTGTCGTGGTGACCGGCGCGAAGCCATCTTTCTCGGGGATGAGGACCGGGAGCTTTTTCTGGAAACGCTGGCGGAGATGAGCGCCCGCAGCGGAGCGCTGCTGCACAGCTACGTGCTGATGAGCAATCACTACCATCTGCTGCTCGAAACCCCGGAAGCCAATCTGGTGGCGGCGATGAAGTGGCTTCGGGGCACCTACACAGCGCTTCAACCGGCGGCATCGCCTGAGCGGTCATCTTTTCTAAGGCCGCTACAAAGCGGTTCCGGTTGAAGACGGGTCGTAGGGAGAGATTAGATCGGCGGTTGGGGTCAGTCCTTGCAGGCGTGCAAAAGAGCTTGCAGTGGCAGGGGGAGGGCGGCTTTGCGAAAGGGATGGCGAGAGCAGTCCGCATCCAATATGCCGGAGCGTTTTATCATGTGATGTGTCGTGGTGACCGGCGCGAAGCCATCTTTCTCGGGGATGAGGACCGGGAGCTTTTTCTGGAAACGCTGGCGGAGATGAGCGCCCGCAGCGG
>JBGTDO010000105.1:0-27113 GCA_041748235.1 Akkermansiaceae bacterium | reverse complement strand
GTAACCGATTTGCGCGCCTTCCTGATGGCCGTAGAGAGGCTTTACGGTGACATCGATGTCGAGGATCCACGGCAGGCCGAGCGCGGGGGAAATGCTGCCGAGGATCTGGGTGGAAATCCAGTCGAGCCCGGCCTTTTCCTTGATGCGACCTATGCCGAGGCGCACCGCATCCTCGCTGACAACCCCTTTCATGCCAAGCAGACCGGGGTTGATGCCATCGCCGCGAAGGGCGTTGATGTGGGCGTAGCGCCAGTGGCCGGCGAGGGCGCTGAGCATTACCGTTCCCATGATGTTGTGGGCGCCGCTGCCGCGGTTGCCGGTATAGTGGAGCGGGCAGTCGCACAGGAACTCTTCCCACCGCCCACCGGCATGGAGGAACTGGAAGAAAAAGATGAGCTGACCCTCGCGGGTGACGGGTGCCTGATCGTCCCACTCGGCGTAAAAACGTCCGCCGGGAGTGTCCAAAGGCCAGGTTCCGGACGGGGCTGAGAGGCTGTGTTTCGGCTCACCCGCAGGGTTAGCGCAAATCGAGGTTGCTGTGGCTTCCATGCCCTTGTGGTTACAACACTTGAGGGGATTGGGCGATCATTTCATTTTCCTCTTTAGGTTGATAGGGCTGGCAGCCGGTGAGGGCTGCCATGGATACGGAAATGGTCAATGTCGCGCCCGTTCGCAGAAGGTGTCGGACGGGGTTTGGTGGATTGTTGGTAGAAGAAGGAAACATGAATGATGGCGATAGAGTGTTGGTTCGGAATGACCAGGATCCCGCCCCGCGTCCGGCTGGACGGGTAGTCTTCTCCTGCGCATCGCTAGGAAAAGCGGCGTTTGGGCACACGTGTGCCTGATCCGTGATGGGCCATAAGTGTCGCGTGACGGATACCAGGGCGGGTACGTAGCGTGGAAAACGCTTTTATCGAAACGGACGATCCGTCAGCGCAAGGGCCTCAACCCAACTGGGGAGGCTTGATCAAAGGGAAATACGGCCCGTCGGGGGCGAACTCTGAGATGGCCACTGGAGGGTGGATTGCACTCCAATTGGCCATGAAAGGGTTGTTGTGCAATAACGGTGCGAAAGGGGTGTCCGTGCCCACAGAAACGACGTGGGTGTGTGAGTGGGTGCTTCCGTCCGAGTCACGTTCATCCTGATCGGAGAGCGGAACAGGTTTTTCACTGCACGGAGGGTGGAAATGATCGTGATCATTTCCCGCGTAATTGTGGCCGTGGCCTTGGAAAACCTCGTGGGTGTGCTCTATCTCGAAAGTCAAACTAGGACCAGCCACGTAAACGAACGCGATGACGATGGCTAGCAGACTCTGTAAGATGGATCGCATGTTTTTCTTGAAGCCTCGGGGAAACTTTTAGTGAGCACGCCCCACCCGCTTTGCTGGGACTCTACCTAGCGTCCATGCCGAATCAAGGGGGGATTGCAACTTTGATTTCAATTCGTCGAAGCGCTGCTCGAAAGACCACCAATTTAACGAATGGGATGAATGCAGAGATAGAACCAGATCGGCGAGGAGGCTCGGCCCAACAATTGCGGAAGCGCTAGCACGGCAGCTCGATCTGTCCATCCGTAGGGGCGCGGATCGCATCTCTTCTACTCCTATTTTAGCGAGTGCTCTTGGCGGGATTCTCAGGCTTGAACAAGATCCTCTCCTCCGCAGCTTCAAAGCAGCACCCCTCGCGGTGCACGACCCTACATAGTGCCACGACCGGCGGATATTCCTCTCCGGCCGCTCTTCTGGGTCCGATATATTCGATCGCTCGGTGCACCAAATGGCATGCCTCCTCATAGCCTAGGCCCGTGAAGTGCCGCACGTACCGGATCGCCCGGTCGATCAGCTTCAGGTTCCCCGGCACCACCCACGTCATTAGATTTCCATCCACCCGCCCCAGCCGCACCATGGTCAATGTTGACAGGGCGTTCAGAAGCATCTTGGTAGCGATCCGGCAGGTTCCCCGCAGCGGCATCGGGTCATCCGGCAGCGGTACCAGCACTCGCACCGCCTTCACCTTCCATGCATCCAGGAAGTCCTCTACCCGTCGCACGGCCTCCGGAGGTCCCGAGAAAACCACCGCCGTCAGCGCCCCCGCGGCATCCGCCTCCTCCAAGCGTTTGCGGAAGAAACCTCCCTCGCTCAGCAGCTCGTCCGCCTCCTCCTCCCGCAGTATTGCACACGCGCCATCCCCCGCTTCAGGCCTCCGGTGCGACAGCCCATCCAGTCCGATCCGGAAACGCAAAATTTCCTCCCGTGTGATTCGCCGCATCAGCGGAAACTGACGCTCCGCTCCCGCCTCCCCAATTAGCTCACACACCGTCTCATAACTCCACTCCACCGGCTGCAGCTCACGGTGCAGCAAGCTTTGCCACGCCTGCTCCGTTCCCTCATGTGGCAGGAAAAGAAACGACCAGCTCTCCGCTGCCTCGTCGTCATCAAACTTCTTGAAAGTCGGAATCCCGAATGTGGGGGAGCGTTCAGTCGTATCCGTCAGAACATCGATCCCCAGCCGGTCGGCGAAATAGTTGTTCAACTTCCGCGCCCGGAAGATCTCCGCCTCCTGCTTTACGAGGCAGGCAACCTGCCGCCGCAGCTCCAGGCTTCTCAGCGTGCCGCTTACGGCCTCCAGCGCCGTCAGAAATTGCCGTGGCACCGATGCCAAATTCTCAGCCCGTTGTCCCTCCATCCTTGCCCGCAGATCCAGTAGAACTAGATCCAGGACAGTGATTAACACACAAAGCTGCATCGTCGTCGCCTGCATCCGCGTTGAGCCAGAGACAGCCATCGGTCCAGTGGTCAGATTGATTTTTCGGATGCGGGGCTCGTCGAGCACCTCCCGGCTCCGCGCCACCTTTTCCCGCAGTAGTTCGTCCGGGTTGTTGTACACGAAGTAAACCTGCGCCCCTTTTTCAAGCCCCTTCCACGCCGTCCCGATCACGAAGGAAGTTTCCCCGCCCTCCGTGCATGCGAAAACGACGTCTCTCTCGCCCACGCCCAGCTCCTCGATCTGCCTTCCGCCGAATTCCGCATAGTCCTCGAAACCTTCGACCGATTTGATTAACGCAAAATCCCCGCCTGCCATCACACTCCACCCCCGCTCCGCCCATTCCGCCGCCACCTCGTCCGTCACCGCCCCCTCCCGAACGCACCGCTGCCAATAATCGCGCCACATGGAGGCCAGTTGGATGCTCAGCCGCCCGGTCGCTCCGCAGCCCGTGAAAAACACCTTCCCGCCTGCCTCCATCCGATCCGCTACCTCCTTGGCGATCCCCTCGGCCGATCCACCCTCCACCCACTCCCGATACTTCTCCACCACATCCCGGTCGATATCGAAAAGTTGCCCCAGCGCCGCCTCCACATCCCGCTCGGCCACCTCGCTCAAGTTCCCGTCCCGCGGATGCGGCGACTCCGTCACCAACTGCCCCAGCCGAAAATCATCCGCGACCTCGAGAAACGCCCGCGCCTTCTCCTTCGCCACTTCCCCATCTGAGTTTTCTGCTTCAACCACGACCACACAATACCCCTGTTAGGAGTAGCGGCAAGGGCATCAAAGTTCCGCATCGGATAGCGGCAAGGACTCGAGCGCAGCCAGAGTCTTCAGTGTCGTTTAATTTTTCCGCTGGCGGTGAGGGGGATGGTAGAGACGGCTTCGAGGCGCATGGGGATTTTAAAGGCAGCGAGGCGTTGGCGGCAATGATCGCGGAGCTCGCGAAGGGTGGGGAGCGGGTGGTGGTCGCACAGGATGACTTGTGCGCAGGGAAATGAGCCAAGGGTGGGGTGCTTCTCGGGGAAGACGCGGGATTGTTTGATAGCGGGGTGGTCGTTTAGGACGGCTTCGATTTCCTCGGGAAAAACTTTCATGCCGCCGACGTTGATGACGCTTTTGCTGCGGCCATGCATGATGACGGTGCCGTCGGCTAGGATTTCGACGAGGTCGCCGGTGGCGAACCATCCGTCTTGAAGTATGGTATCGCGCGGTTGCCAGGGACTGAGGTATGCGTCGAACATGCCGGGGCCTTTGATCAAGAGCTCGCCCTCACCGCTCGTTTTGATTAGGTAGCGGGGGAGCGGTTGGCCGAGGGCAGTGGGGATGTGAGAGGCGTGGGTGGTATTCAGTAGGGGTAGGCCCACTTCGATGATCCCGAGAGCTTGGGTAACGGGGAGTTGGAAACGTTTCAGGAAAGCCTCCGCCACTTCCTTGCTGAGGGCTGAGGCGGTGGAGATGGCGAGGCGCAGGTCCGGCAGCGGCCCGGCTTCCTGACACTGGGCGAGCTGGGCGAAGTGAAAGGGACTGCCATAGAGCAAGTTCGTCCGGGACTGCCGCGCCATCCGGAACAACCGCTCCGGACGGTGTGAACTTTCCAAGACCGTGGTGACGCCGTGATAAAGGTAAAGGATGATGGTGACAGCAAAGTGGTGCGCCATCGGCAGGGTCCACAGCACGCGATCGCCGGGCTTTAGCTCCAGCGCCTCGTTAACGGCGAGGATACGGTGGAGCAGGGACTGGTGCGAGAGGACAACACCTTTGGATGCGCCGGTGGTGCCGGAACTGAAGCGGATGAAGGCGGGGTTCAGGGCCTCGAAGGCATCGACAGGAAACCCCGGAGCAGGTTCAACACACTCCCTTACCTCTGCGAAGCCTAGATCGAGGGGCAGGCGGATCCCTGCGTTCGCCTCGTGGATGATTGCATCAAGCGCCGTCTCTGAAATGAGTGCCTCCCGCTCGATGGGTGTCAATTCATCGGGCACTGGAACAAAACAGGCCCCAGCTTCCAGGACAGCCAGAGCGACCATGATATAGGCGGCTCCATTGGGAAAAATAATGCCGATCCGCGGGATGCCGCTTTTTCTGAAGCAGGGCAGCTGCTCAAGTTGGTTGCGGAACTCATCGGCGGCGGCGAAAAGGGAATCAAAGGTGACTTCTCCTTCCTCGCCGGCGAGTGCGATCCGCTCGCCATGCGACTGCCGACGGATCTCCCTTACTATATTCACAGTGAATGTTAAAAAGAAAAGCTGGCACCGAGGGAGAGTCCGAGCGCGTCGATTCCGGGATTGGGCGTGGTGGCACCGCCATTCGACAGGTGCTGGAAAAACGGGCCTCCAAAAATGGCGACGTCATTGCTGATCTGAAGTCTAGCGCCGGATTTAATGAACCAGTTGAGCGTGAAGTCCTGGCCTTGGCCACCCGGGACATCGGTGCTGTTGATGACGCCGACTCCGCCGCCGATGGAAAGGTAGAGGGACCAGCAACTATTTGGCGACCACCACTCAAGTGATGGTGCTCCGGACACGCCAAAGTAGTGGTCCTCGGGACCCTCCGCCACCCAAGTGGCGATCAGTGACGCTTGATTTCTAACCACAACGGTCGAGCCGCCGTCGAAATCCCATTTGAACACGTAGGGGCTGCGCCACGAGAACTGTGTCGGGACCAGTTGATAGTTAATTGGGGTGTTGTCGCGGAACTGCCAGATCATTCCGGATTCGATGTCGAAGGCGTGGCGCTCCCAGGGAGCCTCAACGGCATCGGATGCGTGGAGAGACGAGAGGAACGCGGAAAGGGCGAGCAGTGGCAGGCGCATGATGGCTAGGGATAGCTGCTGCGGCTGCGGCTGGCAATTTCAGATGTTGCTGCCGAGCTGGGGCTCAGCGCTCCCGGATTGCTCAGATTGCGGCGGACAGCTTCAAGACGCCGACGTAGGGCAGGTTCCGATATTTTCCTTTGTAGTCGAGGCCGTAGCCGACGACGAATTCGTCGGCTATCTCAAAGCCTATATAATCAGCCTCCACATCGGTGGCGCGTATTTTGTCTTTAGCAAGAAGGACACCGGTACGGACTGCTGCGGCCCCCTCCTCAGCCAAACGCTTTGACACGGCCGCAAGGGTGCGGCCGGTGTCCAGAATGTCATCTAGCAGGAGGACGTGCTGGCCTTTCACCTCCGGAAATTGGCGGTCGAGAAAATCGACGGTGCCAGAGCTTTCCATGCCGCCGTGGTAGCTGGCCACGTTCAGGCACTCGATGGTGAGCGGTCGGGACACCCGGCGGAGCAGGTCGGCGGCAAAGACAAGGGCACCCTTGAGCAGGATGATCACGACCAGCGGTCCTTCGGGGAAATCGCGTTCGATATTGGCAGCCATCTGGTCGAGGCGCTTTTGGATCACGGCTTCATCAATGAGGACGCGCTCGATGTCGTGTTTCATGAGGAATGGTTGGATGCGGTAAGTCGCTTGGGCGAGATATTTCTCAGGGGTCGGCTACCGCAGCAGATAACTGGCCGATGGCGGTGGTTTTCCGGGACGGCCTTGCGGACGGAGTGAGCATTGGCTATCGGTGTGGGATGAATGGCAGGTTGTTTGTTGTGGGAGCTCTAACGGGCGTGCTGGGATTGGCGGTAGGCTTTGGCATCTGGGGGATCTCGGAGGTGAGGCATGTGGAGGTGCTGGAAAAGGCGGCGCATGTGGAGCCGGGCGGACTGGGCGGTTTCTTTGAAAGCTGGGCTGCTCGGGAGGAGTTGGAGGGGGCGTTGGTGGGGTTTTGCGTCTTGGATGAGGAGGGGGAGGTCATCTATAAATCGCCCTTGGCTGAGAAGGCTCTTTGCCCTGCTTCGGCTTTAAAGACTTTGACAGCTGGGGCGGCTCTGGGCTTGCTTGGAGAAGATTTCAAGTTTGAGACTCGGCTGTTAGCGGCGGGAGAGATATCAGCGGAGGGGGGCGTTCCCGGAAATCTCATACTGAGGGGAGGTGGTGATCCGACGCTGGCTGAGGAGGATCTGGTGCGGTTGGCGGAGGAGGTGACGGAGCGGGGGGTGAAGTGGATCGAGGGATCTGTGCAGGTGGATGATTCAATCTTTCCACAGCCGCCCGTGAGCGATCACTGGGTATGGGGAGATCTTGGAAATGCATATGGGACTGGAGCTTATGGCGTGAACGTGGGGCGCAATGTGGTGCGTCTGGTTTTCGATGCCGGAGCAGCGGAGGGTGATCCGGCGTCGTTCCTGCGGCGCGAGCCGGATATCTATGATCTGGTAGAGTGGCGGCTGGGGGTAAATACAGGGTCGGTGGGAAGCGGTGACCAGGTGATGATGTATTCCACCCCATACGGGCGACAGGTGGATGTGAGGGGGACGGTGCCGCTGGGCGCGCGAGAGTTTGAGGTGAGGGGGGCTGTGCCAGATCCGCCCGCGCTGGCGAGAGCGATATTGGAGAGGGAACTGCACGAGAGGGGGGTCGAGGTTTTTGGAGAAATGGTTCCCGCGAACCTAGAGGAAGTGGTTCTGGCGCGTCACGAGTCGGCGGTGCTGGCGGACATTGTGGATCACATGCACGAGGTGAGCGATAATCTGGAGGCGCAGAGTTTGTTTCTGATGATGGGGGTGAAGGAGGGGAAAGATCCCGAGGTGGTGCTCAGGGAGTATTGGGAGGAGATGGGGGTTGATTTCGAGGGTTTGCGTTTGATCGATGGGAGCGGATTGGCGCGCGCGACGATGATCCGCCCGCTCGATTTGGCGCGGGTGAGTTTTTCAGCGAGGAAAACGGAGTATGGGGAGACGTTCGTCGAGAGTCTGCCGGTGGGTTCAGGCGGTTCGATTCAGTCTAAGCGCGGGGCTATGTCAGGAGTTCGGACGGAGGTGGGCTTTTTAAGCAGAAATGGTAAGGAATACACGTTTGCTCTCATGGGCAACGGGTTGGCAGAGGGAGTGGACTTCTGGAGATTGAGGGAGGATCTGCTGGAGGAGGTTGGGAAGTGATGTTCATCAGGCAGCATGCCGGAGGTGAAAGAGCATTGTTCCATCGTTGGCTTCCTGCTCTTCTCCCGCGCCGTAGATTCTGAGGCTGCCTTGTTCGCCGCCGGGGAAATTTAGCGTCCTTTGCCCCACGAGTCGCGGAGGGCGACAGTGCGGTTGAAGACTGCTTTTCGTCCCGGCTGATGGTCTTTGGTGTCGGCAACGAAGTAGCCAATGCGCTCGAACTGGCAGGAGAAACCGGGGGCTTCGTCGAAGAGGCTGGCTTCGAGTTTACCTTCGATCGTTATCACTGAGTCGGGATTAAGGACGCTGGTGAAGCCCCCTTCGGCGGCATCGGGATCCTCGACGGTGAAGAGGCGGTCGTAGAGGCGAACCTCGGCGGAGACAGCGCTTGCGGCATCGACCCAGTGGATCGCGGCTTTGCAGGTGACGCCTTCGGGAGAATCTACGCCGGTGGTGTCCGGGAGAAGCCTTGCGCGGAGGAGGGTGATTTCCCCCGCATCGTTTTTCGCGAAGCCGATGCATTGGATGATGGGGCCACCGCGGAGGCGGACGTAGCGGTCAGGGCCGAGGCGAAAAAACTTCTTCTCCGGCACCTCCATGAAGTCTTCGCGCTCGATGTAAATTTCCGGTGAAAACGTGACCTGCCGGTTGCCTGCGGATTCGTCCTGCGGGTGGTTCGCGACTTCGAGAAATTCAGCGGGTTCTTCAAGAAAGTTCTCGATGATGACTCTGAGGGGATCGAGCACGGCCATGCGGCGGGGCGTGTGGGTGTTTAGATGATCACGGACATCGTGCTCGAGGAGGGCGATGTCGGTGGTGCCGTTGAACTTGGTGATGCCGATCCGTTTGCAGAAGTGACGGATCGCCTCCGGCGGGTAGCCGCGGCGGCGGATGCCGGAGATGGTGGGCAGGCGCGGGTCGTCCCAGCCGGAGACGTGGTTTTCCTTTACCAGCTGCAGGAGCTTGCGCTTGCTCATGATGGTGTAGGTCAGGCTGAGGCGGGCGAATTCGATTTGGCGCGGCCGGGAGGGGACCGGGCAGTTTTCGATGGCCCAATCGTAGAGCGGCCGGTGGTTCTCGAACTCGAGGGTGCAGAGGGAGTGGGTGATGTGCTCCACGGCGTCCTCAAGCGGGTGGGCGAAATCGTACATCGGATAGATGCACCACTGGTCTCCGGTGTTGTGGTGATGGGCGTGCATGATCCGGTAGAGGACTGGATCACGCAGGTTCATGTTGGAGGAGCTGAGGTCGATTTTCGCGCGAAGGACAGCCTCGCCTTCTTTGAAACCACCGGAGCGCATTTTTGCGAACTGAGCTAGATTTTCATCGGTACTGCGATCGCGGAATTGGGAGGGGGTGCCGGGGGTTTGGACGTTGCCGCGGTGGAGCTTGATTTCCTCCGGGGATTCTTGGTCGACGTATGCGAGTCCATTTTTGATGAGGTGGACGGCGCAATCGTAGAAGAACTCGAAGTAGTTGCTGGCGAAGTAGAGATCATCGCCCCAGTTGAAGCCAAGCCACCTGACGTCTTCCTTGATGCTCTCGACGTATTCAGTTTCTTCTTTCTCCGGATTCGTGTCATCAAAGCGAAGGTGACACTTGGCGCCGGGATGCTCGTTCGCGATGCCAAAGTTCAGGCAGATGGATTTGGCGTGACCGATGTGGAGGTACCCGTTCGGCTCCGGCGGAAAGCGGGTGATGGTGGTGGAGTGTTTGCCGGAGGCGAGGTCTCCGGCGATGATGTCGCGGATGAAATCGGATTTGGATGTGTCTGACATGGGAAGATTTTCTAACCGCGAATGGACGCGAATGGGCGCTAATGGAAGAGTGAGTGTGGATGGAAGAGGGAGAGGGGGAGTTAACCGCGAATGGACGCCAATGGACGCGAATGAAGAGGGAGATGGATGATGGTGAAAGAAATGGGAGAGGTGTTAGGAGGGGATGAGGAAGGCTCCGGGGATGCTGGTGTCGAGGGTTGCTAGCTGGATGTTGTGCTTTTGCGCGAAGGCGAGGAGGTGGGCGTCAGTGATCCTCGGCGGCGGCTAGTTCTTTGAGCAGGTTCTGGTTGAGGAGGATTCCGGCTTCGAAGTTGGCGACGGGGAAGTTTTCGTTGGGGGAATGGATCTGGGCATCTGCGAGGGCGAGGCCGAGGAGGAGTGAATCGACGCCGAGGATCTCGCGGAAAGTCTGCACGATGGGGATCGATCCGCCTTCGCGGATAAGGACCGGCGGAGCGCCAAAGGTTTTCTCCAAGGCGGTACGTGCGGCGAGGCCGAAGCGGGATCCGGGATCGGCGAGGTACGGCTTGCCGTCATGGCCCGGGATAAACTCCACGGTCACGCCGGGAGGGGAGTGCTTCACGATGTGGGCGCGAAGTTTTTCAAGAAGGACCGAGGGCTCCTGGTCGGGGACTAGGCGCAGGGAAAACTTGATGAAGGCTTCGGCGGGGAGGACGGTTTTGGAGCCCTCGCCTTGGTAGCCGCCGCCGATGCCGTTGATCTCGACGGTGGGTCGCGCCCAGGTGCGCTCGGCGGAGCTGTAGCCGGGCTCGCCGAATAGGGCGGGAGATCCGGTAACCTTGAGGAAGTCGTTGTCTGAGACACCGGGGACTTTGGCCCACATTTCCCGCTCCCATGTCTCCAACGGTCGGACTTCGTTGTAGAAGCCCTCAATGAGGATGTTGCCCTCGGTGTCGTGTAGAGAGGCAACGAGACGGGCGGCTGCGGTCGCTGGATTGGCGACGGCTCCGCCGAAAAGACCAGAATGGAGGTCCCGCTGCGGGCCTCTGATGATCACTTCGGCGCAGGCGATGCCGCGGAGCCCGTATCCGAGGGTGCCGGTGCCGGGAGCGACCATTCCTGTATCGGAAATCGCGATGATGTCGCATCTCAACTCTTCGCGGTGGGCGGTGAGAAAAGGGGCGAGACTGGGCGAGCCGATCTCTTCCTCACCTTCAAAAAGGAAGATGAGGTTCACCGGGAGCTCGCCATTATCGGTGAGCGTTTTCTCCACGCCGAGGACGTGAGCGAGCATCTGGCCCTTGTTATCCGTGGCACCGCGGGCCCAGATTTTTCCGTCTCGCAGGATGGGTTCGAAGGGCGGGCTGTCCCAGAGATTGAGCGGATCGGCTGGCTGGACATCGTAGTGGCCGTAGATGAGGACGGTTTTTTTCTCAGGAGAGTGGGCGCTCTTAGCGAGGACGACCGGATGGCCCGGGGTCTCATGCAAACTTGTTTCCAATCCCATGCCGCAGAGTTTCCGCACCAGCCAATCGGCGCAGGCGCGCACGTCGGATTTATGGCGGGAGTCGGTGGAGACGCTGGAGAAACGGAGGAAGGTGAAAAGGTCTTCGAGTTGCGGAGTCACGGTTAGAGCCTGCAGCAGCGGGGGGGCGGGGTCAATCGCGTTGCCACTCAGAGGGTTAGAGCCCGTCGAAGGATTGTGGCCGGATGCTCCAGTTCTCCGCGAGGACGCGAGATATCTCAAACTGGCGGGGTCCTGAATCCGGAGTCTTGGTGATTTCCAAAGTGACGGGGTGAACGGACGCTTCGGCTTTAAGAATTTCGGTGATTGCTCGGTGCTGCGGCGATTCGCGGAGGGAGTAGCCGAAGAGGATCTCCTCGCTATCAGGAGAAACGAGGGAATATCCCTGCCACTTGGATTCATCCGCGAAAACGCCGTTGTAGTAGTTGTCTTCCATGATGAAGACCCGCACGACTGAAACGGGAGCCTTGCCGGAGTTGATCGTAGGCCAATCAGGAGAAACATGGCGAGCATAGGCATCGAAATCGATCCGCCAAGAGCCATCAGGCTCATTCCAGATCTGGGCAACGCGGTTCAGCTCGCGCCCCGGTGTTTTGTAATTCACAAGAACTTCTTCCATGTAGCCATTGTTGACAAGCTTCCCGCCCAACCAGAGGTAGCTTTCGATAGGGGTGGATTCCTCGTATTCCTCTAGGAGCCGGATGGCCTCTGCGGGCTCGCGAGGTGTACTTAGGACGAAGTATTCCTCAACTTGCCCGGGATCCTTTAGCTCAAGGGCTGATCTGACGAGTTTCAGCGAGGCCTCTTCGCCAAGCGTCTTCAAGGCCTTCGACTGCCGCTGGGGCAAGGCGACCGCCGCTCCGAGTGCTGCGGTCTTTCCGATGTCCGCATCCGGCCTTTGGAAGTAGGAGACGACGAAGAAAATTACCATGCCGACGAGGGCAACGGTGCCGAGCGCCGCGCCCCAGAGCAGGGAGGTTCTTGTGGAAGACTTTGAAGCGTTCTGGCCTCGTCTGGACCTTCTCCGGCGGGTGGCGGACTGGGGGGAGCGAGTGAGTTTTCCGATGTTTGGAGACTGCCCCGCACGGCGCGTTCTGCCCGAGGGGACGCTGCTGAAATCGTTGTTCTTCATGACCGGGCTATCGGGGTGCCAGGGTCACGGCGTATTGGTCGTAGTGATCGTTGGGGCTGAAGAGCCAGCCCGGATCGCGGTCCACGACTTCGTAGCCGGTGAGCATGAACACCGGGAGAAACTGGTTGCTGTTGGGATCGTAGGCCTGCTCGCCGGTATAGTTTCCGCGGATGCGGTATTCGTGGTTGTTATCAAAGCCGTAGCGCTTGCCTGGGGGGCCGCCTTCGGGGAGGCGGTCGGGGGCTTTTTTCCGGCTTTCGTTGAAAACAACCAATTTGGCGTTGCTAGCGGACTGGCGGGGCTTGCGGAGGTAGCCCCAGAAGCGGGTTTTCTGGACGAAGTAACGGCGGCCGTAGAAAAAGTCCCCAGTAGGCTCACTGGCAATCGCTGCGTTGCGTTCGGCGACAGTAGGGCCGCCCATGTTCGGAGGGCCACCGCTCCCTCTGGTGCTTGATGCGCATTGGCACAGTAGGAAGCAGAGAGCCGAGAGGAAAACCCAAGTCAATTTCAACATCAGACGTTTCTGCCATGCGGGCTAAGGCACTGCAAGACCGGAGAGATTCCAATTTCGTCGCGCGATTTTATTTGTGAACGGCGTCGGTTCAGGCAATGAGGGCTTTCAGGCGGCGGCAGACTTCCTCGACGTTGGAGCGGGAGTTGAACGCGGAGATACGGAAATATCCCTCGCCGGCGGAGCCGAAGCCGGAGCCGGGAGTGATGACGACCTGCGCCTCGCCAAGCATTTTATCAAACATGCCCCAGGAGGTGATGCCTTCTGGACAGGCGACCCAGACGTAGGGCGCGTTTTCACCGCCGAACACCTGTAGGCCGAGTGACAGGCACGCCTCGCGGAGGAGCTTGGCGTTGCCCATGTAGTGTTCGATGAGTTCCGCGACCTGTTGTTTCCCCTCGGGAGAAAAGACTGCGGCGGCACCTTTCTGCACCGGGTAGGAGGCTCCGTTGAATTTCGTCGAGTGGCGGCGGGACCAGAGCTGGTGAAGCGGGACGGTGGTGCCGTCTTCGGTGCGACCGGACAGGGTTTTCGGGATCACTGTGTAGGCGCAGCGGATGCCGGTGAAGCCACCGTTCTTCGAGAACGAGCGGAACTCGATTGCGCATTCCTTCGCTCCCTCGATTTCGAAGATCGAGCGGGGGATGTCGTCGTCCTGGACGAAGGCCTCGTAGGCGGCGTCAAAGAGTATGATCGACTGGTTGTCCTTCGCGTATTTCACCCAGGCGGTGAGCTGCTCGCGGGTGGCGACAGCTCCAGTCGGGTTATTAGGGAAACAGAGGTAGATGATATCGGCTTTTTCCGTGGGAATATCGGCGACGAAGTTATTCTCCGCGTTGCAAGGGAGATAAAGCAGGCCTGCGTAGGCTCCGGCATCGTTCGAATCGCCAGTGTTGCCGGCCATTACGTTGGTATCGACATAGACGGGGTAAACGGGATCGGTGATGGCAATGACGTTGCCTTTGCCGAAGATGTCCAGAATGTTTCCGGTATCGCACTTGGAGCCGTCGGAGATGAAGACTTCGTCGGCGGAAATACCGAGACCGGAGAACTGATTGTCGACGATCGCCTGGCGGAGAAACTCGTAGCCCTGCTCAGGGCCGTAGCCTTTGAAGGTTTCCCGATTCGCCATTTCATCGACGCCTTCGTGCATCGCTTTGACGATGGCTGGAGGGAGTGCTTCGGTGACATCGCCGATGCCACAACGAATGATCCGGGAGGCTAGCTCGGGATTGGACTCGGTATAAGCTTTCACCCGGCGGGCGATCTCCGGGAAAAGGTATCCGGCTTTGAGCTTGAGAAAATTTGAATTGATAGTGGCCATGGCGGTTGTTTAGGCGGCAGCCGGGCGGGGGGCAAGTGCAAGGCTCTGCCATGAGAGGAAAACCGACGCCCAGCGGCCGGTGGTGGCCACAGTCGAGGCGGCCTACATTTTGAAATCCTCGCCGAGGTAGTACTTTCTGGCGATGGGGTCGTTGACTAGTTCGTCGGAAGCTCCTTCCAAGATGACCCGCCCGTCGTGGATCAAGAACGCCCGATCGGTGATGGTGAGGGTCTCGCGGACGGAGTGGTCGGTGATGAGAATGGCGAGTCCATCCTTTTCGCGGAGGTCACGGACGATGCGCTGGATGTCTTCAACGGCGATCGGATCGATGCCGGCGAATGGCTCGTCGAGCATGAGGACGGTGGGATCGGAGCAGAGGGAGCGGGCGATGGCGAGGCGGCGCTTTTCACCACCGGAGAGGGTGATGGCCTGGGATTTGGCGAGCTTGGTGATGCCAAATCGCTCCAGCAGATCGTGGGCGCGGGCCTTTTGATCCGCGCGGGAGAGCTTCGGCCGCGTCTCCAAGATGGCGAGGAGGTTGTCGAGAACGGAAAGCTTGCGGAAAACAGATTCCTCCTGCGGAAGGTAGCCGAGGCCGAGCCGGGCGCGGCGGTGCATCGGCAGCTTGGAGATATTCTTGCCGTTCAGATGCACGGAGCCCTTCTCGGATGGGATCAGGCCGGCGATCATGTAAAAGGACGTCGTTTTTCCAGCGCCGTTGGGACCGAGCAGTCCCACGATCTCGCGTGGCTGGACGGTGATGCTGACGCCGTCAACAACGGCGCGGCCACCGTAGGTTTTGCGCAGAGCTTTGGCGGAGAGGACGGCGTTGGCGGTGTTTTGGCAGGTGGAGCCGGGATCGTGCACTTGGTTGTGGGAGAGTGATGGGTTGAAATGCTACTCTGCGGCCCCGTCTTTCGGGCCGAGCTTGCCGCCCATCTCCCAATTTCCACGCGTGGCGAAAGTGCCGTCGTTGAGCATTCGCAGGGTGAGGTCGGGCTGTTTGGCGCGTGCGAAGAAATCGCCTTGCTTCACCCACGGGAAGCCATCACTAATGATAATTTCCCCGGTCTTCACGTAGTAGGTCAGAACTCTGCCGCTGGCTTCGACCGGCGCTTTCCCATCGACGCTTTTTTGCAAGATGTGCACGGCTCCGGTAGCGACCATTTTTTCGGCCTCGCCAAAATTCCCGCCCCCAAGCCCGGCTGCTTTTTCCTTGGGCGCTTGGGAGTCGGAAGGCTTTTGCTCGAAGAAGATGGTTAGCTCGTTAGCCCCGGTGAGAGTGAAGCCCGGATCCTCCAGTTTGACATTTCCGAAGTAAACGAGTCGGCCTTTGTCGGAATCAAAATACATTCCGTCCTCACAGTTGATGATGGTGTCATCCGGGCCGGGTTCGATCGCGAGGGGCGCGGAAGGGGCCGGGATCTCGACGGCCGGTTCTTTGGTTGGGGGCATTTCGCTCGTCTTCACGAACTCGAGCGCGGTGTTCACCAGCGAGCTGTTGGCACCGAGTTGTTCGGCCAGTTGCTGCTCGGTGGCGAGGCTCGCGGCTGCAGCCTCGGGTTTCATTGTTTTCGCATCCGCTTGAATCGCGGCCAGTTCTTTCTCGGTGACAAAGGGCGGCTCCAAGGCGAGAAGAAGGCCGGGAGCGAAGGCGAGAGCCAAAGCGGCGGTGGAAACTGGTTTGGCGTTCATGGCGGTAGCGGGTGGTGCGAAGATCCGGGTGGAGGCGGGGCCACGCAGGAATCCCTGGCCACCTTCTTGAAAAGCGTAAACAAGCCCCGTGCCCTTGGCAAGGAGGCGGTCGTTGGTGACCTCGACGGGCTCGTTCGCATAGAGACGGCCTTTCTCCTGATCAAAGAGAGCGTTCACTAGTTCCACTTTTCCACGGGGGCTGCGGTCGGGGTTGTAGAAACGGATGAGGACGTCGTTGCCCTGGATCCGCTCAGCATCGAGCAAGGTCATCGTCTGGGCTTTCAATGTGCCGACGAGGTTGCGCTCCGCGTCGTATCTCGGCAGCAGGACACCGGTGAGAACGCTGCCGGTAGGGAGCAGGCCAATCGGAGTCTTTTTGTTCCCGAGAGCCGCTTCTTGCGCGCAAAGCACTGGAGCTGCAACGATAAGGATGGAAAGAGCCGGTCTCACTAGGCGGAAAGCTTAGGCCGTCCGCACATGCAGACAATCGGAATGTCACATGGAGGGATTCATTTTCAAACGATCACCCACTTTAACAGGTGTTGATTTGCTCCGGCAGGGGAGTGATGATCAGCGCATGAAGCCACAAGTTGGAGAAAAAGCGCCCGATTTCACCGCATCGGTCGTCGATGGTGAAACGGAAAGCGAGCAGACTCTCGAGAGTCTGCGAGGGGAAAAGGTGGTGCTGGTTTTTTACCCGAAAGACAACACTCCCGGCTGCACGATCCAGGCCTGCTCGCTGCGCGACCACTGGGAGGAGATCGCGGGCAAGGCACGGGTGTTCGGCGTCAGCGCGGATGGCGTGGCGAGCCACAAGAAGTTCATTTCTAAAAAGAAGCTGCCCTATCCGCTAATCGCCGATGAGGACCGGACGATCACCGAAGCGTACGGTGTGTGGGTGGAAAAATCGATGCTGGGAAAGAAGTTTATGGGGATCGAGCGGAGCACTTTCGTGATCGATGAAGAAGGACGGATCCAGGCAGTGCTGGAGAAGGTCTCGCCGCTGAAGCATACGGAAATGCTGCTGGAAACATTGGGATGAGGAAAACTTCACCAGCAGACGATCACGCGCACCTCGGTCTCGCAGTCCTCCTCTCGGGCACGATGGCTCTCGGCCTGGTTGCTGGTTTGGATTTTCTGAAACTCGTCCGCCGTCTGGATACCGCGCTAACAGAGGTCTTCTCACCTTCCGGACTGGCAGCACCCGCGCTGCCTCTGGAAAAATGGGTGCTGTGGCTGGGGACAGGACTTCTTGCGTTCGCATTGCCCGCCGTGATCATGAACGTGCCTGGAACTTGGCGGCGGGCCGTCGTCTGGGGAGGGACGCTCGCTCTCACGCTGACATGGGGGCCGGTGCTGGTTCTGGCTTCGCGCATGCCGGAGATTGGAGTTGCTGTCATCGCCGTGCTTTGGTCGGGATTCTGCGCCATGTATTACGCATCAAACCACGGCCTTCCGGTGGATAACGAGACTTTAACCCCCGGAAAACAGCACAATGGCTCGCGCTGATTTTCCAGTCCCGGTAAAGAATTTGGTGGCGGAGCTGAAGCGGCTGCCGGGCATCGGCCCCCGCAGCGCGGAGCGGATGGCCGTTTGGCTGCTTCAGAACAAAAAGGCCGAGCCCTTGGTCCTCGCCGACGCGCTGACGCAGGCGCATGAGAAAGTCATTTCCTGCCCTGTATGTGGATTTTTCGCAACCCGTGAACTCTGCGAGATCTGCGCGGATCTGAAACGTGATGATACCCTTCTTTGCGTGGTCGAGCAGGCAACGGACGTGCTGCCGGTGGAGCGTTCCGGTGCTTTCCGCGGGCGCTACCACTGTCTCGGAGGAAAGCTCTCGCCCCTTGATCGCGTTTCTCCCGAGGACCTGCACATCCCGGAGCTGCTCCGCAGGGTTGCTGCGGCGGAAGGAGAAATGGAAATTATCCTCGCATTGGGGGCGGATGTGGAGGGCGAGGCAACTTCCAACTATCTGGCTGATTTGTTACGAGGAAAATCAGTTAAAGTCACGCGTATCGCCCAAGGCCTCCCGGCCGGCGGAGGACTTGAGCACGCCGATGAGCTGACACTGATCCGCGCCCTTCAAGGACGCCGCGATTTCTAAGTCCTGTGCAAAATGCCGGGTCCGCTATGGACCACCATTCAAATTGCACCTGGGGAGCAATTTTCATGGGAGCTCTGGCGGTCCCAGTTCCCATTATCAAAGGGGCGGCACCTTCAGCACGCGCTGGTACGGAGGATGCGAGAGGGGGCAGGAACCTAAGCCACAGCAACACATGAAACAAGCCTCTCTAAAACGCCAGACGAACCTCCGCCACCTTTTGGAGGAACAGATTCAAGATTTATACAACGCCGAAACACGCTATGCCGATTACCTCACGAGGATGAGCCTTTCCTCCAAGGACGAGGACCTGAAGGGCAAGTTCGATCACGTGAAGGATGGAACGGCGGACAACATCGAGAAGCTCATCTCGATCTGCGATATGTTAGGCATTCCGCCCACCGGAGTGAAATGCGAGGCCATGGCCGGGCTACTGCGCGAGGCACAGGAGACGGAGGAGGAGTATAGCAACGGATCCGTCAAAGACGCCGCCCTGATCGCCAACGCCCAGCGGATTGCCCACTATGAGATTGCCGGATTTGGCACCGCCAGTGCGTTTGCGAATAAGCTCGGTCTGGACAATGTTTCCGAGACTCTAACGGAGATGGCGGAGCAGTCGGGTGCGATCGATAAGAAGTTCACCAAAATCGCCACAGGGTCGTGGCTGAATCCCGGCGTGAACGACGCAGCGACCAAGTAGGTTGCCACCCTCGTGTCTAATTTTGGAAAAACATCGGCGCTCCCACTTGGGGCGCCGATTTTTCGTTTGAACCACTTGTCGGGTAGATATTGACTACTGCCATGGACACAACCGGCACTGATCCCACCACGTTCTCCCTCGGCTCCACTCCCACCGCCGATGGGACCGTTTTCCGGGTGTGGGCACCGAACGCTGACAAGGTTTCCGTCATCGGCTCGTTCAATGACTGGGATGAAAATTCCGATCGTCTTGAAGGCAGCGACGAGGGTGTCTGGAGCGGTTTTGTGGAACGGGCCCGGGAGGGCGATGAATATCTCTACGCGATTACCAACGGAAAGCAGAAGTTGAAGCGGATTGATCCGCGGGCGCTTGAGGTCACGAACTCCTCGGGAAACGCCATTATCCGCAGTCAGGAGTTCGAGTGGAAGGAGACGGATTTGCGGCTGCCTGGCCACAACCATTTGGTCATTTACGAAATCCATCCCCGCACTTTTCCAGAGGATCAGGGGACTCCCTGTCTTGATGCGATCATCCCGAAGCTGTCACACCTGAGGGACCTCGGGATCAATGCGATCGAGCTGATGCCTCTGGCCGAGTTTCCCGGAGAAAACTCCTGGGGCTATAACCCTTCGCATCCCTTCGCGGTGGAGAGCAGCTACGGCGGGCCGCTGGCATTGAAGAGGCTGGTGCAGGCAGCGCATGAGCATGGGATCGCGGTAATTCTGGATGTCGTATACAATCATTTTGGTCCTGGTGATCTGGATTTGTGGCAGTTCGACGGCTGGTCTGAGAACGGCGGCGGCGGGATCTATTTCTACAACGATTGGAAGGCGGAAACTCCTTGGGGCGCGACCCGGCCCGATTACGGTCGTGGCGAGGTGCGGCAGTATATCTTCGATAACGCGATGATGTGGCTGGAGGACTACCACGTGGACGGGCTTCGTTACGATGCCACGTTGTTCATGAGAAACGTGCGCGAGAACGAGGATCCGGACGCGCACCTCGCGGAGGGCTGGTCTCTCAATCAGTGGGTCAATGGTGAGGTGAGAAAACGTTTCCCAGAGCGCATCCTCATCGCGGAGGACCTGAAGAACAATTTCTCCGTCACCCGGCCAATCGATAAAGATGGCGCGGGCTTCCACACGCAGTGGGACGCAAACTTTGTATTCCCGATCCGCGAGCAGCTCAACAAGGCGGAGGATGATTGGCGCTCGGTGGAACGGGTGAAGGAAACCCTCCTTTTTAATTACAATGGCGATGTCTTCCAGCGGGTCATCTACACCGAATCCCACGACGAGGTGGCGCAGGAAAAATCTAGGGTTCCTCAGGAAGTGCAGCACGATGACGCCTCCGGCTATTACGCGCAGAAGCTTTCATGCCTCGGAATCGGCCTGCTTTTCACATGCCCCGGCATCCCGATGATTCTTCAAGGCCAAGAATTCCTCCAGCGTGGCAGCTTCTCGGATGAGTTCCCGCTCGAGTGGAAACTCTATGAGCGCTTCGCAGGAATCGTGAAGCTGTACCGGGATTTAATACATCTCAGGCAGAACCGGAACGGCGTGACCGGCGGACTCTGCGGGCAGGGGATCATCGTCCATCACGCAAACGAGGAGCAGAATGTGATCGCCTTCCAACGCTTTGCCGACCACGGGCCTGGGGACGATGTCATCGTTGTGTGCAACTTCAGCAATGAGCTTAGAGATGGCTACCGGATCGGCATGCCAACCGATGGTCGCTGGAGACTGCGGTTTAACTCGGATGCCAAAAGCTATAGCAAAGATTTCGGCGATACACCGTCTTTGGACGTCGAAGCAGATGGCGGTGAACAAGATGGTATGCCCGCCTCCGCCTTGGTATGTATCGGCCCTTATACCACTCTGATCTACTCCCAGGACCTTTAGCGGAACCTTGCGTTGGCGCAGCATGGTCGACAGACTCGCGACATGTTCGGCAGGCTTTCAGGGTTCCTTATGGTGTGGCTTGTGGTTTCTCTCCCAGGTTTTGCCAAGGAGATCGCGTGCCCGCTCGACTCGATTGTGGACACGCCCGACAACTGGAAGCTCACTACTGAAGCCTTTGAGAAGCAGTTTTCCAATGAGGAGAACAAACTCTTCGTGTGGCTGACCGAGAACCGAACCCGCGCGAAATTCAGCCCGACCCTCTATGACAATGCTGAGATTCTTCTAACAGCGTTCGATGAGAAGGTGCCCGTGCAGGAGGCCATTGTCGACTTTGCGGATGGCAAACTTAACCTCATCACTCTGTCGCTCTACAACCGCGGCGACGGCGGTTCCATCAGCACCGAGGTTTTTACGGAACGTTTCACTTTGGCCGGAAAGGCGATGAGCAAATCTCTGCAGATACCCGCGCGAGCCCGAGTCGCCAACCCCACCGCCGGTCTGCTTACTGAGGGATACGGCTGGGCTTCTCCTCATGGGATCGCGCTTTTGGAGCACAACGAAGGAGCGTTGAAGGGAAATGACCAAGAGTTTCTTCGCCTGCGTCTCGCCCGCCCTGGTGCCAGTGGTTCGCTTGCAAATTCCATGACCCACAGCCGCGGAGGGGCGGCGGCGCGGTAACGGGATCTTCCCGGAAATGTCACCAAGGCGACCAACGGAGATGTCTTCATTGCGGACCTGCCGATGGTAGACCAAGGCGACAAGGGCTATTGCGTGGTCGCTTCCACACAGCGCATCTTCGAATACTACGGTATCGGCGTGGATATGCACCAGATCGCCCAGATCTCAGGCTCCGATCCCACGCTCGGCACCAACCCGCTGACGATGGCCAAGGAGCTCCGCAAGATCGACTATCGATTCAAAACCCGCCTGGAGATCATCGGGCTCGGTGAGGCGGGGGGGCTAACAGACGTCGTCGTGCGCCGTGGGGAATACTATGTCGGTAAGCCGGTGGACGAGCGCAAGGTGATGAAGGAAATTCGCAACTACATCGATCGCGGCCTGCCTCTTCTCTGGTCCCTAGAACTCGGCCACGTCCCCGAGGTCCCGCAGCTCACTCCCCAGACGAGCGGCGGCCATATGCGGATGATTATCGGCTACAACGATAAGACAGAGGAACTCATCTTCTCCGATTCCTGGGGAGCCGGCCACGAGTTCAAGAAGATGAAAATGTCAGACGCCTACAAGGTCACTCACGGCCTCTTTGTGTTGAAGCCGACGGTGCACTGAAATATTTGCGGATCTAGCTGAGAAAGCAGCTCTTCAGCGCCTCGACCACTCCGAGGCCGTGGTCTCCGCTGGTGACGAGAGCGTTGCGGGAAATGATGAGCTGGCGGATCGCATCCACGGCGTTGGCCGGACACGCGGCGTGGGCGCAGTGTTCCGCTGACAGCATTTCCAGATCGTTATGACTGTCTCCCATCGCGAAGGTCCGTGCGGTGTCCAGCTGGTAGAGTCGCGCGACTTGGGACAACGTGCTGCCCTTCTGGTAGCTCCGGTGGCCGAAGCGCAGGTAGATTGAGTTCCGCTGCCAGCCGAGATCCGGAGTTTGGGCGACCATTGGAGTGATCCGGGTCACCAGAGACTCCATTTCCTGCTCGGTCCGCGAAATGACCCCCGCCGGTTCGCCCTTCATCTCGATCCATTGGGCACCGGTGTGCTTCTCAATCTCCGCGCGAACAAGCTTCAGTGTCTTACGGGATTTTTTAAAAAGCTTCCGGATCTCCTCCTCGCAACGGAGGTTCCAATCATTGTGAGGCAGGAAACGGCCGAAGGGGTTAGGGAAGTAGATCTCACGCTCGCGGGCGATCACCCAGTCCGGGAGAAACGGGAAGTTGCTTTCCAGCAGCCCCTCGAGCACTTGCGGAATGGAGCGGCCGGTGTTGATGCCCCAGATGGCACCCCGCTTTTCTCGCAACTCACGGATGGTTTGGAAAAACTCGCTCGGCACCGGCGGGTTTTCGGCCGGGTTGTGCAGTGTGCCGTCGAAATCAAAAGATAACAGCAGGTCGGGGTTAGGGCAGGCTTCAAGGGTTCTCACGGGGGTGAGGCTACAGGCTTTGTCCCCTTCGGCAAGTGCGGGCGGGGCTCATTCATCGCTTGTTATGTGGAATCAGCGGGCACGAAAAAGCCGCCGTCCCCGAGGGGGAGGGCGGCGGCTTGAAAAGAAAGTTTTCGATCAGTTGACGGCGACCGCCGAGGAGCCGGTCTCGCCCGTGCGGATGCGGATGGCTTCCTCAATGGTGGAGAGGAACACCTTTCCGTCGCCGATCTTGCCGGTGTTCGCGCTCTTCACGATGGCCTGCGCCACGCCTTCTGCCTGTTCGTCATCCACCACAATCTCGATCTTCACCTTGGGTAGGAAGTCGACGGTGTATTCCGAGCCGCGGTAGATTTCCGTATGGCCTTTTTGACGGCCGAAGCCCTTTACCTCTGTGACAGTCATACCCTGCACTCCCACTTCTGCGAGGGCCTCTTTGACTTCTTCAAGCTTGAATGGTTTAATGATAGCTTCGATTTTTTTCATATTGCGGCGGATTGGTAGGGCAAAGAAAGCAAGACTCGTGCCAACATTCAGGAGTTGGAAGGAGGGCTCGCCAACGAGTAAAGCACAGATCGTGGCGCTTACGAGAGCAAAACCCTGATGAGAGAAATTTTTCCTGGATGAGGTTGCGGAAATTTGAAAAATGCGAGAGCTTCCCCGCGTATCCAACTCTCCGCGTAATCAACTCTGCAACAAATATGAAGAAAATTATTTTTAGCCTGCTCTCTGCCGCGATTTGTCAGTTTGCCACCGCCCAAGAAGCGACGGTGGAACTGACCGGGAACGACCAGATGCAGTACAACACCAAAGCCTTTGAAGTGATGGAGGGCCAGGAGGTAGTGCTTTCCTTTAAACACATCGGCCAGCTGCCGGTTGTCGCGATGGGTCACAATGTCGTGATTCTCAAGCCGGACACGGCGGTTCCCGCGTTCGCAGCGAAGGCGGCTCCTGCCAAGGAAACCAATTACATTCCACAGGATGAGGAATCCAAGGCGATGATTGTGGCCCACACCAAGATGCTTGGCGGCGGCGAGTCCGATGAGATCACCTTCACCGCTCCTGCGGCTGGTGAATATCCGTTCATCTGCTCCTTCCCAGGCCACTTCGCTATCATGCAGGGCGTGATGACCGTGAAGCCTAAGTAGGCCGAACCGAAATCAATCTCAAGCCGCTCCGTCGATTTGGCAGGGCGGTTTTTTTGCGCCTACGGGACTACGGGAAGAGGCCGCGAGCTGTTTTCGCGGCGGCGACTGTCTTGATGGCAATTGCCTGGGCCGCCATCCGGTGAGGGATCCGGTTGCGTTTGGCAAAGCCGGTGACCTGCTCGAAGGCGTTGTGGAGCTTGGTCTCCAATTTACTGATCACCTCGCGCTCGGTCCACTGGAAGCGTTGAAGGTTCTGCACCCATTCGAAATAGGAGCCGGTGACACCCCCCGCGTTGCACAGGATGTCCGGGATGACGAATATGTCGTTGCGCTGCTCGATGATGGCATCCGCAGCGGGAGTGGTCGGCCCGTTGGCACCCTCTGCCAGGATCTTGCACTTGAGGGCCGCCGCGTTTTTCTCAGTGATGACGTGGCCGACGGCGCAGGGAGCGAGGATGTCGCACTCGCGGAGAAGCATCTCGTCCGGATCAATATGGGCGGCACCTGTGAAGCCCTCGATAGTTTTGTTTTTCGAGGCATGCGCGCGGAGCTTTCTGATGTCGATGCCTTCGGGGTTCCAGATGGCTCCGCTGACGTCGGAAACTCCAATGATCTTAATCCCGTAGGAGGCCATGGTCGCGGCCGCATGGATGCCGACGTTTCCAAAACCCTGGATAATAGCGGTGGCTTGTTCGCTTTTGATTCCCAATCTAACAAGAGCTCCTGACGCGAGAAAGGCGACGCCGTGGCCCGTGGCCTGCGTGCGACCCGCCGAGCCTTGGAGGGTCAGCGGCTTTCCGGTCACTATCGCAGGGACGAAGTGGCCGATGTGGGACGAATACGTGTCCGTTATCCAAGCCATCGTTTGCTCGTTGGTCCCCATGTCCGGCGCCATGACATCGATCTCGGGGCCTATGAAAGGAATTAGCTCCATGGTGAAGCGGCGGGTCATTCTTTCAAGCTCCCCTTCCGTCATGGTCATCGGGCTGCAGCGGATCCCGCCTTTGCCGCCGCCGTAGGGAAGTTCCAATAACGCACATTTCCAGTTCATCCACATGGCCAGAGCCGCGACCTCGCCGAGATCAACGCCTGGGTGATACCGGAGACCGCCTTTCACGGGCCCGCGGGTGAGGTGGTGTTGGACACGGTGGCCGAAGAAAATTTCCGTGGTGCCATCATCTCGTTTCACCGGAACGCTAACAGTGATCAAACGCTTGGGCCACTTGCAGCGCTCCCGGATGTCCGGAGGGAGATCCAGGAAATCGGCCACCCGGTCGAATTGGGCGACAGCCATCGCAAAAACAGGATTTGCTAATAGTTCCTCACGCATGTCCTTCTAGAATGCGCTAGAAATCCTGTTAGTCCAGAGCCGAGGCTCAGCGGGCCATGATCACAACCGCATGCTCGTCGTAGCGCGCCTTCGTGGCAGCCTGACTGTGTATGTAATCCAGGATCGCTTTTGCCGGGACGTTCTTCAGTTGGAGCGAGAGTCGGATGTCGGCGAGTTTGTTCTGCGGATCCTCAATGATGAAGTTGGGTGCGGTTTTTCCCTCTGTAATTTTGTCCATCGCAAGGCTGAGGGCTTCAATTGCTTCCTGAACCGTCGCCTCTTCCAGTTGATAGACGGGAATGACCACGGAACCGACCTTGCTCTCAATGGCGCGTGCCTTCAACGATGCCGCGTTGATGCGGACCTCGCCGGCGCGGTAGCGGGCGTCCGCATGGCCCGGGTTGAGCTTCAGCGCGGCGTTGAAGGCTTCTGCTGCAGCCTGGGGATCGCCGGCTTTTTCTGAGGCGAGCCCTTGCTTGTAATATGCCTCAGCCTGCTGCCCGGCTGATTGGGCAAGGGCGAGTTTAATTCCGAAGGCAAACACTCCAAGCGCAATAAGGGTTCTCATAGTTCTCCGAGAATACATGAAGGTTTCTGGAAATCCATGGCAAAAGTCTGATCAGGTCACGATGACGGTGCTAGGCTTCCGATTCCTATGATCGCCGTTCTCAGGGAGGTCGTCGGGGTGCCGCCATTGCCCCGCCTTGGAGCTTGCGCAGACAGGAGGGATGGAGAATGATTGGTTATGCAGGCGGTAACGAACAGACTCAGAAACTTTTTACAGTTTGTAGCTGTTAAACTCATTGATGATCCCTCAAAGGCTCAGCTAAAGGTCGCGGAATTGGGCCCGAAAAAGCTACGCTTCAAGCTCGTGCTGGCGCGTGAGGATGTGGCCATGTTGATTGGTCGGAACGGCTTCACCGCTTCGGCGATCCGCAGCGTTCTCAAAGCAGCGGCGGAGAAGGAGGGTGTCCAGGTGACTCTGCAGATCCACTCTCATGAGGAAGAGGCGGAGTTCCTCGCCCGCGGAACCTGATGGTAGGGGTAAGGTCGGGGCTTTCACGGCACCGCAGGGGTGCGGAACTGCTTTTCTCTTTCCTGGCAGAATGAACGACATCAAAGGCACCAGGCCGTAGCCTAAGACGACGATCGGCCAACACAGGTGGCATGCAGGCATCTCGGATTCCCAATCGGCTTCGGAGTTCGCATAGGATCGCCTCCGTCATCGTTTCTCTGATCGCATTGTTGCTGCTGGGGACAGGAATCGACGGAGTGGGGGAATCCTGTTCTTCCTGCCGTTCACCTTCGCTCCGATGCTCGTGAGCGTGATCTTTGGCTTTGGCCGCCTTCACACGGCGTGATCAGCTCACTCCGCTCGTATCAAACCTCCTGTATTTCGGGGGGCTCTGGGTGTTACTTAACGTTTACCATTGGCATCCGGCCCCAACGGGGCCCATAGCGTTCGGATTTATCGGCATCTATTTGGTGCCGGTCATAATTCCGCATTGGATACTCGCCGTCCACCTACGGCCTCGGAAGGACGAGGTTTTTTCGGGAGCGTCGGCTGCAGCCATCTCCGGTGCGGCACCGCCAGATGAGGGGCGTTAAGCTTTGCTGCTTAGAGTGCCGCTGGTCTGTAGCCTTCTTCCTTCCGCGCTGTCTCGCGTTGTCGGGGTGTCATCACGCATGGGACCTGCGTTTTGCGTGCCCCGTATTGCAAAATGCTCTCCAAAACTACCTTCTACAGGGGCGTGTTTCCGGCCGAAACTGCTTTCGGGAAGTCATTGAAGAGCGGTTCGGGAGGCGCGGGCCCGGGCTTTGGGTGATTTTTTCGTCACAGTTTTCCCTTGTGGCTCAAGGGATTGGCGGCGTCGGCGCGAAAAAATGAAAAAACATGGCAGAAACTCATTGACCCCGAGGGGGGGGATGAGTTTAGGGTTTGCCCGTCGCCACGAAGCTGGCGGCCGAGAGACAAGCAGTCGATCGCGGTAAGGAATTACCCGGTCGGCTTTTTAGTCCCCTCGATACAAGCTCTTTGATAGTGTGACTCAGCAGAAACGGTGCCAACTTTGGTATCTGAAAAAGCTGGGATGAGGAAAAAGATTAAATTGTGCGCTGCGCGAAAAGTCGCGCAGTACGCCGGGACGCAAGTCCCGGTAAGGTCA
>JBGTDO010000104.1:0-4020 GCA_041748235.1 Akkermansiaceae bacterium | reverse complement strand
TTTTTCGCTCACGGTGCGGACGCTCATTTCTCTCCTTCACATTGTCAATAGCCTGAAAGACACATTACCCGGTGAAATCCGCCGAAAAACCCATACTCAGGCCTGTAGTAGCGGTCGGTGACGATGATCTCGCCCTTCTTCACGAACTGGCGCAGCGCCTTGCGTTCGCAGGAGTTTCCCGCCGTGACGAGCGCGTCGCAGGCACCCTGACGCAGCAAGGAGAATTTCAGATACAGCTTGGCGGCGCGGTTTTTGTCGTTGAGCCAGAGAGCCCAATGCATGCGTGGCAGGGCGGGCTGCAACGTGCCATCGACGAGCCGAGCCTGTCGGCGAGATGGGAGAGCCGCGCGTCGCCCCACGAAGTCCGGTTTTCCGCTGCCAGACCGAGGAAAACGCCTTTGAGAAGCTCGGGGTCGAACACTCCCTGCGCCTCTGAAAAACTGCCAGGACTCACCTTTCTTCCGCAAATCTCGCTCTGCACCCGCTCCAGATGGCTTGCCGCGCAGAGGCCGCGCATCGTGTCGAGCACCGGATTGAGCAAGCCAAATAGCATGAGGCTGAAGTAGTCCTCCTCGAGCAGCAGACGCTCCGGCCCGCCGGAACGCTTTTCCGGCGTGCGCGGCATCTCCGCGCGGATCCTGGCGAGCCGACAACCGAAATCATCCAGGCGATCAACCGAGGATTCGTCCCACAGGGCGCCGAAGAGCCATCAGAACCGGAAGAACGGCGACAATCGCGCCCCCGGCCAGCCAGCGGAGTGACGTCCAGAGGTTGTGGGGAACCAAGAGTTCTTCCCTAAGAGATCGGAAGCCCTCGTGCGAAATTTCCATCCATATTTCCAGTACGGGCAATGCGAGCCAAACCGCCATCACCGCACAGGCTGCCGCAATGATTGCGAGGATGATGCTCTCGGCGAGGTATCGGAAAAGCACGAAGCGCGCCGATATTCCAAAGCTTCGGATCAGGGCGGATAGAAAGGCATTTTGTTGATACTCCAGGATGGTGATTGATCCGTAAACAAGAGCGACCAGAACGCCGCAGAAGATTCCGAACCAAACGCCCCAGCGTTGTTGTCGTGTCTGGAGGTTCCGCAGCCTTTCCAACCATGGAACTGCCGAGATCACTTTCGCGCGGTCGAATCCTTCCTTGCTCAATACGAGGCCAATAGCATCAACCAGTAACGGTAGATCCGGAATCCGCCTCGCATCCCCAAGAAGGAGAAAGGTCTCCATGTAACCTGCTTCTTCAACCGCCGCATGTTCTAGCTCGGGAAATACTAAGACGGGTCGTTCGCCGAAAAGTTGCTGCAGTTTCGGCGGAACGGAAACTACTCGGGCGCTCCGGTCCCCACCTTGATAGGTAATCCAGAGAGGAAGTCCTTCTGGAATCCCTTCGAGAAAAACGTAAACGTCTGACGGTCCTGCTTTCTCAAGCGCCGGAGCCAATGTCACTAGAGTTGGGCGGTCGGCAGTGACGGCGATTGCGTCGCCGGCAAGTTCGATCTCGGCGTTTCCGGGCAGGTGTCTTAGGTGCAGCGTCGACCCGAACTGCTGCAAGTGCTCCAGCAGCGGTGCCACGGAGGTCTTTTTTCCTGCGGACGATCCCGCCGAGGCGACGTGGTGGGTGATGGTTACATTGTGCAGGCCCAGTCTCCCGATCTCCTTCTGAAGGCTTAACTCGGCGTAGCGGAACGCTAGCTGCACACCGCACAGCAGACCGCCGAGAAGCGATGCCACCAGAAGCCGTGAAAGGAATGAGCCAGGATTCTCATACCAGCGATGCCAAATGTCTTTCGACAGGTAAGAAGCGATTAAAATCGAGGATTTCACGGGATAAATATTGAAGGCGGTGGTCGTGGGTCGCGACGATGCAGATGCAGTTGGGGGGGAGCCCCTCAGAGAGCAGGCGACAAATCACCTGACAGTTCAAGTCATCCAGTCCGGAGGTGGGTTCATCAAGCAGAAATACGTCAGGGATCTTCACGAGCGCTCGGGCAATGGCCGCCCGTTGTTGCTGCCCTCCAGAAAGAGCCTGAGGAGTCCGCTTCCGGAGAGACGCCAGTCCCAGTGCCTCCAACTGGGTCTCTATCCGCAGGGCAGTCTGAGCGGCTGTCAATCCCGCCAAGGTGCAGGCAAGTTCCAAATTTCTTTCGAGTGTCGCCAGCGGAAGGAGATTCAACTGTTGAAAAACGAAGCCAAGGCTGCGGCGTTGGAATTCGGAGTCCGTCGGGTCATGGCCTCTAGGTAGAATAATACTTCCACTCTTCAAGGGAAGAAAGCCTGCGATGAGCTTAAGCAGGGTGGACTTGCCGCAGCCGGAATAACCTTTGAGAAGGGTAATCCCCGGGTGGAAGGTATGCGAAAATTGGTCGAGTACGGGAGGGTGCCGGTCGTATTGGAAGGTCACCCCTGCGCACTGCAAATTCCTATCCGCGGACGGTCCGTCATCACCCTTTATCTTCATGGGATCTTGGGGTGAATCGCGAGATGGGTCGCACCGACCACCACTTTTCCGGCGTTGGAAAACACCTGCCGAACTCCGGCGGTCCAATCGTGGCTGCGGAAAACATCCGGGTGATTAACCGCAAGTTCCAGCTTTGAAATCATTCGGACAGGCTCACCGAGATCGAGCCAGAGAGTGGAGGGAACGAATCCTCCCGCCAACGCACCCGCGACTTCACTCCTTTCTTCCGGGAAGGCAAACACCCAAACCAGCTCAGGCTGCCCGCGGGTGACGATTTCGCGTTCTTCATGATATCGTCCTTCCAGCGGAAGGTCGTTTGGATTCAGGAGAATTTCCAAGACCAGGTCTTCTTTTGAATGACCGCGCCAGTTGGCGCTCTGGACTGGAACCGAGGCGTAGAAGCGCCGGGTGTCCTGAATTACCGCCAGCTCCTGGCCTGCTTCCACCCGAAGTTCCTGCTGACCTTGAACCCACGGCTGCAACAAGCGGAAGCGCCCCTCGAACGGCATCCGGAGAGTGGATAAGTTACGGCGGCGATCATGATCAAGCGCCCGTTGTTTCCGTTTGATTTCTTCAATTTCAACATGCTGAGCCTCCATATCCACATTCTCCGCATTGTCGAGAACCGCTCGGATCAAATCGGCGTCATGCTGAAGCCGCGCACGCTTTTTTTCAAAGGCTTCCGCAGAGCTTCCGTCTGGAGCGCTCTTGTCACTGCCTACGTAGAGCTTTGAAATCTCCGGATCCTTTTCCACACGCGCCAATAAATCGAGCTGACGATCGAGATTCTGAAGTTTATCCTGCAGAGCTGTTTTTCGAGTCTGGTGATCCAAACGCCATTCGGCGGTTTCGGCTCCCTCGGCCCGCGCCACCTCCAGTTGAAGCAGCCTTTCCTCCAGTTCCATTCGCCCTTGATCCAACACTCCAATTACCGAGCCTTCCGGAAGAAGCCCTTCTCGGACTTCGATCTCCATCTTGAGCACCCCGGCCATAGGCGCGACCAACCGTGCTTCCCGCTCCGGTTCCACCCGGACATGCGTGTTGCCGAGCATCAGGCGACGCCCACGGGTCAGACTCTCCAGATCGAGAGGGGCAGCGGCGGCCGCAGTGAAAGCCGCGAGGGAGAGGGCGGTAGCCATCTTCAACCCGGGCCACTTGTAGATGGGTTTGAGCAATTTCATGGTGTCCTCCTCCATTTTACGTCGTCCACAAGCCAGAAGATTCCTTCCAAGCGCACGATCTCCAACTGTAAAGACGCCAGTTGTTCATCCAGCAGCAGGATTGCCTCGATATGGTCTTTTGTGGCACCTGCCTCGTCGCTCGCCGGTGTCTCGCGAAGCGCACGAAGGCGAAACTCCGTAAGAGACATCCGTTGCCGGGCAAGCTCCAATGCACGGATCGCGCTCTCCAGTCTCTGCAACCTCAGGCTGTTGTCCGCACGCATCCGCTCGTGAAGGATCGCCATCTGGCGATGCACGTCCCGAAGCCTGTAGGCCGTTCTCAACTGAGTATCGAGCCTCAGGGATGAAGTAAGGTTGAGCCGGAGATCATCAAAGT
>JBGTDO010000103.1:0-51651 GCA_041748235.1 Akkermansiaceae bacterium | reverse complement strand
AATCCAGCAAAGTCTCGTAGTAATCGAAACTGCCGATCCGCTGCTCAATTGAGCGGTAGGGTGAATCGAGCGTCGGCTTGGTGACGAGATTGACCAGCCCCCCCGGTTCGGACTGCCCATATAGCACGGAACCCGGTCCCTTGAGAATGTCGATACGCTCGACATTCGCCAGGACGGATGGCGATTGCCCTCGGAGGCGGAATCCGTTCCAATAAGTGTTTCCGACTGCGAACCCCCGGATTATGGGTGATTCGGAAACGGATGTATTGAAGCCGGTGTAGCCTGGAACGACGCCGCTCACATTCCGATACACATCGGTGAGCCGAACCGCCGCTTGATCCGTTAGAGTCTCGCGCGTCACCGTCTGCACGGAAATCGGCGTTTCTAGGAGCGGAACCGATGTCCGGGTAGCCGTGATCGTCTCAGCCGGCGGAGCGTATCCTTTCGCCGCATCCAGCGCGCTGCCGGCGATCATCAGCGGATCGAGATCGCCCGCCAGAGCATCCGCCTCGGTGCGGGTGTTCGCTTGGTCAGGTGAGGATCGCGTGGTCTGCGCCGTTGAAAATTGCGTAGCCGCTACGGTAAGCAGCAGCAGAGACAGGCGTTGTGTAAGTTTGGTCTGTTTCATGGCGAACTGGATTACTCCAGTGCGCGATATTCCGTCAAGGTAACGAGACTCATTCTCAATAATATTTTCATCGAAACTACCGCTGCAGAGAAATTCTTTAATTCTCTTTAGTTTTCAGAGGAAGTCGTTGATGAGATTCTCGAGCATTTCCTGACGGCCCGACTCAAGGGTGGGCTCTCCGTTGGAGAGGGCGTAGTCGCTGACCGCCTCAAGTGAGACTGATTTTCCAGAGATTTTTGCGCCGATGCCGGAGGTCCAGCTCTGGTAGCGCTTCTCGACGAATTCCTGGAGGCGACCGTCCTCGCGGATGGCGGCTGCGATCTTCAGGCCGCGGGCGAAGGCGTCCATACCGCCAATGTGAGCGTGAAAAAGGTCGGATGGCTCATGGGACTCACGACGGCGTTTGGCATCGAAGTTGAGTCCGCCGGTGGTGAGGCCGCCCATCTCCAGGATCTTTATCATGATCGAGGTGGTCAGGTAGATATCGGTGGGGAACTGATCGGTGTCCCAGCCAATGAGCTCATCGCCTTGGTTCGCATCGACGGATCCGAGCGCGCCGGCATCGATGGCGACGGTCATTTCGTGAAGCATGGTGTGGCCGGCGAGGGTGGCGTGGTTGGTTTCCAGATTCAGCTTGAATTGATCCAACAGGTCATACTGGCGGAGGAAATTCAGACAGGCGGCCGAGTCCGAATCGTATTGGTGGGTGGAAGGTTCGCGTGGCTTGGGCTCAATGTAAAACTGACCCTTGAAGCCGATCTTCTTCGCGTAATCCACCGCGAGGTAGAGCAGGGCTGCGAGGTTATCGAGCTCGCGCTTCATGTCCGTGTTGAGGAGGGTGGAGTAACCCTCGCGGCCGCCCCAGAAAGTGTAGCCTTCACCGCCGAGCTTGAGGGTCCCATCAATGGCTGCCTTCACCTGCGCGGCACCGTAAGCGAAAACATCCGCATTTGGAGAGGTGCCAGCGCCTTGGGAGTAGCGGGGGTGAGCAAAGAGGCAGGCGGTGCCCCAGAGAAGCTTTTTCCCGTGCTCTTTCTGAAGATCGAGCAGGTGGTCCGTGACTTTTTCGAGAGCTGCGTTGGATTTGGCGAGGTCGTTCAGCTCAGGAGCGATATCGCGGTCGTGCCAGCAGTAGTAGTCGATGCCGATTTTGTTGAGAAACTCGAAGAAGACGTCGGCGCGCTTGAGGGCGTTGTCCACGGAATCGGATTGGTCGTCCCAAGGCATCAGGGCGGTGGGTCCACCGAAAGGATCGGAAAGGCCGTTGCGCATGACGTGCCAATAGGCGGCGGCGAAGCGGCAGTGGTCCTTCATCGACTTCCCGGCAACCATCTCCTCCGGATTGTATTGTTTGAAGGCGAAGGGATTTTTGGATTTCGGGCCTTCGTATTGGATTTTGGGGATATCTGGGAAATACGACATGAAATTTGTCTAGGTGGCTGCGGAGCTGGCAGCAAGGGGGAAAAAGCACATAGATGGGTGACAGGGTTGATATTGGGGCGGCGGAGAGGTAGAACTCGCTCGTGACCCGCCCGGTGGATTCAGTGATCGAGTTTTTGGAAGCTGAACAGGCGCGGGGACGCAGCCATGTCTTCCTTGATGAGGAGGCGCGGGCTGGGCTCAGGGAGCTTTTCAAGCGGGCGAAGAATCCGGTGGCGGCAGGTCCTACGTCAGCCGTCGCTCCTGCTCCCGCCGCCGCTTCCCCCGCCGAAGCGGTGATCTCGGGAACCACGAAGGGGGAGCAACTGGAGTCCCTGAGGAAGCAGGCCGAACAGTGGGCACCGGCAAAGAGCCTCGGCACACTGCGGGATACGATGGTTTTCTCCACCGGTAACCCGGATGCGGAAATCATGCTGGTCGGCGAGTATCCCGGATACAGCGAGGAGAAAGAGGGCAGGCCTTTCGCAGGAGTGACCGGGGAAAAGCTCGACAACATTCTTAAGGCTATGGGGAGCGACCGAAGCTCGGTTTATCTTTCGAATCTACTCAAATTCCGGCCGGCCCTGCCCCGCCAGACCACGAACAACCGCAATCCGAGCAGCGAGGAAATCGCTGCCTGCCTGCCGCTGCTGATGGCGGAAATTGTAGTGGTGCAGCCAAGATGCATCGTTGCTTTCGGGTCCGTGGCGGCCGAGGGTCTCCTCGGCCTCAGCGGCACCATCCGAACCATGAGGGGGGAGTGGCATGAGGTCACGGGCATTCCGGCCCGCGCTACTTTTCACCCGAGCACTCTGCTCCGAACGGAGTCCACCGATATCAAGCGCGAGCTCTGGGAGGACATGCTGGCGGTGATGGAGAAGCTGGCGATGCCCATTTCGGCGAAACAGCGAGGCTTTTTCCTTCCAAAGGGTGGCACCCGCTAACACCCAATTGCGCTTTCCTCGCCCAAAACCGGAATCGGTTTTGGGATGTTTTTCCGGCGTAATCCGAATTGCCGCACGGCGTGCCGCTGCAGGTGGGCCTTGGCCTCCTCAACGCTGTCTGTAAAGAAGATCAGCTCCGGATCTTCGGGGCTGATTACCCCCTCCTCCGCCATCTTGTAGACAAAATCCATCAGCGGCTGCCAGAAAGCCTTGCCCATGAGGACGATGGGGAAGTTCTTCAATTTCCCGGTTTGGATCAGGGTCATCGTCTCGAACATTTCATCGAGGGTCCCAGCACCGCCGGGCATGACAATAAAAGCATATGAGTATTTCACCAACATGGTTTTTCTGGTGAAAAAATAGCGCATGTTTACGGAGCGGTGAACGTACGGATTCACCGCCTGCTCAAATGGAAGCTTGATGTTGACCCCTATGGAACGTCCACCAGCTTGGTAGGCACCTTGATTGGCAGCTTGCATTATGCCGGGACCGCCGCCGGTTATGACGGTAAAACCGAGCTGTGCGCAGGCTTCGCCCATGGCACGAGCGAGTTCATAATATTGGGTTCCCGGACGGGTCCGGGCAGAGCCGAAGACAGTCACGCAGGGGCCCACGAAATGAAGGATGCGATACGCGCGGAAAAAGTCTAAGCCAACGTGCACGAGAGCCAGCAGGTCGTGTAACCTGGATCTTGGGCCTGAGAGCCATGACCGCTCCTCTGCCTCCAGTTCAAAAATGACCTGCTGACGGATTTCCTCGCGGGTGATCGGCTCGTCTCCGCTTACTTCCGGCAGCTCGGGGCAGGGTTTATCGGAACTCATCAACTTATTCTAACACGGGCGGCATGCGTGCGAAATGAATTTCACAGCCGTCCCGAGCCGCTCGGCGTTGATAAAGGCCTTTCGAACGAAGTGCAGGTGCCCATACCCCCACGATAGAGGCCCTCCACTGCCGACGGCTCTCAGGGATCCATCAAAACGACCTCCGGACATTTCCTAGGACGCTCCTGAAAGCTCGCACTGGGCGAAGGCTTGCGACGCACGCGCCGCTAATGGCGCACGCGGGCGAGAGCAGCGGTTTTTGCACGGGCGGGAGCAGCTTTCGCTGCTTCCTGACCGACCCGCTTGAGCAAAGCGATAAGAGAGGCGGTGATGAAATACTCTTTGAGGAGGGCTTCGCGGCTTTCGCCATTCCGGGTCTTGTGAACAATTTTCATATGGTGTTTTGGTTTGAGTTCAAAACCCTGTTGCAATTTCCGGGCCAAGTCCGGCAATTGATTCCACGAGGTGAATCTGGGCTTTCGAAAATAAGAGCGCAACCGGCAGGGGTTTTTATCTTGGTTCATCCTTTTCCGAGTAGTTCGTGCCTACGAGGGCGCAAAATCATGAGTCCGATGGCCGCTCCGATGATCGCCAGCAGGATCGGGCCTCTCCACCCGATGCCGAGCCAGACGAGACCGGACTTACTTTGTTTCACAAGGGGCGGCAGGAGGAGTCATAGCGGGGTGGTTGTTCCAGTCCGCGAGCCACTACCTTCCGTCTAACAAAACACGTTGAAAATCTGATCGAAAATTCACGATTTCCTGATTCCCGTCAGGCGGTTCGTGATCCAGCCTCCCGCCATGTCGCAACGGACAGGAATGCTATTGGTGGTCTCCGGCCCATCTGGATCGGGGAAAACAACGCTTTGCAGGCGCTTGGCGGATGAGGGAGAGGCACGGTATTCCATTTCCTGCACCACCCGCCCGGCCAGGCAGGGCGAAACGCACGGGCTGGACTACCATTTTCTCAGCCGGGAGAACTTCATTGCAAAACGTGAGGCCGGAGAATTTCTGGAAAGCGCCGAAGTTCACGGTAATTTGTATGGCACCCTCATGTCGGAGGTCACCGGGCATTTGGAAAACGGCCGCGATGTCGTGATGGATCTGGACGTGCAGGGTGCGGCCAAGATCCGGGCCTGTGAAGACGCGATGATCAGGGCTGCCGCAGTGGACATGTTCGTCATGCCAAATGATGAGAGGGAGCTGCGGGCTCGTCTGTCCGGCCGCGGGACCGACAGCGCGGAGGTGATCGATCTGCGGATGCGCAACGCTCTCGATGAGATCAGCCACTGGCCAGAATACACCTACCGCTTGCTGTCCGGCTCACAGGAACACGATTACCAGCGTTTGAAATCCCTCGTGGTGGCGGAAAGAATGCGGGTGAATCGGATCAAGCGCTAACCCTAAGCTACGGCGAGGCCTGAAGCATTTCCGCACGGAGGCGGAGGAAGCGTTGCGGATCTTCTGGCGTGATGGGCAGGGAAGCGCGAATCGTCCTGCTCTCCAAGCCCTCCAACACAACTGCTTCGGTGATTCCCGAGCGCTGCCACGAGTTCTCTACTAAAGTTGCCGACCACTCCGCGAACAGGCTGACATCGTCTCTGCTTTTGGATCTTGGATAAGTGAAGGAAATCGAGGTCGCGGTCTTCTCAAGGAGAAGTCCCGCTGGCTGATGATACTGGTCTGGCGAGGTTCCGAGGGCGTATTCCACAAGATTTGGAAGACCATCCCGATCAGAATCGCCCACCGCAGTTTTATCAGTGACATCAAAGCCCGCTATCCATGACGCATAGTCTCCCTGTATCGAGTTGCTAACATTGAGGACGAATTTCTGAGAAGTCGTTTGATCCAGTACATTCGTTAGTTCGATATTGATCGGATAGCTGCCGACGGCGGCGCTTGAAGAAATCGTCCCGGAGATCAGGCCGGTGGAGAGATTGAGGCTGAGGCCGACCGGAAGGACGGTTCCGGATGAGAGGCGGAACTTTGGCGGGGAGCTAAGCGTGTTGTTACGAAGCTTCGTGATGAAACTTTCGTTTGAGGGGGTGTTGGCCTTGGCGGGCGTGACTCCGTGGATCTTTGCCTCGTTGTCCGCGACGATTAGGGACGCGGTGAGGCCGGGGATGCCCGCCGCCGTCGCAGTGATGACAACCGTCTGCGGCCCGTCCGACTGATCATCGTCAACCCCGCGAATGGCAAAAGTGGCCGAGCTGTGATTCGCCCACAGGATTACTGACGAGGGCACCCATGCTTCGGAGGTATCGGAGGAGCTGAGCTGGATTGTAAGATTCTGTGGTTGCGGGTTGTCGATCGTAATAGTGCCGGTCGAATACCCACCCGCTTCGGAAATGGTGGTCGGGTTCAGCGACAACCCGAGGGTGACGTTAGGCGACTGGTCTGAGGAGATCAGAACGTTGTCGAGAGCCAGCGCGTCCCAACCACCAGATCCGGGCGAGCCCGGGGAAGTGCGGTAGTACCAACGCAAATAGATTTTCCCGCTGCGCTTGTCGAATTCGGCTGGAAGGGGAATGTCTTTGAAGCTCGTCACCGTACCCGCTGCCGTGCTGCCGGAGTTGTGTCTGGCTCCGGGAATCGGGATCCAAGCCGTGCCGCTGCTCCCGGGGCTGGAAAATGTGTACTGCAGATCAAAATCAATGTTGCGGCCCTGCTCGGCGACTTTGATGACGTCATAAGAAATTTTGAGGCCCGAGACATCATTGGTATCTTGAAGAGCCAGCGCAAGAAAGCCGGGATCGAATCGCTGAGAAGCGCCTAATATGCCTATTCGGGAGCCGTAGTTATAATTGCCTGAAGTCACAGAACTGCCATTGTCGGCTGTCATGGCATCGTCCAGCAGCGTCGAGTTAGTGGTCCCTTGGTTGTAGGATGTCCAGCCGCTTGGGTAGGAGGTGCCGGAGGGACCCGGGGTGGTATTGAAATCCTGAGCGTAGCGGCCACCTGAGAGAGCAGCGGCCGGAGTGAGCGCCTTTGGCTCCGCCAAGCTGCTCAGGGAACGGGCGGTGGCGGAGGTGGTCACCCGCCACTGTTCCGCCTGATCCGCCCCCAAATCGCTGTCACCGATGAAATAGCCGGCGGCACCGGAAACCACCGAGCCTATGTTCGGGCTGGCTGCAGCCGAGTTTCCATAGGCCACCTGGTGAGTCTTCAGGCCGCTCGCATCGGTGAGAAAAATCGCGTCTCCTGAGTTACCAAGTGGCGGCCAGCTCCCGAGCGCTTGGTCAAAGTAGCTGGCGTTGGTGCTGGCCAGAACCATTTCTCCACTGGAAGAGGAACTGCTCTCAGCCGGCAGAAGCGGATCCTTGGAGGCTCCATTGTAGATGACGATGAGCGTCCCGGCCGGGATATTGTCCCAGACGGCGGAGTCGCGAAAACGAAGAACCGAACCCTCGGCATCCAGGATGGACCATTTACGGAAGCTCCCCGGCTTCATCGTCAGAATCTCGATCCACTCAGCGGTTCCTCCCGAGGGTCCTTGGCTGAACTCATGGATGATCGCCTGCCGGGTGATGCTGGTGGTGACCCCTTTCAGCACCAGACCGCTCTGATAGGAATACGCGGAACCAGGCAGGGCGTTTGTGGTCGGACGCTCCAGCAGGTTTACAGGAGCGGAAGCAAGCGGCTCGCCCTTCGAGTTCCCGTCAGACGCGTGCACAAGGCAGCGCCAGAGCTTGCGGCTGTTGGAAGGAGACACAGGCAGGCTCGCGGACGTCGCCCCTGAAAGATCAGTATAAATCTCTTGATCCGTGCTGAACTGCCACTGATAGCTGAGCGTGACTGGATCCGACTCAGGATCGCTAGCAGATACGGAGGCCGAGAGTGCCATGTCCGAGTAGAGCTGGCCGCTCCCGCTGAGCGTTACGCTCTGAACAACGGGTGCCTGATTTGCCACCGTCACCACCACCGGAGCCGAGACACCAACTTTGCCCTCCACATCTTTTGCCCGCGCCTCGAACACGTTTCCGCCATTGGGAGGAAGCAACGAGAAGGAGTAAGGCGCGGCCGTCCTCGTCTCAACCAGGCTGCTATTGCGGAAAAGCTGGACCTCCGTCACTGGCGAGGAGCTGCCATTCATATCGAAATCCTCGGCTGTGACATGGACCGTCAGACTGGTTCCTGGGCTACTCATCGAGCCGGACACGGGACTGGTGATCCGCACCACCGGAGCAGGATTGGCAGAGGCGGCTGCGCCGAAAACGTTCAACTCCGCAGCTGTTAAATAGCCGGTGCTGGTGGTGACCGAGCTGCGGTCGGCGATCTTCAAGATCCATGTTCCCGCCGCCATTTCACCCCAGTTCCTGACCGAGCTAAAGGTCCAGTCGCTATAGTGCGGATTCGAATCCTGGCGCACTTCTGCTAGGCGGCTGACCATGCCCGAGGGCGAGGTGAGGCTGATCTCAAGCTCACCACGAGCTGCGTGGTTGATGTTCAGTCGCAAGGTGACGTGCTCAACTCGCACATTCGCGGACGACAAAACAAACTCGCGGGTGATGCCGGTGGCGGAGTTGTTAGGGATGTCGGGGCCAAGATTGGTTTGCGTCGAGGTGAGAGAGGTATGGGTGCCGAGATTCGTCCACGTGCTCGCCATGGTCACCGCAGCCGTCGCGTCCACAAGCCCGGCACCAAAATTGTGATTGAAATGAAAGCCAGCAGAATTGTTCTGCCAGTCGGCATCGCCGGGGCTGATCTTTTGTGCAGATCGGATCAGAATCTCCTGCACGTCCCGCCAACCCAGAGTTGGATTTTTCTCGAGCATCAAGGCCACAATTCCAGCCACCGCCGGGGTGGAGGCGGAGGTGCCGTTGAAGTTGGAACTGTAGTCGCCTGCGGTGCCGGACAAGGTGTTGTAGCCGCTGGTGCCGGTGCGGTCGGTCGTTGTGATGCCGAGGCCACCTGAGCCAAGGGAGGGGGCGCAAACGACGATATTCGCCCCGGGTTCCGAATAGTCGGCGCGCCGACCGAGGGAATCGGTCGCGCCAACGGCGACGGTATAAATGGAGTTTGAGAAGCCGTCGTAGTTGGAATTGTCCCTCACCGAGCTTCGCCCGCCGTTGCCACCTGCAAATATGATGATCGAGCCCTTGCCGCCACGGCCCGAGGTGGTCGCGGCGACCAGTGCGCTGTGGGTCAGATCGCCGATTTTTGCGAGGCTCATTCCGTCATCGATTGAGCCCCAGCTATTGCTCTTGATTGGAATGAGGTCCGGAAGATAGGTCATGGCCTCCGCATCCTGCTGATCCGTGGTGGCGGCGGCAATAAGACGCATGCCCACGAGGGTCGCCTCCGGGGCGGTTCCTGAAACGCCCAGGCTGTTGTTGCCGCGGGCACCGGCGACACCCGCACATGCCGTTCCGTGGTCGTCGTCGACCCCCGGGTTCGGGTCCCCATCTCCGCCATTCCAATCCTTGTCATTACCAGTATCGACATTGGCAATGAGGTCCGGATGCGCGGTCTGCAGCCCGTCATCGACGATACCGATTCTGACACCCGTGCCCCGTACCCCGCCGGTCTGCCCGTAGCGCCACGCGCTCTCGATGTTCACGTCCGAGCCAGCGACCGCCGACCCACTCGCTTTTAAATGCCATTGCTGAGCGATCATCGGATCGTTTGGCATCGCTTTTTTCTCGTGCTGCACCGCCAGCAGGACGTCTGCGGACTCGACAGAGTCTTCACTGCGGAGACCTTCGATCTTGGCCAAGGCGTCGAGCGGACGATCCGCAGAAAAAATCACCCAATCCGGCGCGTAATCCGGCTGCGCCTTGATCCTCAGCCCGTGTTCTCGCGCGAGCTGCTCAGCCTGCCGCCGGGGCATCTTGGCGCGGATTTCAGAGGTCACCAATCTCCTTGATGCGTCGTTTCTCTCTTGTCCTTCAAGGTAAGCGACGGGAAGAACGCCCATTGGAGCATTCATTTCTTCCAGCCGCTGCCTCAGCGTGCCCGGGGTTGCGGGAGGCTTCAGGGGGGTGAGATGATCCCTGCCCTGAGCATCCCGCAGGACCACCTCATCCAAGGCGATTTTCAAGTCCTGCTGCCCCTCCGCGAACCTGAGCGGCTGCTCCCTTTCGCTCCTAATTCGCAAATGGTGCCCGTCCGAGAGACCTTTTTCAGGGACCGCAGCAACCGGCAGAGCGAATGGAGAATCTATGCCACGATCAAGCTGCTGGCCGGGAACCAGCCACAGGATAGCCAGAAGCAAAACGACCGCAGCGGCCGACACGGCAAGGAGCCGCTTGGAAGGTTGTTTGAGCATAGCGCTTCGAAAGGCGGTGGAGGCAAGATGGGTTTACGGCTCCCCGCAAGGCACGCATCATAGCACCTTTTCACCTTTGATCAAGACCATCACCGACTCCACATGGCGGGTATGTGGGAACAGGTCAAACGGCTGCACCTCCTCCAGCACGTAGCCCGAATCGCGGAGGAACTTGTAATCCCGCACCTGCGTCGCTGGATCGCAGGAAACGTAAATCACTCGCTCCGGACCAAAGTCCACCAGCTGCTCCAGAAACTCTGGCGTGCAGCCTTTTCTCGGAGGATCAATCACCACTGCGGTTTCTGACGCCGGGGTATCGATCTCTTTGAAAATTTCCTCAGCGCTCGCCTGCAGAATGGTGACGTTCTCCAGCCCGTTCAGCGCGACGTTCTTCCGCGCCCACTGCGCGCCAGCCTCGTTGACCTCCACGCCCATCACTTTTTCGAAACGCTTTGCCAGACACAGCCCGAAAAGCCCGGCACCGCAATAAGCGTCTACCAGATATTTCGCTCCGCCCGCCGTTGCTTTTTCTGCGACGTAACCAGTGAACTTCGGCAGGATGAAAGGGTTGTTCTGGAAAAACTCCCCCGCCACGAAATCAAAATCCACATCCCCCACCCGCTCCCGGGCGATGGCTTTGGGATTGCGCTCCACCGCGCCCCTCGTCGCCCGCAGTAGAATCGTTGCGGCTCGTTTGAATTGCCGCGCGTTCGCCCGCACGTCCGCGCGAATCTCTGGAAGGGCATCGTTGATTTCCTTCATCGCGATCGGGCACTCCGGCACGTCAACGATCGCATTGCGCCGACCGTTCGCGAGGAAGCCGATTTCCTCGATCACCCCGTTTTTCGGTTGCTCGAAGTGGGGCGTGATCTTTGAGCGGTAGTTCCAGATCTGCTCCGAGGATTCGCAGAAATTCACCTCCCGCTCCTCACCAGCCATGTGCTTGAGCAGCTCCCGGATCTGCCGCGTCTTCCATGCCAGCTGCTTCTCGTAGGAGAGGTGCTGATATTGGCAACCGCCGCAGGTTCCGAACAGCGGGCATCCTGGTGTAACCCGGTCCGGCGATGACTCCAGCACCGCCACCAGATCCCCCTGCGAATGGTTCTTATCATTTCGGAAAATTCGCGCCAGCACCGTCTCGCCAGGCAGCGCGAAGGGCACAAACACAACCCAGCCGTCGACCCGCCCCACACCGGCACCGAGGTTCGTCAGGGAATCGATCTTCAACTCGATCTCCTGATGATACTCAAAAGGCGTGGGAACAAACTTTTTAGGCGGGCGCTGGTGCATGGAACTCGCCCCAATAAGGCAGCCCGCGTAGCGCGCACGCAAAACTATTCGACCTCCGCGCTTCCTTATTCAACTCTCAGCCCGTGATCGCTGCCACCTACCCCTTCGCCCGCAAGATCCTTTTCTCCCTTGATGCGGAAACGGCCCACCATACCAGCCTCGCCGCCCTCCGCCTCTCAGAAAAAACCGGCCTGCTTGAAAAGCTCTCCCCTCCCCTGCCCACCCGCGAGCCGGTGGAGCTCATGGGTTTGAAATTCCCCAACCGAGTCGGCCTCGCCGCAGGTCTCGACAAGGAAGGCAACGCGATCGACGCCCTTGGCCGCCTCGGCTTCGGATTTATCGAGATTGGCACGATCACGCCCCGTCCCCAGCAAGGAAACCCCAAACCGCGCCTGTTCCGCCTCATCCCGCACGAGGCAATCATCAACCGCATGGGCTTCAACAATCCCGGGATCGATACAGGAGTCGCCAATGTCCGCGCCCACCGCTCCTTCACCGGTCCGATTGGCTTCAACATCGGGAAAAATAAAGACACCCCCAACGAGAGCGCCGCCGACGATTACCTCGCATGTCTGGAGAAAGCGTACCCGGTTGCCGATTACATCGCCGTTAACCTCTCCTCTCCCAACACCCCAGGCCTCCGCGATCTTCAGGCCGCCGATTCCTCCGCCCGTCTCTTGGAACAGCTCAAAACCGCTCAGGAACGCCTCGACCGCGAACACCACAAGCACGTCCCAATTCTCTTCAAAGTGGCCCCGGATCTCACCGATGAACAGGCAGAGGAACTCGCCAGCGTTTTCCTCGCCGGCGGGCTCGAGGGCCTTATCGCCACCAACACTACCCTCGATCGGGACAAGGTCGCGGGTCACAAGTGGGCCAATGAGGCCGGCGGCCTCTCAGGCAAGCCCGTCTTGGAAAAATCCAATCACACCCTCGCCGCCTTCGCCGCGCACTTCTCGGGAAAAATCCCGATCATCGGAGTGGGCGGGATTTCCTCAGCAGCCGATGCTCGCGCCAAACTCGATGCCGGTGCTGATCTCGTCCAGATCTACACCTCATTCATCTACCAAGGCCCCAAGCTTGTACGGGAGCTGGTCGAGGCCTTATGAAAAAACCACGAATCTCACGAATCCCACGGATTATACTCAGGGGCGGATCTGGGCGAGCTTCTCCTCTTCAATTCGTTTGATTCGTGAAATTCGTGGTTTCTAAAGCTTGAGGCAGTAATCCTCCACCACGACGCCGCCGATCAGGTGCTCCTGGATGATCCTTTCCAAAACCTCCGGCGTGCAGGAGTGGTACCAGACACCATCTGGATAAACCACCGCCACCGGCCCCTTGATGCAAATCCGCAGGCAGTCTGCCTTCGTCCGCAGCACCACCTTTTCACCTGGCCCCGCCAACCCTAGTTCCTTAAGCCGCCGCTTCAGGTATTCCCAAGCCTCGGCACCCGCCGCCGGAGCGCAACATTTCGCCTCCGTCGGCTGGGCACATAGAAATACGTGCCGCTCCATCCGCTGCAATCCAAGAGCCGCCGCGCATCGTTCCAAATCAGCTTCCATTCGCGCGCAGCCTGACGTGTATCATGAAAAATTCCTAGGGCGATTCATGATTGAAGCGCGGCGGCAGGCGGTGAACGATGCGCCTGTGGCGATTTTCCTGGCGATCGAGAGTTCATGCGATGAGACGGCGGTGGCAATCCTGCGCGGGGAGCCGGGCGGGGTGACTGAGGTGCTTTCGAGCGAAATCGCCTCGCAGATCGAAGAGCACCGGGCGCATGGCGGGGTGGTGCCGGAGGTGGCCTCGAGAAGCCACTCGCTGTGCTTGAGCGCGCTAGTGGAAAAGGCGCTGGCGGCGGCAGGTGTTGCAATGTCCGAAGTGGATGTGTTCGGAGCGACGATGGGGCCCGGGCTTGCCTCTTCCCTCTTGGTCGGAAGTACGGCGGCGAAGGCGATGGCGTGCGTTTCCGGAAAACCTTTCGTCGGAGTCAATCATCTGGAAGGACACTTGCTTTCCCCCTTCATGGAGCGGACGCAGGTGCCGAGGCATCTAGGTCTGATCGTTTCAGGCGGCCACACGCTGCTTATCAGCGTGCGAGGCGCTGGAAATTACGAAAAGCTCGGTGGCACCCGGGATGATGCGGCGGGCGAGGCTTTCGACAAGGTAGGGAAGATGCTCGGCCTGCCTTACCCGGGAGGACCGGAAATCGAAAAGGCGGCGCGGGATGGAGATCCAAAAGCGTTTGATTTCCCGAGGTCGATGATGTCGGACGGCGGCTTGGATTTTTCGTTCTCCGGGCTGAAGACGGCGGTGCTCTACACGCTTAGGCGGGAGGAAAATCCACGTCTCCCGGATGTTGCCGCCTCCTTCCAAGCGGCGGTGGTCGAGGTGCTGGTGGAAAAAACCATCCGCGCCGCGCGGCGGGCGGGGCTCGGCGTGATCGGGCTTTCGGGTGGAGTGAGTTTGAATCAGACGGTGCGCGCTGCATTCGTCGAGCGCTGCAAACAAGAAGGGCTGGAGCTGGCGGTCGCGGAAGGCAGCGTGTGTACTGACAATGCCGCGATGATCGGTTTTGCCGGCCTGCTGAGATTCTTCGCCGGGAGGACCGACGGCCTCGACGGCGACATCGACCCAAACATGAGACTATGAGCCGCAGGTGCCGCTTTTCTCTGGTCGAGGGCGGACCCCATCGGCAGATTTGTGCCGATGAAATACCGGGCACTGGTTTTTGACTTCGATGGCACGATCGCGGACACGCTTGGCGAGACCCGGAGAATTTACAACGAGCTCGCTCCGGACTACGGCCTGCGTCAGGTGGAGGAGCACGAGATCGCGGGCTTGCGCCACCTTTCCCTCAAACAGATTCTGGTGAAATTCGAGATCCCGAAGCGCCGGGTTCCATCGATCATCGCCCGTGGCACCGGCATGATGCGGGCGAACATTGAGCGACTCCAACTCATCGAGGGCATGCGCGAGGCCTTGGCGGAAATGCGGAACCATGTCGAAAGCTTCGGCATTCTCACATCGAACACCACGGCAAATGTGGACGTGTTTCTGAGAAACCACGAGCTGCGGGATCTGTTCGAATTCGTCTCCTCCACATCGAAACTCACGGGAAAAGCCAGACATCTTAAAGCCATCCGGAAAACCTTTTCCCTCAAATCCTCAGAGATGCTCTACATTGGTGACGAGCTGCGCGATGTGAAGGCGGCGCAAAAAGCTGGTATCCCGCACGCGGCGGTGTCCTGGGGATTCAACTCGCGCGAATCACTGGCAGCCGCAAAGCCGACCTACCTGTTCGATCACCCGACAGAGTTTCACAGGCTGCTGGGCTGAGAGTGGCGGTTGACGAGGAGCGGGGGATTGGACAGGGTTTGGCCATGTCAGACGAGAAGCGCGTGGAAATCATCAGGGTAGTAGACGAGCTGAAGAAGACGCATACCGAGACAGCCGCCAGCGAGACTCCGCCCGTCGCTCCGCTTCCGCCAGAAACCAAGACCGACGACAGCTCCAAATGGGGTGAGAAAGCCAATCCCATCGCGCTCCTACTGTTCATGATTTTTGCCCTGGTCATCATTTTGGTGATCACGAGCATCCGCCGCAGCGACCTGGCGAGAGGCGAGATCCGGATGGATGATCCGGTCGTCGCAGGTCTCAAAGCCGATCTCGAGGCGAGGCGCGCGGAGCTCAACCGACAGCGCATGGCCGCCGGTCTTCCGCCCCTGGAGGGTGCATCCGAACCGATCGATGAAATCGCCCGCCGCCTGAAAAGTGATTCAGATACCTTGGTCGGCCTCGCCGGACGATTCCAGCAGATGCTGACTGAAAAGGACGCCGCACTGTCCGCTCGGGACGCAGAGATCCTACGATCGGGGAAGCTTCGCCAAGACATGGCTGCGGAAATCTCCCGTCTGCGGAGCGAACTTCAAGGAACGCTAGCTGGAGGGTCCGATTCAGATGATCTCCGCCGCCAGCTCGAAAACCTTCAGGCGCAGCGCGACGCGCTTTCCAGCGAACTCGCCGCTGCCCGTGAGCAACTGGCGCAGGCGAGCGGCTCCGTCAGCCCGCAGGATTACGCGGATCTTGAGCGCCGCTTCGGCGAGAGCGAGCAGGCGAAGGAGTTTTTCGAGAACCGGGTGAAGGAACTGGAGGCTAGCCCGGAGGCTGAAATCGGCCCGGACGAGGAGGAGACGAGATAACCTACTCAGTTTTGACGTCGTGGCGGGGCAGCAGACCTTCCGCCTCATCCACCACGAAGGGGACGGCTGGCTCAATCCCGCGCCGGTAGATCGCCCGGCCGAGGAAGTGACCGGCCAGCGGCAGCGTCATGTAGAAAAAGATGACGACCAGCGCCCCGATGACGATGTTCGAGAGCGTGGGCTGGGCGATCATGTAAGTGATTACCAAAATGGCGCCGCCGAAAGCCACGGACTTGGTGGAGACGTGCATCCGGGCGTAAGCATCCTTCATGCGCATACAGCCGAAGGCGGAGACGAGGCAGAAGAAGCTACCTGCCAGCAAGCCTATCGAGACCAACCAATCCGATGTGTTCATTTAAACGGTTTTCAATTTTGAAGATGATTCAGCTCTCGCCGCCGCCGGGGCGGTCGAGATATCGTGCCAGCGCCACGGTCCCTAGGAAAAGCACCAGCGAAAATCCAAGAACCGTTTGCAGATAGAACTCGCTCCCGGTGGCGATTCCGGTGAGCAGCAGTGATGCCATCACCAAGCTGGAGATCAAATCGAAGGCCACGATCCTGTCGGGCGTCCGGGGACCTAGAAAAAAGCGCACGCTGGCACAAACGACGGCCAGCCCCAGCATCACCCCGGATGAGTGGATGACCCACGAAGGAACCGCAGCGATCAGACTAGGAAAGTTCGAGAACACGTTCGACATAGTTTTTCATCAGGTAGGCCCGGGTGACTTCCACTTCGCGCGAGTAAAGGATGTGCACCAGCAGGATTTTGCGGTCGGGAGTGAGCTCAAGGGTGAGACTACCCGGAGTCATGGTCATCAGATTGGAAACAAGGAGGACCTGGTTGTCGGTCATTTCCTCGGGCAGCCGCAGCGCGATGATGCTGGGGTTGGCCTTGTCCGTGGGCGTAAGGACATCCCAAACGATCAGCATGTTGGAACGCAAAATTTCCGTCAGATAGAAGCCCGCAAAGCGGATCCAGCCGATGCCTCTCCCCACCCTCGACGGCCGTTTCCTATTCATCGCCACCTCCCAATACCGCACGAATGTAGATTGTTGGATCGTGGAGCGCGGCTGCGGCACTGATCGAAAGATCCATCACAAACTTCCCGGCAAAGCTAAAGATTAGAGTGAGGCCGCAGAGGAGCAGAATCGCCAAGTAGGGCCGACCGGGCCAGAGATCATGGCGTGGGGCCGATGAATCGGGAGCGTCTTTCCAGAACGATTCGTTCCAGATTTTCACCATGGAGAAAAGGGTGAGGATTCCCACAGCGAGGCCCACGAAGATGAACAACCATTCCTGCGTTTCCACACCCGCCTGCATGAGATTGAGCTTTGCCCAAAATCCCGAAAGCGGCGGTATGCCCCCGAGCGAGAGGGCGGGAACCAAAAAGCATACCGCTAGTAATGGATCGCTCTGATAGAAGCCGCCGTGCTTACGGATGTCGGCGGTGCCCGTCCGCATTTCCAGCACACCGCCGACGAGGAAGAGGCAAGTTTTCACTGCGATGTGATGGAGGGTGTAGAAAATAACGGCTGCGATCGCAAGCGGAGTGCCGATGGCTATGCCCGCGACCATGTAACCGATTTGGCTGATAATATGAAACGCCAGCAAGCGCCGGACGTGGTATTGCGCCACCGCGCCGAGCACGCCTAGGACCATGGTCGCCATCGATATGTAGAGGATGATTGCGTTGGAGAAACCGTTCTCGTCGGTGAAAACCAAAGTGAAGGTCCGCAGCAGCGCGTAGACGCCAACCTTCGTAAGCAATCCAGCGAAGAGCGCGGAGACAGCTGGACTGGCGCGGTGGTAGGAGGCCGGGAGCCAAAAATAAAATGGGAACAATCCGGCCTTTGCGGCGAATGCCACGAACAGCAGCGAACCGGTTGTGTTCACGAACTCAGGATCGTTCACCTCGTTGAGCTTCATCGCCATGTCGGCAAAGTTCAAGGTGCCCAATTTCCCGTATAGCAGGCCCGCTCCGCAGAGGAACATGGCGGAAGCGAGGAGGTTGAGGATCACGTATATGAGGCCACCCTCCAGCTGTTTGCGGCCTTTTTCCCGCACCATCAGGATGAAGGATGAGATCAGCATCACCTCGAACCAAACATACAGATTAAACAGGTCGCCGGTTAGAAAGGAGCCGTTGACGCCTAACAAAAGGCCTTGGATAAGAACGTGGACGTGCTCCGTCTGCTTCTCGGGGGCGCGACCCTTGATCCCATAGATCAGCACGACCATCACCACGAACGAGCTGATCCAGATCATCATCGCAGTAAGGAGATCCGCCACCAGAACGATCCCGTAGGGCGGGGTCCAGCCACCCATGTGCATCGTGAGGGTGCCACTCTCACGAACCCGCAGGACAAGGGCGGTGGAGACGCCGAGAGTAATGATGACGCTGACGAGCGAAACGGCTCCCGCTTTTTGTCCCCGCATCTCCAGCGCCAGGCACACGATGAGCATGACCAGCGGCAACAGGATCGGCGTGATGATCAGGAAATCGTTCACGTCGCGTCCTCCTTCCCAAGCTCGCGAACATCGTCGGTTCCGTTTCTCATGAAGCAGGACCTCGCCAGCACCAGAGTGAAGACGCTCAGACCGAAGCCAATCACGATCGCTGTTAGAATCAAAGCCTGGGGCAGAGGATCGGCCGCATCAACGGTGCGAGGAAATCCTTTTTCATCAAGGATCGCGACGTTTCGTGAGAGCGGCTCGCTGGTCGCCAGCAGCAAAAGATTCACCCCGTGCCCGAGCAACAGGATTCCGATAAGAACCCGCATCAGGTTTCTGCGTAAAAGACAGAAGGTCGCCCCGGCGAAAAGCAGGCCCACAAGAATGCAAACAATGGTGATCATCGCTTTTCCTCCTCTGCCAAGGTTCCAGCCAAAAGGAGAATGAACCCGATCACGGTGAGATAAACTCCGATATCAAACACTAGCGGCGTCCCGAGATGCACCGAGCCGATCACCGGCGCGGTGAAATCAGGCAGCCAGAATCCTTTAAGAAAACCGCTTCCGGAGAACAGGCCCGGCAGACCGCTGGCCACCGCAACCCCGAGCCCTGCGACTAGGAACGAAAACGGTTTGAAGGAAAACAAGCCGCGTTCGGGCCGCCCGTAGCCGGAGAGGTCGTAGAACAGGAAGCCACTGGCACCCACCAGGCCACCAATGAACCCTCCGCCCGGCAGATTGTGACCGCGGTAAAGAATCCAAAGGGAGAGGATAAAAAAGGGCCACGAGAGGAAACGCGAGGCAATGAGCAGCAACATCGATTTCATGGATTGCCCTCCTCCTCACTGCCTTTTTGCTCGTCAACAAGCCCTCCGCGCCGCGCCCACAGCAGGCTCACACCCACGGCGGAAAGTGTGATCACGGCGATTTCACCCAAGGTATCCAGGGCCCTGAAGTCCACCAGGATCACGTTCACAACATTCTTGCCCTTGGCCAGGGTATAGCTCCACTCGGTCAGCTTGCCGGAGATGGAGCCGTGCAGTTGCACCGTCTGGGCTTTGAGCGCAAGCATGGCCATCACTCCTCCCACTCCAAGCGAAAGCAAGGTATCCAGCGTGCGGCCCTTGGCCTTGGTGATATTGCGAATTCTCGGGAGCCCGTGGACGATGTAGATGAACAAAACCACCGTCAGGGCCTCGACAAGCATCAGGGTCAGCGCCAGATCCGGTGCGCCGAGCCGGGCAAACAGAAACGCCATCCCGAGTCCGATCACGGCAAGGCCCAACACTGCGGTGATGCGGGAGAAAGTCAGCAGCACCAGCAGGATCGCAATGCCCATTGCCACCACCAGCAGCCCCTCTAACAAAGGAATGCCTTCGATCCCGAATGCCAAGTCGACCATCGTGAAGCCCGATCTCCACCACTTGATCGTGACCAAGAACAGTATACCGAAAAAGAAGAAGTGCAGATAAGTGCGGAGGTCGCCGTTTTGCAACTTTCCGCTGATCCACGCCGAGCCCGTCATCAGCCCCCTGATCGCCGCACCGTATGCATCCTCGAAAGAACCCAACGCATCGCTCACGGGATTGGTGACGCCGTAGCTGCGGGCGAGCTTGTACAGGACCGACCCGCCGATCAGAGTTGCCACACTGAGGAACAAGGCTGGCTTGAAGCCATGCCATAGGGCGATCTGATAATCTGGCGAAACTCCCGCGATACCGTTCACCACTGATTGCGCGAGCGGCGTGAGTAACAAGGGAGCACCGAATCCCAAGACGATTCCCGCGCCCGCCAACACCACCGGCCCGATCATCATCAAGACGGGCACCGGCTTTTCGTCCAGTTTGCGCCCCTCCGGCAGAGAAAAGAACGGCGTCAGTGCCACCCGCAGGATGAGGACCATCATCGCAACGTTAAGGGAGAGCAGAAAAGCACCCAGGCCCCAACTCATCCAGCGGCTCGGCAGGACCAAACCGTATCCGTATTCCTTGCCAAGAAATCCAAGCAGCGGAGGGAAGCCGATTGCGGAAAGAGCAAGGACCAGCGTCACGATCGCCAAGAGCGGGAGAGGCTTCCAGAGCGATCCAAGCGCACGGAGATCGCGGCTGCCTGTTGCCTTGTCCACCGCACCGGCTGCCATAAAAAGCCCGGCCTTGTAGCAGGCGTGGCCCAGCAGGAGCAATACTGCCACCCGCACCGATTCGACGGTCCCGAGTCCCAGCATAAACGCCAGCAGCCCCAGAACGCTGAGGGTCGTGTAGGCCAAGATTTTTTTCAAATCCGTCTGCACCGATCCAAGCACCAACCCGGTGACCGCAGTCGCCGCACCGAGACCGACGATCACTCTCATGATCTCCACCGAGGAACCGAACAACGGAAACAGCGCGCCGATGAGAAAAATTCCCGCTTTCACCATCGTCGCGGAGTGCAAGTAGCTGCTAACAGGCGTCGGCGCGCTCATCGCATTTGGGAGCCAGAAAAAGAACGGGAACAACGCCGATTTCGTCGCCGCTCCCAACAGCAGCAGGACAAGCGCGGCAAGAGAAGGCAGACCTCCCGCAACCGCGAGACCGCGCAACGCATCGAGTGAGTAGGTCCCCCACTGCTGCCCGAGCAAAAGGAACCCGGCCAGCAGGCACATCCCTCCCGCGCCAGTGACCAGCAATGCCTGCTGGGCATTCCACCGAGATTGATTTTCCCGGTGCAGAAAGCCGATGAGGAAAAAGGAAGTGATGCTCGTCAGCTCCCAGAACAAAAACAGCAGGATCGCGTGATCCGCCAGCACCAGTCCTAACATCGCCGCCTCGAAAGCCAGCAGCGGCAGATAAAAGCGATATCCCTTTCCCGCCGTGCCGAAATAGCCAGCTGAGTAAAGGAACACCAGCAGACCGATGCCGGTGATAAGCACCGCGAACATGAGTCCCCATGGAGTTCCAAGAAAATCCCATCCCAGCAGCTCCGTGGGGAAAAGGTGCTCTCCTTTCTCAACAGGCCTCCCGCCACCCCCGGAAACGCCGACCAGAAGCGAGCCATAGTAGCAGGCAATCCCCAGATGCAGCAGTCCCCCCACTGATACAAAGGAGCGACGACCGCTCGCGACCCACCACGGCGACGCCAAGGCGAGCAGCAATATGAGAAAAATTGGGAGAGAAAGCATCATGGTTGGCCATTGAGGTCACCAATGCCACCTGCGGAATCAGCCTGCAACATCAGCCCGGCCGAACCCGAGGAGAGAATCGGCGGATGGAGCTGGTGTTTCATGGAGGGGGAATCGGCTGGAGCGTGCTCCGACGCTTGAGCAAGTGACGTGCCAGTGTCCAGTTCGGACAGGGACCTGTCAACGGAATCGGAAACCACAGGCCCTTTCTTCTCAAGGGACCAGCTGCTTCAGCCGCCTCTGCTTACGGTCCATCGCGAGGCACCGGTTCCAAGGGATCCATGATCGGCATCTCCTCTGTCGTCACCGGCTCCTGATCTTCCGGCTCCACGCTCCCGCTCGGCAGGATAACAAAGGCCAGATAAAGAATCACCGTCGGCAGCAAAGCCCCGAGGAACAGGCCGAGCGGCGAGATCCCACCTTTGAAGTAACGTGAAAGAATGCTCTGCCCGGCGGGGTTCGGAGCATTGGCAATCACCGTAAGACCTCCACCCGTGACCGCTCCGGCCACCACCGCATGCTTGGCCGAAAGAGAAAGCCCCTGCACCTGCGCCGCAAGATACGTGATTGCGGCATTGTCGTTGAACGCCGTCAGCACCGTCGCCGCGAACATCAGGGTGCTGTCACCGAGACTCCGGATCACTGGATCAATCCACCAACCCTGAAGGCCCCCATGAATCACCAGGCCTGCAAGGAAGAACCCCACCAGGATCGGGCTGCGCAGTGGCACCGAATTCTGGTGATGCCGCGTGGCCATCAAGAATGCTAGGAAGAACAAGAAGCCCCCGACAAACAAGACAGGGTAATGAGCCACGTACACCGTCCACGCCAGGAAACCCAAGTGAATGACCGTGATCCAGGTGGGAATCGGATCCTCGCGCTCCTGCCACGAGATCCGGTGACCCCGCTGATCCTCGCCCCTTGCCATGTTGACCGTGAGCTGCGACAGCTCCTTCCGGAAAAACAGGTAGTAGGCGACCGTCGAGATCAAAATCCCGACCACGGCTTTCCATCCGAAGTGCTCAAGCATGAACAAGGTGCTCCAGTCCCAGGTCGCGGCAACCATTAGCACAGGTGGTGCGGCAAAGTTGGTAAGTGTCCCACCCACGCTGATATTCACGAAAAGGAGTCCCAGCGTCGCGTATGCAAACCGCTTGGAAGGCAGATTCCGGTAAAACTTTTTTCCCAGCAACATCGCCCCGATCGTCATTGCCGCTGGCTCGGTGATAAAAGATCCAAGAATCGGCGCGATGATCAGAACGCTGAGCCACCAGGCTGCCGGGGAGCCTTTTCCAAGACTCGCGGCGACTGCCATCACCCGCTCGGCATATCGCAACACCGGTCGGCTGGCGGCAATCGCCATAATCACCGCCACAAACATCGGTTCCACAAAGTTCCGGTCGTTGTTGAGGTAGATTACGAAGTCCAGCCAAGAGTGATAGTAGGTGGCGGCTGCAGCCAAAGCGAAGACCCAGAGACCGAAGATCGCTTCCACCTCCCCCAGGAAATGAAATAGTGTCGCCTTGAATGAAACCTCGGGAACTCCGTCCGGATGAGCATCATCCCTCACTCCGCGAGCTCTAAGCTGCTCTTCGTGATCATGCTCATACTTGTGGGCGAGCTTGTTGAGAGGCCCGGCAGCGAAAGTATGCAAGATCGCCAGCAGGAAAATGATCGAGGCCGCCACATTAAAAGGATCGGCAGCCGCGCGGGAGGCGATCTTGGCACCCAGGCCCTCCGGCTCGTTCTGGTAGGTCTCAATCGGTCGAGGAAAGCTTGCGTACTGAGTCGCTCCAGAGGACAGCTCCGGATACGCCGGCTCAATCTCCTTGGCAGCACTGGACAGACTCATCGGGAGAACCAACAGCAGTAACAGCATCCATTTCTGTAGAACTTTCATAGACCGCGCCGGGAATAGAGATGAAGCTGCCGCTTCGCAAGACGAACTTATGCCGCTATCCTGGCCCGCGCTTTAGATTGGCAAGTCGGGCAGCATCGGTTTATTCCTCCGCCCAGCTTCACGTGCCCATGCCTGAGAACCTCACCATCATCAAAGCCGGAACCGGCGTCCTCACGAAAACCGCCGATGGGACGATCGACCGCGCCGCCTTAGTGCACCTCGTCGCCGCCATCGCGCATATCATCAACGCAGGCCACCGCTGCATGTTTGTTTCCTCGGGCGCGGTTGGCTCCGGTGTCTCCGCCCTCGGCCTCACCGAATATCCCAAGGATGTCGTCAGCCGCCAGGCATGCGCAGCGGTCGGCCAGGCCCGCTTGATGCGCACCTACACCTCGCTGTTCGCAAACTTCGAAATCTGCGTGGCTCAGATCCTTCTAACCGCAGGAGACATCAAGACCCCGCACCGCGCTACCAACCTGATAAACACCTTCGGCCGCCTCCTCCAAGAGCCGCGCATCCTCCCGATCATCAACGAAAACGACTCCGTCGCCATCCGCGAGCTAAGCTTCGGTGACAACGACATGCTCTCCGTCCGCGTCGCAAAGCTTGTCGGCGCGAAGCGCTTGATCCTCCTCACCAGCGTCGATGGTCTGCTGGATCCGGAAACCAGCTCTGTCATCCCGGAAGTCGGAAACATCGATGACGTCTTCCGCCACGTCCGCAGCGACAAAGGCAAATTTTCCATGGGCGGCATGGCTTCAAAACTCGAAGCGGTGAAATTTGCCGTCGAGTCCGGAATCGAAACCCACATCGCCAACGGCCGCCGGCCTGAGCGCTTGGCTGCCATCCTCAACGGCACCGGCGTTTCCACAAAATTCACCGTCAACAGCTGAAATGAACGACCCCATCACCGAGCAAATCCACGAGATGGGCCGACAGGCACGCTCCGCCGCCTACCAGCTTTCTCAGCTCTCTACGGAAAAAAAAGACACCATCCTCAAGGCCATGGCCTGCGGTCTCCGTGACGCAGGAGCAGACATCCTCGCGGCCAATGAGAAAGACCTCGCCGCCGGCCGCGAGAAAGGCCTTTCCTCCGCCATGCTTGACCGCCTGCGTCTTGATGAGGCTCGCCTTGAAGCCATTGCCGAGGCCCTTGAGCACGTCGCCACCCTCCCCGATCCAGTCGGCCAGGTGCTCGATTCATGGGAGCGCCCAAACGGCATCAGAATCGAGCAGATCCGCGTCCCAATCGGCACGATCGGAATCATCTACGAGAGCCGCCCCAACGTCACCGCCGACGCCGCCGGCCTCTGTTTCAAAACCGGCAACGCCACCATCCTGCGCGGCGGTAGCGAGGCCATCCACTCAAACCGCGCCATCGCCACCGCCCTCCAATCCGGTGGAGCAGCAGCCGGCCTCCCCGAGCACTCGATCCAGCTCGTCCCTTTTACCGACCGCCAGAGCGTCGCCGCCATGGCCGGCATGGACCACTGGCTCGACCTCATCATCCCACGCGGCGGAAAAGGCCTCATCGAGACCGTCGTCTCCCTCGCCCGCATGCCCGTCATCAAGCACTACGACGGCATCTGCCATCTCTTCGTCGAGAAAGAGGCCGATCAAGAAATGGCCGTCAGCCTCACCGTCGATTCCAAGACCCAAAAGCCCGGCGTCTGCAACGCGCTGGAAACGCTTTTGATTGAAGAATCCATTGCCAGCGACTTCCTCCCCAAAGTTGCCGCCACCCTCCGCACCAAAGACGTCGAACTGCGCGGCTGCGAAAAATCCCGCACCATTTTGGCGAATCTCATCCCCGCGACCGATGAGGACTGGACCACCGAGTATTTGGAAAAAATCCTCTCCATCAAAGTCGTCTCCAATCTCGAGGAGGCAGTCACCCACATCAACACCTACGGCTCCCATCACACCGACACCATCGTCACCCGCGACGAGGCGGTGGCGGAGAAATTTCTCCACGCCGTCGATTCCGCCTGTGTCATGCACAACGTTTCCACCCGTTTCGCCGATGGTGGCGAATTCGGCTTTGGCGCTGAGATTGGCATCTCCACCGACAAGCTCCACGCCCGCGGCCCGATGGGCCTCCGCGAGCTAACCAGCTACCAATACCGCGTCCGCGGCAACGGCCAGACGAAACAGCCATAGCCGCACACGACTCCCTTTTAAATCATCGTCTTCCACACTTGCCCAGCTTTGCGCCCCTCTGGGACCTCTGCGTCTCCGCAGTGAAAAACGAATCCTCCCCTGCTGACTCCATGACCATTGACTCGTGACGGGCAAGCTTTCACCTTGCCCGCATGCCCGGTCTCATCATCGCCCCACGCGCCAGAATCTTCCACGGCCACGAATGGGTCTACTCCACTGACATTAAAAAATCCTTTGGCAACCCCCAGCCCGGCGATGTCATCACCCTCAAAGATTTCCGCGACCGCCCCCTCGGCTCCGCCATTTTCAATCCTGCTTCCCAAATCGTCGCCCGCCGCTTTTCCCGCCGCCGCCAGGATCTCGATCTCGATTTCTTCACCCGCCGCATTTCACAAGCAATCGATCTGAGGAGAAGCATCGAAGGCCTCGATATCAACCTCTGCCGCCTCGTCTGGTCCGAGTCCGACGGCATCCCCGGTCTCATCGTCGACCGCTACGGCGATCACCTCTCCGTCCAGACACTCACACTGGCGATGGATATGCGGAAGGAACTGATCCGCGATGCCCTCATCGCACTGCTCAATCCCAAATCGATCACCCTCCGCAACGACTCCCCCTCCCGCAAGGCCGAGGGAATGGAACAAACAATCGAACTCCTGCACGGCGAAAATCCCGGCTCCTTCATCGTCACCGCCAACGATCTTCAGTACGAGATCGACCTCATCGACGGCCAGAAGACCGGCCTCTACCTCGACCAGCTCCAGGCCCACGCAGAAGTCGCAAAGCTGTCAAAGGGCCTCCGCGTCCTCGACTGCTTTACCAACCAGGGTGGCTTCGCCCTCGCCTGCGCCAAAGCCGGTGCCGCCAAGGTCACCGCCGTCGATATCTCCGCCTCCGCCTGCGCCGCCGCCAAGCGCAACGCCGAACTCAATCAGCTCGATATCGAAGTCATTGAGGCAAACGTCTTCGATTTCATAAAAGGAGCTGCACCCGAATACGACCTCATCATCCTCGATCCCCCCAGCTTCACCCGGAACAAGAAGACCCTCAGCGACGCCATGCGCGGTTACAAAGAGATCCACCTGCGCTCCCTCAAGCTTCTCGAAAAAGGCGGCCTCCTCTCCACCTTCTGTTGCTCCTACCACGCCACCCGTGAGCTCTTTCTCGAGAACCTGGCCGACGCCTCCGTTGATGCCAAAAAGTCCCTCCGCCTCGTCGCGGAGCACACCCAGCGCCCCGACCACCCCATCCTCGTCACCCTCCCCGAGACCTCCTACCTAAAAGGCTTCACCTCCCAGGTCATCGCCACGCGGTAGTCTTCGCGGGGCGGCGGATTCATCCGCCACGCCCCTCCTGCTCCATTATCGCAAAGCTTGGACAGCCCCGCCGCCTTAGGCTAACACTCTCGCCACAGCGGTCTCGCCCGCTACCGAAGATCTCTTCCCTTTTCCATGGACTACTCGCACCTCATCGCCAAACGCAAAGACCGCTTCGCCGAACTCGAGGAGGCCGTGGGCGATCCCGATCTTTTCTCGGATCCGAAGCGCGCCACTGAAATCCTCCGCGAGCACCGCAAGCTCAAACAGACGCTTGAGCTGTGGAGCACGCTCGAGGAAACGGAGCGGCAGCTTGCAGACAACCAGGAGCTCGCCCGGTCCGAGGACAAAGACCTCTCAGAGATGGCCGCCGAGGAAATCCCGGAGCTGGAGCGGACCCTAGCGAAACTCCGCGAGGACATTCAATATACCCTGCTCCCCGCTGATCCAAACGAAGACCGAGACGCCCTCATTGAGATCCGCGCGGGTGCGGGCGGCGATGAAGCCTCGCTCTTCGCCGCCGAAATGCTGCGCCTCTACCAGCGCTACGCAGACACCAAAGGCTGGAAAACCGAGCATCTGGAGAGTTCACCCTCGGAGGTCGGCGGTTTTAAAGAAGTCATTCTCAAAGTCACCGGCGATGAAGTTTTCCGGCATCTGAAATATGAATCCGGCGTCCACCGCGTGCAGCGGGTCCCGGCGACCGAGACGCAGGGTCGCGTCCACACTTCCACCATTACGGTCGCCGTCCTCCCAGAAGCAGAGGAAATTGATATCGAGCTGAGAAACGAAGACCTCCGCATCGAGGTCTGCCGCTCAGGGGGCGCGGGCGGCCAGCACGTCAACACCACCGACTCGGCCGTCCAGATTTTCCACCTCCCCACCGGGACCTATGTCCGCTGCGAGCACGGGCGCTCGCAAATCAAGAACCGCGAAATGGCCCTCCAGATCCTCCGCACCCGCCTCTATGAGCGCAAGCTGCAGGAGCAGCAGGCGGCGTATTCGGAAAATCGCCGCTCGCTAATAGGCTCCGGCGACCGCTCCGAGAAAGTCCGCACCTATAATTTCCCACAGTCGCGCATCACCGACCACCGCATCGGCTTTACCTCCCACAATCTCACCGGAATCATGGAAGGAGATCTTGGAGAACTCACCAACGAGCTTCAAAAATCCGAGATGGCCGAGCGCCTCGCCGAAGCCGGCATGTAACCGTGGCGGCGGATTGCATCCGCCATGCCTTACCGCAACCGTCCCCGCCCTCACTTTTCTTCGGTCGATTCCCTTGCTTCCACAGAAGCCCATAGTGCTCCTCCGCTTGGCCTCATGCCACCGCCGCTTATTTGAATTGAAAGCCCCTTCCGGGATTTCACTCCGCTCTCGCCAAGGACGACTACGGAGAGGCGGCGCGCGGATTCGCGGAGTGACATTGGCACTCCAAAAGCTGTATATTCCGGCACACCTCCCCAGGTATCTCCCGTGCTGAAACTTACCGATACCGATCGCGCCGAATTTGAAGTCCTGATCCGAGAGATCCAGGACATCGATTGTTTCAGCCAGTTCGAGGATTTCGCCCTGCACCGGGTGACGGCTTTCCTAGGGGCGCATTTCGCGAACTGGAACGAACATGACAGCTCGATGTCACTGACCCGCGTCGGGACTTCATCCTCCCATTCCTTGGTCGTGGAGCGACTGATCGAGGCCCTGCACCGCACCCTTCCAACGCATCCCACGTTTCCCAGATACATCGATTTCGAAACAGGGAAAGCCGTCTATGTCGATACGGTCGATCGAATGCGGGAGGGAGTTTCCGACAAAGATTTCCATGCGCTTCCGTTTTACCACGGCGTTGCGAAAGAGCTGGGCATTGTGGACCAGCTCGTGATGCACGTGTTTATCAAAGATGAGCGCGGAGTCGTGCTTACCTACCATTATCCGACCATGGCAGACGAAAATCAGCATCTGAAAGCCTCGATCCTGCGCGGCCATCTGGTGGCCCGCCTCTATGCGATCGAGCTGGCGATGGAAAAACAGGCTCGGATTGCTGCAGATGTTGTGGCGCACCTTGGAAAACGCATCACGCGCCGCGAATTCGCCATCCTCCGGCTGGTATGTGATGGGATGGGTAACCAGGAGATCGCGGACCGATTGGGAATCTCCAAACGCACGGCGGATCACCACATTTCGAGTCTGCTGAAAAAGCTTTCCTGCCAGACCCGCTTCCAGATCATCTCGCGCTTCGGAAGCTGGGTGGAGATGGTGTAGCAGCCTAGAAGAACATTTGGGTCCAGTCCCTTCCGTGGAGCACACCTTCGTTGAAGGAGATGGCACCAAGCAGCATGCAATTGCCCGTGGTCATCCCGAAGGCCAGCGCGGCTGGCACGCAGTTCGCGGTGGAGACCTCGATCATTTCGATATATTGGGTGATGGTCCCGGAAGGCCGGGGTGTGGCTTTGACCCGGTTGAATGTCACGTCGCTGACACGTCTCGAGCTGAAGTCCTTGAGATTGACGATATGGACGTTCGGGCCGTTGAGGGTTCCCAAGGGATTGACCACATATGATGTTCCGCCCAGTCCTGGCTCGAGCATTGCCTTGGTGGCACCGGTGGAATCACTGATTTCCCAGAAACAGTTCCGTCCCTGTTCTTCCGGAGCGGCGAGCACCAGCTTGCCCGAGGACAGGGCTTTCTTGAGCGCGATCCCGGCCGTGTCCGCTTCCATATCTCGGACGATCATCAAGGTGTCCAAGCTTGTCGCCGATTCGCTGCTCCCCTCCGCATCGGTGAGGAACGAGGCCAGGGAAAGGTTCAGCATCTCTGTTTCCAAAGCTCCGCTGAGCGCCCCCCGCCATAGCTGGCGCACGGCGATCTCCTCGGCGGAAATATCATCTGCGCAAGCAATCCTGAGATCGTCCTGAAGCAGGTCCACGGAGACGGAAAGCCTTGGATCATCTTTGGGATGAACCATGGAGATCAATGCGATCCGCGGGTGGGCGGGATAGAAGCGCAGCCCATCGAGATCGTTCACCGACGGTGTCACAAGATCGTCGTTCGCGACCGCAAGCGCCCGCCACGAACTTGCGGTCAGGTTCCGGAAGCTGTCCGCAGCGAGCGTCTCCGCGGCAGGATCGGGAGAAGCTGCGTAACGCTCGTTGATCGCCGACAACATCCCGAGGTTCTGAGCGAGCAATTGCCCGGGATTGTGCGCTCCATGATAGGCGTGAATGAAGTGATACCCGTTCAACGCGCGTGCCAGACTTCCGGGGACCTCAGAGGCGAACGCGAAGTCCACCTCCACGGGGTGGTCGGCCGACTCCCATGCCAGCCGATCCGCAGGCGGGATCCTGTCATAGAGAAGCCTCCTCGATACGATCTGCCGCCCCCCAGGAGCGTGGCAGGAAATCTCAAGGATCAGCCCGACCAACTGGTCCGCCGCTTTCACTGATGATTCTCCGCTATCATCGAATGTCAGATCCCCGAGAAGTCCGCCGCTCGAGCCTTCCTTGCTATCGTTCAGGCCGAAACGGACCGTTTCTCCTTTTTGAACTTCCTGCCCGATCACCAGGCACGGCTGGTAGGATCCTGTCCCAAGCAACTGGCTGAATTTCTTGGAGACAGCATCACCATAACCATTGTCGCCACGGCTCAAAGTCACGATCGAGGTCGAGAAGCGCTCGACGGTTTCTTCATGGGTAAGAGCGACCTGCCGGCGGATCTCCTTATCGCTTGCGATCTCCGCCGTAACCGTCACCCGGATCCGCTGCAATTGATCGGCGGGAATGGTTTCAAAAGTTTCCTCCGCGTCGGCGCGTGTCGCGCCCTGAGACAAGTCGCCGAGCAAGGGATCCATCGCGATCCATTCGCCCTCCTTCTCCATTTCCACCCACCAATGTTCGCGCAGGTCCTCGTACGCGGGGGCGTTGAATTCGTCGGGTCTCATCATCGCGGCCGCCTGTTCCAAAGCGGCTTCACGCAGTGGCTTGAATGCCGCTCCGGCCCGGTTTCGGATCGCGTCCAAGAAAGGATTTTCAGCGACTCGTGATGTGACAGGCGCATGAGTGACACGTTCAAAGGCTTTTTGGACATGTTCTTCCGGAAGTTTTCCCCGCGAATAGCGGACCTTGTGTCCCTGCAACTGAAGGATCGCTCCCAACAATGCCGACCGATCCAGTGGATTTCCAGCGCCTGCTGCAATCACGAGTTCAGGGCCACGCATCGCGCCAGGATACGCTTGAAGTGCAATTCGATCCCGGACGAACTCGAACGCCGCATCCGGCGTGGCGAGCTTCGCGGCGATCACCTCCAGCGTGGGATTCGGTCTCGGGAGCGCTTCGTCCTTGCTCAGAAATTTTTCGCAGGAATCGCGGATGTCATCGAGCGTGGGTGAGCTGCGTTGACCACCCATGCCAGGCTCCGGCAATTTGAATGGCACCTGACCAAGGGCGGGCAGAGCCAGAATAATCAAAAGAATAAGAGTTCTCATATAATCATGTGTTAGGGCTCCCCGAGAATCACTGAGACACTCCCGCCGTTGGGAACGATGACGAATTTCTCAAGCCCGCCGCCGGAGTTGCTGCTGACCTTGTATTCGCCAGCGGGAAGCTCGATCTCATCGCCGCCGATGAGTCCCTCTGTGATGAGTTTCCCCAAAGTGCCATTCACCTGATACCTTTTTGCGAAAGCGGCGCCCAACGATACTTCGAGGCCTTCCTTGTCGCCCGCATCGTAAAACTCACCGCCGCCCTTCTCCGCGAGGTCCCGGAACGTCTGCTTCAGCTCTGCCTGATCAAGCGCGAACCCAACGATACTCACCCGCACATCAAGTCCGCCCTCGCGCAGCTTCGCGATCGCGGCTTGCGGATCTCCACCGCATGTCTCTTCTCCATCCGTCAGCAACAGGACAAGCTTGCTGCCGGTGGCTTCGGCAAGATCCGCGGCGGCGGCCTCCAAGGAAGCGGCGATGGGAGTTTTCGAAAGATTGATCGGCTGGATCTTGGAAATGGCTTCGGTAAGCGCAGCCCGGTCGAGTTCCGCGAGGGGCAGCTTCAGCACGCTTTCGCAACTATCCGGCCCGCCCTCACCGAAGACGCGCAATGCCACGCGGATCCCATCCGGCAGGACGTTTTCGACCACGGATACAAACGTCTCCCTCGCCACATCGATGCGTCGCCCGCCCTTCATTTTCTGCAGCATGGATCCGGATGCATCGAAGATGACAAGCGCTGAGCCGGGATCGGCATGCGCCTCTGAAAGCGATACATAAAGTCGGCCTGGCTTGAGGCGATCCAGCGGAATGATCAGCTCGCCTTTCGGATCCGCCGTGGTGATGTCCACCGCACCGGCATTGGTAACATAGCCGCTCTTCGCTGCCTCCGCCGCGACCAGTCCGGCAGGCACGTTCTTCAAGACCGCCATGCCGTTCTCGTCCGTCACGGCATCCGAGGTGGAAGCCACAAGTTGCGCTCCCGGGATCGGTTCCTCCGTCTCGCTGTCGATCACCTTCACCGTCACTTCCACCGGCCGGGTGATGATCGGATTGATCAGTATCCGTGCGAAGTCGAGTGCGTAACCATCGTTCACCCCGGTTTTGGGATCGTCGATGAGGATGCTTGCCTTTCCCTCCGCGAGCAGAGGAAAAAACTCCTTCTCCAGCCGGAAAGAGATCAGTTTTCCGATGGGCCCGGACTGATCGACCTTGGAAAGGATCAGCTCGCCGCGCGGGATGCGCTGGCCGTTGAGCGTCAGCTCGAAAGAGGAGTGAAAACCCGGCGACTGGAAATCATCGATAAAGAGCTGGATCAGAACCGCCTCGATTTTCTCGGGGATTTTTCCCAGATCGATCTCCAATGGCACCACTTGGTTGTCGGGACGCTCGGTCGCATCCGAGTAGCCGTCACCCGAGATGGAATCCTGCGTCACGCCCGAGCCCAGCATGATATGGTCCGTGCCGGGCGCGTCTTCCGGATGAAGGATCTTGGGGAAACGATGCGGCTCCGTGGACTCACCTGAGAAAGGATCGAAGTCCTCCCGGTCCCAGCCGAAACTGAGATTGTCCACATCGCCATAGCGGACCACCAGCTCGCCTTCCGGTCCGTTTTCCACCCGCTCGTAATGGAGGGACCAGGCAGGATCCGCCGCGTGGGCTGTGATCGCGAGAAAGAGCCCAAGTAAAGCCCGGAAGACAGGGTGCATGGCTTTCATGATCATTTCACCGAATCAAGTGCCTTGAGATCGACTCCCTGGAGCAGCCCGACTAGCTCCGCAGGCTTGAGCCCCGAGTTCTGAATCTGGAAGAGGAAACGGTTATTATAGATCAGCGTCGCGCTGCCTTCCTTCTCATTAACCATCACCTTTTCGTCACCCATGCGATGCATCTTCAGACCCATGGCGGTCGCAGTCGCCGGATTCCCAAGATAGCCGAGCATCATTCCGATCGCAGGTGAATCAGCGGAGAGATCGACCGTCACGGACTTCTCCCCGGAAGTGTAAGGGCGCCGAAGAGTAATCCCGCCGCCACCAAGGATCGCCAGTCCGGCGCTTTGGTTGTCGATCTCGCCACCCTTCCATTCCCCGATGGTTTCCGGGAGCGCCTTGCCCACCTCCGCCACCTTCATTTCTCCAAGCAGAGCGAGCGCCTGATTGAGCGCCACCTGGGTTTCGGCGGTGTCACCGGATTCATATGCCTTCTTCGCAGCATCGATTTCGTTGGTGACGGGATCCGCAAAAGCGAAAGCGGCGGTCAACAAACCGAAGGCGGAAATACGGAGTTTCAAAAACGTTTTCATAATTGGTGTGATCGGTAGGATCCCCACCTGCGCAAGAGTGTATATAGGTACGTTTACCCATTCCGAGCCGGCTGGTTCGACCCATCGCCGTTCCCGCCCCTTAATGTTTCCTCCGTGTACCTCAGCACCTCAGCAACGCCTACCAAGGCCATCGCCGAAGGAATACAGCGTGGGGGCGATCTTCGGCCGCCCAGTATCCGTGGCGGCGGATTGCATCCGCCATGCCCCTCCCTCAATTTCACCTCCGCCACCCTCACCTAAAAATGAACAATCAAGCATCCGAACAAAAACGAAAATTCTGGGGAAAGATGATCTGGATCTCAGCGATCTCGCTCGCGCTCTCGATCCTTGTCGGGCTTGCCGCGCCTGTGATCGGAATGGTGAAGGCCTTCGGCACCCTTCAAGTGGCAGGCGCCGCCGATCCCGCCGCACTTGCCGGCGACATCTCCCTTGCATTGATCGGAAGCCTTGTCGTCCTCCCTTTCGCTTTCGCCTCTCTCGCTCTATTCATCGTCGCGATCGTGCGGCACCGGAAGTTCTCGGATCCAGGCCGCACGCGGCTGCCCGATATCGCGTAACCCGCCGGACCTGAAGCGAGAGCTTTTCCGAAATCCTCATCCGGCCTACATCCTCAGCCCAATAGCGGCCGCCGAGCTGGAACATTCCCTGCGAATCGTAATTCAGGGCTTTTCCTCAACCGGGCGATCGGTTGCACTGGTGCGCCTGCGGATGTCAGACAATTTTTACCAGCAAACGACCAGCGCTGCGCCGACTCCTTTCGATGTCTCGCTGCGGCCTCCCGCCTTTTCTGAATTCATTGGTCAGGAAAAGGTCAAGGAGCGCGTGCTCCTCATGCTGGAGGCGGCGAAGCGGCGGGGCGACGTCCTCGATCATGTTCTGCTCTCTGGACCTCCGGGACTGGGGAAAACGACACTTGCCAACCTAATCGCCAAGGCCGCCGGAACACAGATGCACACGACCTCCGGTCCGCAGATCGAGAAGGCAGGTGACCTCGCCGGCATCCTCACCAACATCCAAAAAGGCGACATCCTTTTCATCGATGAGATCCACCGCCTGCATCCTGCGATCGAGGAATACCTCTATCCGGCCATGGAGGACTACCGGCTCGACATCATCATTGATTCCGGCCCCTCCGCCCGCTCGATACAGATCAATCTCCCGCGTTTCACCCTCGTCGGCGCCACCACCCGCTCCGGAATGCTGACCGCGCCGCTGCGCTCCCGCTTCGGTCTGATCAACCGGCTGGACTATTACACCCACGCAGAGCTCGGCGACATTATCGAGCGCTCCGCAGGGCTACTGGACGTGGAAATCCACCGGGACGGAGCCATGGAGGTCGCCGCCCGCTCCCGGGGAACCCCCCGCGTGGCCAACGCTTTGCTCCGCTGGGTCCGGGACTACGCACAGGTGCGCGGCACCGGGATCATCGATGCAAAAACTGCGGCGGGAGCTCTCGCCATGATCGAGATCGACGCGGACGGCCTTGATGAGATGGACAAGCGCCTGCTCGAGGCAATGATCTACAAGTTCAACGGTGGCCCAGTCGGCCTCAGCTCTCTGGCCGTGGCTGTCGGCGAAGATGCGGCAACGATTGAAGAAGTCCACGAGCCTTTCCTCATCATGCAGGGCTTCGTCCAGCGCACGCCCCGCGGAAGAACCGCCCTGCCTGCCGCGTATAAAAAGATCGGCGCGCCCCCTCCGCCCTTGAAACCTGATGATCCACAAGCGAGCCTGTTCTAAACCATGTCGAAATCTGCCATCAAAGAGGCCGTCGATCGTTGCCGCGATCTCGGGCTGCGCCGCACCAAAGCGCTCGAGGAACTGCTGGCCACACTGATAGAGGCCGAGCGCCCGATGACTCTTGCCGAGCTCGCGTCTTCTTCCCGCCTCGCCGACCAATGCGACAAGGCCACGGTCTACCGCCTGCTGCACCGCCTCACCGAGCATGGTGTTCTGCGCCGCCTTGGCCTGCACGAACGCGCCGCCTACTTCACTCTCCTCCAGCCCGGCCGACATAGCGACTATCTCATCTGCACCGGCTGCGGGAAAATCGAGTCCATTCAAGCTCCTTGCCCGGTCCATGAACTCGAGAACGAGATCCGCGAAAAAACAGGCTACCGCGGCCTCTACCACGAACTTGAATTTTTCGGCACCTGCCCGAAATGCGCCTAGCTATTTTGCCTCCGTCTGAAAATCGCCTCCGAGCGCGAGGTGCAGATCAATGCGATTCTGCAGCCTCTGGTTGCGCAACCGGATGATTGCCGCCCGCGCATTATTCGCCCGTCGTTGCGCCTCAAGCACTGAGAGAATATTTGAATTGATCCCTTCGGCGTAATCCCGCTCCGCCTGCCGCTCCGCCAACGTCGCCTGCTCCACTTCGGAATTTAGAAACCTTTCTTGCTCCGCCAGCGAGCGATCCGCGGCCAATGTCGCCTCCACCTCGCGAAAAGCGGTCAATGCCGTCTGCGCGTATTCGTTCACCAATTGATCGTTCCGCGCAAGCGAGCCGCGCGTCTGGGCGGCAAGCGCACCGCCATCGAAAACCACCTGATCCACTGCGGCTCCAATCGTCGCCACCAGAAAATCAGTCCTCAGCAGATCGGAAAACCGCGCCCCGCTGTTCCCTCCCGAGCCCGTGAGTGAAAGATCCGGCAGCAGGTTTTTCCGCGTCGCCTCCACCCGCTGGGCGGATGCGAAAAGCCTCGCTCGCGCCGCCGCGAGATCAGGCCTGCGCTCCACCATCCCTGCGGGAATTCCCACAGGAACAGAATCTGGAAGATTCGGTAGATCTCTCGCAGCCCGTGTTTGCCCCGCCGGATACCGCCCTTGCAGCACCTCCAGCGTCCGGGCCGCGTTTCCTCGGTCCAAAGTCCGCGCTTCCAGCGCCCGCTGCGCTGACGAGACATTGGTCCGCGCGAACTGGATGTCCAAGGCACCCTCGCCCGTGGCCTTGTAGTTGCGCTCGATAATCCGCAGGTTTTTCTGAAACGATCCGAGGGTGAAACGAGCAAGATCCACCTCCTGCTCCGCCGAAATCATATCCACGTAGGCCTTGGCCGTATTTGCGGCGAGTGAAAGCCGCGCGCCGCGGAAATCCTCAAGCGCAGCCCTCTCCTCCGCCTCCGCCGCCCGCGTCAGATCACGCAAGCGCCCCCACAGATCCGGCTCCCAGGAAGCCGCGAGGTTCAGGCCGTAACTCTGCCTGCGATCGCTTTCCGGCCCATCTGCGGCGCTTGACGTTCCCCGGGCGTTCACGCTCGGCAGCTGCCGCGCCCTAGCGATAATCGTCTCCTGCCGCGCGCCCCGCAGCCGCGCCGATGCCGCCCGCAAGGATCGGTTGTGCTCCAACGCCATGTTCACGCTGCGGGTCATCCCCGGATCATTGAACCGCGAGAGCCAGCCGGTGGATATCCTTGCCTCGGTCCCACTCGATACCGCCGCCCAGCTGCCAGGAGTGCGGATCGCCAACTCCTCAACCGGCTTCTGAAACGAGCATCCGCTCAAAAAAAGCATCGTCCACCCTACCGCGATGGAACCCGCTTTCGTCACAGCCTTTGGATAATTGCATCACCCATTCCCGAGGTGCCGACTTTTTTCTCGCCGTCCTTGCCGGTCGCGATGTCGCCCGTCCGGAAGCCATCAGCGATCGTCTGCGCCACAGCGGCCTCGATCGCCTCCGCAGCATCCGTTTTTCCGAGTGAAAATCTCAGTAGCATCGCCAGCGAGAGCACCTGGGCGATCGGGTTGGCGATGCCTTGGCCAGCGATGTCCGGAGCGGAACCGCCCGAAGGCTCGTAGAGGCCGAAGTAGAGACCGTCATCCTTCTGCTTGCCCAGCGAGGCCGATGGCAGCATCCCAAGCGAGCCGGAAATCATTGCCATTTCGTCCGAAAGGATGTCGCCGAAAAGATTCTCCGTCACCAGCACATCGAATGAGCCCGGGCGGCGGATCAGCTGCATCGCTGCGTTGTCCACATACATGTGGGAGAGCTCCACCTCAGGGAACTCTTTTGAAATTTCGATGACCGTCTCGCGCCACAGCACCGATGACGCCAGCACGTTCGCCTTGTCCACCGAGAGCAAATGCTTCTTGCGACCCATCGCCGCCGTGAAAGCGACCCGCGCGATCCGCTGGATCTCGCTCTTCTTGTAAATCATCGTATCAAGCGCCACCGGCTCGCCATCCTCCTCGTGCCTGCCTTTGGGAGAGCCGAAATACACACCGCCCGTCAGCTCCCGCACGCACAGCACGTCAAAGCCATCCGCGATCAGTTCCTGCTTCACCGGCGAGGCATCCGTCAGCGCCGGCAGACACACCCCCGGCCGCAGATTGGCGAACAACCCGAAATGCTTTCGCAGTGGCAACAAGGCTCCGCGCTCCGGCTGAATCTCCGGTGGCAGACTCTCCCACTTAGGGCCGCCCACGGAGCCGAACAAAATCGCGTCAGCAGCCTCGCTTGCTTTCACCGTTTCCGGCGGCAGCGGATGACCGGTCGCATCGATCGCCGCGCCACCTACCAGGTGTTCCGAGCGCTCGACCTTAAAATTGAATTTCTCCTCCACCGCGTCCAAGACCCGCAGCGCCTCCACCATCACCTCCGGGCCGATACCGTCACCGGATAAAATCGTAATCTTTGACATAAAATCAGCAGTCCGCTCTCACTCCTCCTCGAATTTCCGTGCAATCAGATCGCCGATCGCCTCCAGCGCCTCGTCCTGATCGGAGCCCTCCGCGCTCACCTTGATCACAGAGCCGTGGCCCGCCGCCAGCATCATCAGGCCCATGATGCTCTTCCCGTCAACTTCCTCACCGTCCTTTTCAACCAAGATATCGGACTGGAACCGATTTGCCATCTTCACAAATTGGGCCGCCGGCCGGGCATGAATCCCCAGCTTGTTCAGAATCGTAAAATCTTTTTGTGCCATAATGGTGAATCTCGGTGCGGCAGAGTAGAAACACCTTGCCCCAACCTCCAAGGTAAATTTTCGACCAATGCCGTTCTGTGTCAATCCGCCGCCCCGCTAGCAGTGAGAAAATCACCCCCGCCGGAGCCGCTGCAGGAACTTCTCCGTCTGCCCCGCGTCCGGCACAACCTCCAGCAGCGTCGCCCCCTGTGCCTCCACCCCATCGAATTCATCGGCGCGGCTGACTCTCATGAAATTCATGCCCCAGGCTTTCGCCACCGCCTCGAAATCCACCGGACTCTCCGCTGTCATCCACTCCTTTGCCGCCGGGCTCAAGGCCTGCAGACGCGGCACTCGCTCGAAGATTTTCCCGCCGCCATTATTGATCACCACCAGCACCCGACCCTTGCACTGCACCTGCCCCAGCATGCTCAACCCAGCTAGATCATAGAGCGTCGTAAGATCACCAAAAATTCCCCACGCATCCTTCTCCTCCGCGCTCGCGCCCAGCCACGAGCTGATTTGCCCGTCGATCCCGTTCGCCCCACGATTCGCCCGCACCACTTGCACTGGCCGTTCCCACTGAGCGTAAGCGTTCCACTCCCGGATCGGCAGGCTGTTGCCCAGATAGACGCTCGTCCCAATCGAGGCAAACACTGAAAGCGTCCGCACCCAGCCCGGCTCGCTGTCAGGAAACGCCTCCAGTGCCTCCTCCACCCTCACCGCCCGGCTTTTCACCTCCTCCAGATAATCCGCCACATCCCCCTGCTCCTCGAATTCACCCATCGCGGGCAGGATTCGAGCCAGCGAACCTTTCACCACCCCCGCCTCCCGGCCGAGGCCCCGCAACCCGTTCCGGCAAACCGACCACACCTCCACCTTCGGCAGATCCTCCAGATCTCTCCAGAACCTACCGCTCGGCACCCCGCCCAGCCGCAAGATTTTCGACGGCGGCCTTGCCTTCAAAACCTCGTCCGCCTCCACCAGCATCAGATGCTGCAAGGCCTCTCGCAGACCGCTCGTCGCCTCCGCCACCACCGGCGCGCCCAAAGCCTCGCAAAGATGAAACACCTCCTCCTGCTCGCCCGGCTCCAGATCACCGATCATCACCACCAGCCCCCGCAGCGAACCCGCCCGCAGCCAGCGCGCCAGCTCCCCTACCACTGGCCTCTCCTCTTTCACCTGAAACTCCCCGAGCTCCAGATCTTTAAAATCCTCCCTTCCGATCTCAAACTCCTCCTCAAGCCCCACATTCAAATGCAGCGGCCCCGCCCCATCCCAATTTTCCAAATCGACAGAAGCATATTCCGAGAAAATTCGCCCTTGCTCGATCACCTGCGGCGCCCCGCTGCCGCGAAAACCCTCCGGCCTGTCCGCCGTTACCAGCACCAGTGGCCTTGCCTGATAAAAAGCCTCCACCACCGCTGGCAGCAGCTCCGCCACCGCAGTCCCACTCGTCACCACCACCCCGCAAGGCCGCCCCGTCACCATCGTCCGCCCCAGCGCGAAAAATCCCGCTGAGCGCTCCTCAAAGTGACTCCAAACCCTCACCTTCCCCGCCGCCTCCATCCGCCCCAGCACCTCCAGCAGCACCGCATTCCGCGCCCCTCCGCAAACCACAAACTCCCCCACCCCGGCTTTCACCGCCCCCTCCAAAACCTCCACCGCTGTTTTCCAAACGCTCACGCCCAATCCCTAGCCATTGCCCCCAAACGCTCAACTACAAAAGAAGCGCGCGCCACATCTCGTAATTTTCTGGGTCAGGATGTCCGCACGATGCCTAAGGAAAATCGTTGTGCTCCATGTTCAAGTGATAACGGCGATCTCCCCAGTCGCTTGCTCTCTCAGCCGTAGTAATACCTGGCCTGCCGAATACATAAAATTGATCCCTCCACCCGATAAACCAGGCGGTGCTCTTCATTGCTACGCCGCGACCATTATCCGCTCAGGGCGTGCTTGAGAGGTTCTGGTTTTCCAATTCCTTCGTGAGGACTCAGAGCGATGTTTTTGATCAGCTCGTTGATCTTCTTAACCAGTCTCTCGTCGGTCTGCTGCCAATGCAGGTAGTCCTCCCATGCTTTGTAGGAGAACTGAATATTCATCGGGAGAGCTCCTGAATCGTTTTGCCGACCACGACGCCTTTTTCCAGTTCCTCGATCGAATCCAAAAGACGTCTCGCGTTTGCGGGAACCCGAAGAAGATACGCAGTCTCCTGTAGGGACTCGTAATCCTCAAGCGACATCATCACTACCGCCTGATCCCGGTTGCGGGTGATGATGACGGGATCATGATCGGCACAGACACTGTCCATCGTGGATGCCAAGCTCTCTCTGGCGGCTGTGTATGTGATAGCCTTGATATGGACAGCATCCTGTCCATCAGTTGCGCTGTCAAGAACTGGGGATGACCAGCGCGAAGAATGCTCAACCACAAAAAGCGGACGTCGGTAGTGGAAGCCTGGGCAACAGGGTCTGAAGACGCAGGGCTAGCTACAGCTTTTCGTAGGCCTCCCAGTATTGCTCTATATGATGGCGGATCTGTTGCTCCGACAGCTTTGAGGGAGCGCACCTTTCTGCCCAGTTCCGCCCCGGGTGCAGCGTGTCCCAGCTTGATCTTGCACCTTTGTGCCTTCCCTTCCCCGGGTCATGGTTTCCGAAACCATCAAGGACCGAATTCCAGACCGGGCGGTGACGTTGGATGAGAAGAGATTCTCCCAGAGGGATCCAGATGTCGTCTACCACCAGATAACGACACCAGAAGTCTTCTATTCGGAGACTTTCAACCTGCTCGATTGATCTCCGATGTTCGTATAACCTGCTGAAAAGCGCTGCGCCCCGAGCCGAGACCTCCGGATCCACGTTTCCTTTCCGACCACCTATTGGCACCGCCTTGCCCACGTATATTGGAACATGCAACCCCTCTTCTCCTGTGTTCCATAACCGGAGGTTTGTGTATGTCTCGTAATCACCCGTATAGTAGATCACGTACACTCCAGCACCATGGAACCGGTCGATCTCACCAAGCGGGACGGGAATCTGTCGGGTCAGTGAGTCAGCGACGCTCTTGCCGAGATTCTCTTTCTCAAGAGGGTTGTAGGGCTTCATCGCCTGAGACTTGAGACTTTCCCAGCCCTTGTCGAGAAATGGCTTTAGCGACGGAACGACCAACTATCTCAGCGAGTTTAACGGGCACAGCATTACCCAGCTGTCTCATGGCTTCTGTCCAGCTGCCTAAAAAGATGTAATCATCTGGAAACGTCTGCACCCTAGCACTTTCCCGAATGGAAAGATATCGGACCGAACCGTCCGGAAAAAGAATCATGTTCTCACCTCCGGGAACTCCGTGAGCTCCTGCTTTTAGAGCCTTAGCAGGGCTGTCCAAGGGGCTGCCTGTGTGACCGGGGTAAGATCTTGCTCCAAGTCGAAGGGTGTGATTTTTCCACTTTTTGCAAGCTTTAACACTCGGCGAGGGTAATCCCTCAATCGCCTGCTTTAGCGTGATCCAAGGCAAAAATTCGTGTCCGCCGCGTCTAAAAACTGCGGATTGGGGATCAGCATGAGTAGCTTTGGGAAACGACCAACTCGTGTTGAAGTCGGAACGAAATCCAATGAAAAAGACTCTGTGCCGATGCTGCGGAATCCCGTAGTTAGCAGCGTTTGCTTGGTGAACATAAACACGATAGCGCAAGCCTTCGGTCGTTTTCCCGAGTCGTTCCTTATACCGTTGGAGACGGGAAAGATTTTGATCCCATCCAACGTTTTCGGAAATGGGAAACTGGGGGAATTCCATCTGAAGTCGAATATATTCGACATAATTCGAAAAGGCGGACCTCAACAAGCCGCGGACGTTTTCGAATATGAACGCGCGAGGTTGAACTTCCGCGACAGCTCGGATGGCTTGAGGAAACATATCACGCACGTCGTTCATTCCTGCGGCTTTTCCGCCCATTGAAAAAGGCTGGCAAGGCGGCCCACCGGCTACCAGATCCACACCATGGTACTTCTTAAAATCCACATCTCTCACGTCTGCTCGGGAGATTTCGCATCCGCTTAAAGAACCGTGGCCGATCTTTTGATTGTAGCAGAGCGTTTCAACTGCGGAAGCATTCCATTCATACAGCGCTCTGTGCCGAAATCCAGCAGCGTGGAGACCAAGCGCCAAACCCCCAGCACCAGAGAATAATTCAAGGGATTCCAGTTCGCTCATAAGTTCGAATGAACAGTCTTCTACCAAGGCCGTCAATCGAGAAAAAGTTCCAGAACAAAAAGCTTCGTTCGTAATCCAGTCCTCGGCCAGCAGCTTGATCAGAGTATCCGGGGGCGTCAAGCGGGCTTGCAACCACGACAGTTCTTCCTCTCATCAGAGTCTTGCCATTAGCTCCCCTCCCTAGTTTTTAGTTCCCTAAGGCCTCTCCAGCACTCAGACCAGCGCTGCTTGCTAGAATCCGCAGGCCTGAACTTGAACCACCAGCATGACTTCCCGCGCCATTCAGCTCGACGGCCTGCGTGCCTTGGCGATGCTGGGCATTTGCTGGGACCACTGGGTGCCTAAAGAATGGAGCTTCGGCTTGCCGTATGAGATCGGGCTGTATTTCTTTTTGGTGCTCAGCGGGTATTTCATTACGAGCTCGCTGCTGCGGATCCGGGACAGGAGCGAGGCAGGCGGAGGGAACTGGCGCTGGCGGGCGTGGAAAAATTTCCAGTGGCGGCGCGGACTGCGGATCATCGTGCCATACTACGCGGCTCTGGCGGTGGCTTTTGTTTTTCTCGCCCCACGGCTGTGGGACAAGCTGCACTGGTACTTGCTTTACCTGACCAATTTTCACGTGGCACTCATCGGCGAGTGGCCGCCGGGAACCTCGCATTTCTGGTCAATCGCCATCCAGCAGCAGTTCTATCTCTTCTGGCCGATTGTTATCTGGCTGACGCCTCGCCGCTTCCTGCCGCTAGCGATGCTGCTGTTTGCCGCGACCACGCCGCTCTCCCGCCACTTGCACCACCTGCTGAGCCCTCCCTTCATCTGGCCGGAAAAGATCAGTTGGGGCGTGTTCGATTACTTTGGCATCGGGGGGCTGATGGCGCTGGTGATCCACCAAGGGTTCCCCCTTTCGAGCCGTCTGTGGTCGATCCTAACAGTCTTTGGCCTCACGACATATTCACTGCTGGAGTGGAGTTCCGGTCAGATTAGGGACGCTTTCATGGCCTTTCAATCCGCCTTCCTCGCGGTCGGGCTTTGCGGGGTGGTGGGGACCGCCTCGATCGGCTGGCAGAATCTGGCTGGAAAATTTCTGGAGACGCCTTTTCTTCAGCGGGTGGGCATCTTGTCCTACGGAATTTACCTCTATCACAATCTTGCGCCCATTGTGTTGGGGAAAATCATGCCCTTCCTGTGGTGGGGGCCATACGCGGACTCCTTTTTCCAGATCGCCCTGCGCACAGCGTGCTTCGCCGGGCTGACATGGATAATGACCAAGCTCTCTTGGAGATACATCGAGACGCCTTTGAACCGAAAGCGTGCGGTGAATGGTTAGAAAGATGGACCACGAATTTCACGAATCTCACGAATGGGTGACATAACCTTCCTGTATCCCGTGCCTTCCGTGGTTCCCTCTCCTCGAAATTCGTCAAATTTGTGGTTTCTCCATCTCCAAGGGTCTGCAGTCCCAGGTTGTTAGAGATTTACCCGCTGCAAGCACTTGCCAGCCCCGCTCGTCGCCGGGCATAAGATCCGCCTCGAAACCATGTCCGACGCCAAGCCCGAAGCCTCCTCACAAACCCATCTCGAAACGATTTCTCGTGAAACAGGGATCAAGCTCTCCTCGGTCGCCGCGACGGCAAAACTTCTCGCCGAGGGCGCAACGATCCCGTTCATCTCCCGCTACCGCAAGGAAGCAACCGGCCTGCTAGACGAGGTGCAGATCCAGACGATCCGCGACCGAATGCTCCAGCTTGCGGAACTCGATTCCCGCCGCGCCACGATCCTGAAATCGCTAGAAGAGCGGCAGCTCCTCACACCAGAGCTGAAGAGAAAAGTGCTGGCCGCGCTGACATTGACGGCGCTGGAGGATATTTTCGCGCCCTTCCGGCCGAAGCGCCAGACGCGCGCGACCAAGGCCATCGAGCGCAGTCTCACCCCGCTCGCTGACTTTCTCCTGGAAAACCAAAGCTCCGATCCCGCCGAGGAGGCCGCGAAATACATCCAAGCGGATAAGGAAGTCGCCACCGCAGAGGACGCTCTCGCCGGCGCACGGGACATCATCGCCGAGCGCGTGACCGATGATGCGCCGCTGCGGGGGCAGGTGCGGAAGATCTACGAAGAGGAGGCAACCGTTTCGTCCAAGATCATGTATGGAAAGGAAAACGAAGCGGATGCTGCGAAGTATCGCGACTACTTCGAGTGGTCCGAGCCTTTCAAGACGATCCCCTCCCACCGAATGCTAGCCATCCGCCGGGGCGAGAAGGAGGCCTTCCTTTTCATGCGGGTCGAGGTGCCGCTGGAGCGCGTGACGCGGATCGCCGTGCCGGAATGGATGACCGGAAACGGACCCGCCGCAGATCAGGTGCGGCTGGCAGTGGAGGACGGTTGCAAGCGACTGCTAATGCCCTCGATGGAGACGGAAATGCGCCTGCTCGGGAAAAAGCGAGCTGATGAGACTGCGATCCAAGTTTTTGCGGAAAACCTCCGCGAACTCATGCTGGCCTCGCCACTCGGCCGCAAACGCACGCTGGCCATCGATCCTGGCTTCCGCACCGGCTGCAAGACCGTGGTGCTGGATGCGCAGGGGAAACTCCTCCACCACACGGTGCTCCACGCCACCGCAGGCTCGCAGAACCAACTTTACGAGGCTGCGGTGGAGCTGACGGGACTAATCAAAAAGTACAATATCGAAGCGATCGCCATCGGCAATGGCACCGCCAGCCGCGAAACCGAGGCCTTTGTCAAAAAGCTCAAGCTGCCGGCCTCGATCCAGATCATTATGGTCAATGAGAGCGGCGCCTCGATCTACTCCGCCTCCGAAGCCGCGCGTGAAGAATTTCCCAACGAAGATGTTACCGTCCGTGGTGCCGTCTCGATCGGCCGCCGCCTGATGGACCCCTTGGCGGAGCTGGTGAAGATCGACCCAAAAGCCATCGGAGTCGGCCAGTACCAGCACGATGTCGATCAGCGCGCGCTGAAGATGAGCCTCGATGACACGGTGGAAAGCTGCGTGAACGGTGTCGGCGTGGAACTGAACACCGCATCAAAGCACCTCCTGGCCTATGTCTCCGGCCTCAGCGAATCGCTGGCCACAAATATCGTCGCCTTCCGCTCTGAAATCGGCGGCTTCACCTCACGCGCGCAGCTCAGGGAGGTGCCACGCCTCGGAGAGAAAGCTTTCGAGCAGGCCGCAGGCTTCCTCCGCATCCGTGACGCGGAGCACCCGTTGGACTCCTCCGCCGTCCATCCGGAGCGCTACGCCCTCGTGGAGAAAATGGCTGCGGAGCTCGGCTGCGGAGTCGGCGATCTCATGCGCGACGAGGCGCTACGCAAAAAGATCGATTTGAAAAAATACGTCGACCCCGAGGTCGGCCTGCCGACCCTGCAGGACATCCTCGCGGAACTCGCAAAACCCGGGCGAGATCCTCGAAAAGCATTCGAAGCTTTCAGTTTTGCCGAAGGCATTGAGAAGCCCGAACACCTGAGCACTGGAATGAAGCTGCCTGGGATCGTCACTAATGTGACCGCCTTCGGTGCCTTCGTGGATGTGGGCGTGCACCAAGACGGTCTTGTCCACGTCAGCCACCTTTCCGATCACTTCGTCCGCGATGCCAGCGAGGTGGTGAAAGTCGGCCAACAGGTGCAGGTGACGGTTCTGGAAGTGGATTTACCCCGGAACCGGATCGCCCTCTCCATGAAAACCAAGCCCGATTTCGAACCCCGCCAGCGTAACGGAGGCCCGCCCTCGCGTGACAACCGCCCGCAGCAACGCCAGCAAGGAGGCGAGGGGAACCGCAACCAGCCGCAGCCTCCCGGCAACGACTGGTTCACCCAAGCACTGGGACAGGCGAAGAAGCGGTAGGACCGGGAAGTTTCTCGCATGTTCACATAAGGTTGCTTGCCGAGATAGAAAGACGCGTCTAACTAGTCAGATGCAATGGAAAGGCCGCAGAAGCAGCACCAACGTTCAGGACCTCCGGGGAAAACGGACCGCAGGAATGGGAGGTCGCGGCGGCGGCGGAATGACGCTACTGACCCTGATCGGCCAGCGGTTCGGGATCAAAGGCATCCTCATCGCGGTGGTGGCGGGCCTGGCGCTTTGGAAGCTTGGCATCGTGGATCCCAATATGTTCATGGGCGGTGGTGCGGCCGCCCAGCAGGTAAGCCCGGAGGATCAGGAGCGCTTCGAATTCGCTAAAGTGGTTCTGGCGGACACAGAGGAAGTGTGGGCGGCACAGTTCGCCCGCCAAGAAAAGAGATACCAGCTGCCGACGATGACGATCTTCCGTGGTCAGGTCGGCACCGGCTGCGGGACCGGAAGCGCGGCCATGGGGCCCTTTTACTGCCCCGCCGACCGTAAGGTCTATATAGATCTTGGTTTTTATGATGAGCTGGAACGCACCTTCGAAGCCCCGGGCGATTTTGCTCAGGCATATGTGATCGCTCACGAGGTGGGACACCACGTGCAGAAGCTGCTTGGTGCCTCTGATTTCGTCCACTCAAAGCGGGGGCGCTCCGACTTCAACGAATATTCCGTGAGACTGGAGCTGCAGGCGGATTTCTACGCCGGGGTGTGGGCGCATCACTCCCGCCAATACCTAGATGAAGGCGATATCGAGGAGGCGATGCGGGCCGCAAACGCAATCGGCGACGACGCGATTCAGAAAAAGACTCAGGGCAAGGTGGTCCCCCACTCTTTTACTCACGGCACCTCCGAGCAAAGGATGCGCTGGTTCATGAAAGGCCTGAAAAGCGGCAAAATGGAGGAGGGCGATACCTTTAGCATGCCCTACAGCGAACTCTGAGGAATGGTGGGTTAAGCTTGTGATCAAGGAGATTTCGACCTTCCCTTCAGGCATGAGATTTCTCGCCCTTGCCTTCACAGGCCTGATCTTCGTTTCAGGGTGTGAGCGGAAAAATGCCGACGTGCGGAACGCGTCTGACCCGCAAGTGGCGGACAGCTCCGCCCAGGAAGCGTCCGCCCCCAATGAAAAAGCGGGCTTCGTTCTCGCGACCATGGAGGAAACCGTGCCGGTTGGAAAAACCATCCTCGTCGAGACCACCACGGAGGTGCCGGACGGCCGGGTGCTCGTCGTTTTCCGAGGCACCGAAATGGAGGGAACCTCCTCCTTTAGCGAGGTCCAACGGCAGCGGATTGAGGCGCTGGATGAGAACAAGCTGCGCTACACCATTCTGGAAGACCGCAAAACAGAACGAATGAACATCATGGGTCAGGACCAAAATCCGCCGGAGGAAGAGAGTCCCCTTGTGGATCATCCCCTGATCGCGGAGAGACCGGCGGGAGAACCATGGACCGTCCGCCTTGAAAAGGGCAAGATCACAGAGCCCATGACAGAGAAACTCGAGCGCATGAGCAAAGCGCTGAACGAGAACTTCGATGCGAAGATCTACGGCACCGTCCCGCGCAAGGTTGGCGACGAGTGGACATCGGAAGGAGTCAACCTAATGGGCATGGAAGGTGGCAGCGGGATTTTTGTGGTGAAGTTTGAGGGGATCGAGGACTACAAAGGCCAGCGTTGTGCAAGACTCACTGGCACTGTCGATATGACCGGCACTCCGGATGACGTGCCGCCCAGCGGTGACTTATCGATGCGGGTCAGCGGGAACTTTTCAGCCCTGCGCTCGCTCGAGCACCGGATCGACCTCAAGAACCGGCTGGAAGGCCGACTCACTGTTGGGGGGACCCTCGAACCGCAGCCAGGAGTCAAAATGGACATGGAACTGGTTGGCAAGATGATCGTGGAGGCCAACAGCGAGATGTCGCCAAGCGAGTAAGATCTTCCTTGAAGCAGCGGCACGGCCAGGCATTTGATCCGCCGGGAACCGGCGCGTTGCGGAAAGATGCCCGGGGTCATTCCTAGTTGTAAGGACTTCCTGGCGCATGCTGCGATTGATGCGGGGCTGGTGCAGAGGGTCACGCAGCCTAGTACTTAGCAATGCTCCGCATGCTTGTCTTGAACCTCCTTCGCCACGATACGTGCCCCAAGGGCACCGTACGCACAATCCCATCCACGAAGTCCTAAGCAAACCGGTTCTTGAGAATCTACGGTGAATCCACCTTGCAAAAAAATTTGTCCTGTTCTTCATTCCATGATTCTCATCATGCCAAATCCAAAAACCCTCCGTTCCACCATGACTCTCAAAAATAGAATGTGGGAGCGTAAGCCCCCGACGGAGGGTATTTCCCCGCTTTCTCATTGGTCGCAAGTCCTTGCTGCAACCATATCGCTCGGTAGCTGCGTGTTCTGCGCGAATCCCAGCCATGCAGCGGAAACAATCACGATTGATGCCGCGAATGTCATTCGATCGACCGCAAATCGACCCGTCGGCATCAATCTGAACTACTTGCTTGACGACGAAGCTCTCCGGCCGGCGGGGACATCCCGCACTCTTACCCAGGGATTGGGCGATATGAAGGCACGGTATCTGCGGTTTCCCGGCGGGGAAAAATCGGACAACTACATCTGGACGACGGTGTCCTCAACCAATGGTGCGCTTGTAAATACAAACACGACTATCCCAAGTCCGCTGACTCCCCGTGTAGCGGATGTCTCGCAGTGGCCGGGCAACGGTGCTTACGCGAGCGCTTCCACCGGAAGGCCCAACGGCCCCCATCTGGATTTCGATGAGTTTATGACCCAATGTCAGACCGTCGGCGGTGTTCCGGTCATCGTTGTGGCCTACGATCAAGCTCGAGAGATTACCGGCCTGAGCTCCTCGCCAACCATGGCGGACCTTATCGCATCAGCAGCGGCATGGGTGAAATATGCGAACATTACCAAGGGGTATGGCATCCGCCGTTGGTCCATAGGCAACGAGTCATGGTTCCGGAGCGGCCAGACCGCGTCTAAATATGCCGGGCATGTGAAACAATTTTCCACTGCAATGCGTGCGATCGATCCAACAATCCAAATTGGCGCACACGGAAATAGCACGACTTGGTTCACTACGGTCATTACGAACGCCTCGGCGGCAATCGATTGGCTCGATGTCCACGACTACCCTACTTACGACTGGGGCGCTGGATACGACGTTTTCCGGCTGAATAACAAAACCCTGACAACCGATACGGATAAGGCGATTGCATCCATCAACGCGGCTTCTTCAGCCGACCAAGCCCGTTTGAAGATCGGAATCACTGAAACAAACGCCATAGATTGGAAAGAGGGCAAATGGCCTAACGTGAACGATCTCGGCCATGCCCTGGTAACCTTCGACATGATTGGTCAGCAACTTAGCAAACCCAAAGTCGAGTTCACCCAGATCTGGAACACGCGTTGGGTCAACAACGTGTCGTTCAACGCCGGGTCAGGATCAAATCCTGTTTTGAACCCCGGCTTCGAAAATGGACTGGCCAGTTGGGTGGCAGCTGACTCCGGAACGGCTACCACGACTTCCGTTGCCTTTTCTGGAGCAAAAGCGCTGCAGGGAAATGGTGGATCGTTCATTCACCAAAATATTCCTCTCGGATCCGGACTCACACGCACGCTCAAAGGCTATGCCCGAACCGACAATACTGCCGTTTACTCAGGGATCGGGATAGATTTCCTCAACCGATCCGGGACGAAGATTTCAGGCGTGGCCAAGCAGATCACGGGCACGACATACAGTGCCTACACGTTACCCTTCACCACTCCCGCAGGTACCACCACAGTCCAAGTATGGCTGTATGTTGATCCGACTGCAACCGCATATCTTGATGACGTCTCAATATCGGATCGGGTGGAACCGGAAGTGTATGATGCCTTCGCACCCGATAACAGCTTCCTTCCGATAGGCCGGGCGCTGGCGCTTTGGGGACAATTCCTCCGGGATGATTTAGTCCAAGGATCGCGCTCTGCCAGCGTGATTGCCTACGCAAGTCGCTCCTCCTCTAACCAAACCATGACCGTTTGGCTCCTGAACAAGCAAACTGCGCCGGTGGACGTGAATCTTGTTTTGAGCAATTACAGTCCTGGCACTTCCGCATCGGCGTGGCGGTTTGCCGGGAATGGCCCATCGGATTTTGCTCCGACCTATGTTGCCCTTCCTGCTATTTCGGTGCCTGGCTCTACAATTCCGATCACTTTGCCGAAAACTTCGGTTACCGTTCTCGTCTTTTCGGGAAACCAAAGTTATCGTATCGTCCAGAAGGGTAGCTCCGCACTAGAGCTCGCCTTGGCTTCCGATCTTGAGAACAACGGGAACGCGACTGCCGAGGCGGCAGGCACAGCTCGCAGTGATGACCACCTTTGGATGAAAGTCGATGCTGGAGCCGGATGGTTTAAACTCACCAACAAGAAGAGCGGTCGGCTGCTGAATGTTTCAGGCGCTAATCTCCGTGAAGACGGCAATATTGCCCAATGGGCTTCAGGCAGCGACGACCAATATCTTTTCCGTGAAGTTCCTGATGGAGATCACGTTCTACTTCAGGTCAAGCATAGCCTGGGCTATGTGGATTCGATCGGTAGTAGCGACGGCACCAATATCCAACATACCCTTGTGATCACGGACAAGGCGCGATGGAGTCGCATCGATGAGGCCGGGTGGACGATCTATCAACAAAAAGGGACGGGGTTGGAGTTATCACTGGCATCTGATGACCAAAACAACGCTAACGTGACTGCCGAACTGCCCTCTTCTTCGGAGGATCATCAGTGGATCATCGAGTCGTCCGGTGAAGAAGGTTGGTTCCACCTGCGAAACAGCGCAAGCGGTCAGTACTTTAACGTCAGCGGAGGCAACATGGACGAAGATGCCAACATCGCCCAATGGCCGGCCGCAGGGGGAGACCACTATAAGGTCAGAACTGTGCAAGACGGCGACCATGTCCTCCTGCAGTTCAAGCACAGCGGAAAGTATTTGCGGACCATCGGAGTCAGTAATGGTACAAACGTGAGTCAATCCGCTATCGTGACCGATCGGTCTCGCTGGTCGCTAATAGCCCAGTAGGTTTTTTGCCCTCCCCGTGGACACGAAGCCTTTCTCCATTCTTGACTCGCATCCGGCAAAAGCCTCCGGAAGCCATCCAAAGGGGCACCATGTCCTCCTTCTGTAAGCGTAGTCTGCAGCGCCTTGCACATGTTGTTGCTCCGCCCGTTTCAAAAGAGTCATAGTTTTCAGATCTATGACACCTATGAAGTCAGGCTGCCATTCCCTCCGGCTTGCTGCTGCGGGCTTTGAGCCAGTTGGCAG
>JBGTDO010000102.1:0-37424 GCA_041748235.1 Akkermansiaceae bacterium | reverse complement strand
CCGGAGTGTAGCGCAGGCGACCCTGTCGGTCGGTCTTCAAGATGGATTCGTTCATAGGCGTCATAGGTTGGTGAACTATGACGCCCTCTGAAATACGCCGGCCAGAATTTTCAAGCGGCGCTACAGACCCCGCTTACTCTGGCTCAACACCACGCTTTGCCGACAAGGTTTATGGACTGGACTTCGAATCCGCTTGTCGCCCTCTATTTCGCGGTGAGGAACCCCGACCACGACAACGCCGATGGGGCAATCTATACGCTTACCCAGCCTACGATCAGCTTTGAGGAATTGATGGAAGAAACGCATTCCACTTCTAGAACAGAGATGGAGAAAGTGGCAGGAAGAAAAAAGAACCGGGATCAAATCGAAGTGCGTCACATCAAGCAACTTCTCAAGACGGAGGAAGTCTCGCCTTTTGAGATCACACAGAACGTGATTTACGATCCTCCGCATGTCTCGCCGAGAATACGAGCGCAAGACGGCCTGCTTCTTGCATTTCACAATCCCGCCGAGGAATTGCCACCCTCCCACTATACTCAGTTCGTGATACCCGGTAGAAGCAAAGACAGGATTCGGCGTGAACTTGAGCAATATGGAGTGTTCGACAAACAGCTCTTTCCTGATTTGGACGGTCTAGCTCGTTGGCTCAAATTCAAGGTGTTCGATTCCTTTGAGAATGGGACTGCGAAATAGGAAACAGCCCCCTTATCAAGTATCGCCAGAGTTGAGACCGAAATAATCATCGCCATGCCGATCCGCCCGCCACAAAACATTCTTACCGAAATTCTCCTGCGACGAGGCCGCATGACTCAGGCGATTGGCACCGGAATTGACCATGCTTTCACTGCCGCCGAGAGAGGCTGCGCAGGAAAGCCCGGCGAAGTTGATCGCCTCGTGTATTTCTTTTTGGAAGGATTGCCCGCCATTGAAAGCCAGTTCAACGGAATTCTCAGAGGCAGCGGCGTAAGAGCGACATTGAGCGGCATCTTCTGTCACCAGACTCCAAAGGTGACGCCCATCCCGGCATCGGGAACGAGTCCACCCCGTTGTGAACTTGGAGATATCCTGTTTCTAGTGACGTATGGTGGTCGTTTGTATTCGCACTACCTTGGCAATGCACTTCTAGTGCAGGCGAAAGAGAATATTTCGACGGTCGATGGGACAACGCAGGCTCATCTCTATGAGAGAGCAAACTCATTCACCTACTACACGCCCAATGCACTTTCAACGCAGTCGAGATCGCTTTCCGACTGCGAATACGCACTTTGGTATTGGGGCTTCCGGAGGGAGTTCTGGAATTATCCGCACCGCTGGGGAACGGATGGGATCGCGGCGCGGCCACCCGTCCCCCATCTTTCGCATGTGCCTTTCGAGAATTCGCTAATGGATCTGATCTGCGGGGTGAACGGGCGCAGGGTGAAATCGCTGCCTACAAGTGATACAAGTACCGGCTGGAGTAGGATCGTCGATGACTTGATCCGCGTTACCGCAAAATCAACTTTCACACGCCAGAATGCGTTCGTATCCAGAAACAAGGAGCCACTGCGGGGCGAGGAAATTACCCGTGTGATCCAAGGGATGGCAGGGGCGCCCAATGCTCCATTTCTGGTGAAATGCTCGTTGGGGCGGATTTTCAAGTTCTTTGACGACGAGTTAGCGGGGATTGGCGCAAAGCTGACGAAAGAATCAGAGGAGTTCGACAGGGAGAAGTTTCTTCGGGAATTCGCCAAACACGCCAGGGGTAGGAAAGATGATGGTTCACCGCCCCGCTTTGGGGACGAGCGCCGGGAAGATGCTGACAGCGGCGGAGGGGGTTGCAGCTTCGTCATTATCGATTTCGAATCTGAACCTCCTCGGTTTAAACGACTCCCATGAGTATGATCCAACGAATCGAGCGCTTGCCGCTTCGCGAGGTGTGGCCACACGAAGCCTACAATTTCACGAAGTGGCTGGAGGAAAACATCGAAGCTCTCAACGAGGTGCTGGACACGGAACTTGTGCCCGAGGGCGTCGAGCGTGAGCAGTCCGCGGGCGCCTTCAACATCGACCTGGTCGCAAAAGACCGTGACGGACGGACGGTGATTGTTGAGAACCAACTTGAACGGACCAACCACGATCACCTCGGCAAGCTGATCACCTACACGGCGGCGATGGACGCCAAGGTGGCGGTGTGGGTTTCGTCGGATCCAAGACCCGAGCACATCGCGGCAGTCACGTGGCTGAACGAGTTGAGCGGGACAAGCTTTTACCTGATCAAGGTCGAGGCCATCCGGATAGGGGATTCGCCTTACGCTCCGCTATTCACGCGGATCGTCGGGCCATCGGCGGAGTTCAAGGAACTGGGCGAGCGGAAAAAGGATCTGGCTGAGCGCGAGGATATCCGCCAGCGCTGGTGGACGCGGTTGATCGAGCGATCGAAGACGGTGACAAAGCTCCACGCCCACATCTCGCCGAGCACTGTTTCGTGGATCTCGACGGCTTCCGGACTGCCCGGGGTGGCTTACATCTACACAGTGACGATGGGTGGCACCGGGGTGGAGGTTTACATCGACAGAGGGAAGGATTCGGACGCGGAGAACATCGAGATCTACCGGCAACTAGAATCGAGGAAAGAGGAGATCGAGAAGGTGTTTGGTCCGGGGCTGGTATGGCAGCCACTTGATGGCAAGCGAGCCTGCCGGATTCGCTGCCGCCGGGAAAGCGGCGGCTACCGGAGTCCGGAGGAGGATTGGCCTAAGATCCAGGAAGTTTGCATCCGTGACATGGACCGGCTGGAAAATGCTTTCCGGGCGGCGATCCAAGCCGTCAGAATCTAAGTGCCATGAGCTACCGTTTCCCTGCCACTCACATTCACGAGATCGTCCAGGCTCCCAAACGCCTGATCGACGGACAAAGCGTGAAGCCGGAGAAGCGTGGGAAGCAAGGGTTGAAGTTTCATGCGTTCATCAAATTGTCGGACGGAGCTTACCTCGACCTCCGCTACCTGGGCTCGGCGGGAGTGAACAAGGAACCGACGACTTACGAAGGCACGTTGCTATTGGAACAGGAGAGGATCCGGGGAGTAGGCCATGCGGCGGTGGCCCGGCGGAACTTCCGGGCGAAGCTACGGATCCCGGCAGGCTGGCATCAGAACATTTGCGATCCGGGAAAGCCGACGAGCAGCCCGGAGTACAACCGGCACGAGCCGTTGCCGAATTTCAAACCGGGGGATTTTACGGATTTCACCTCTAAGGTGGCAGCATTGTGGGCGATTGACCTCGGCCAGGAAGGAGGTTTATTGTGAGCGCCCTCAACGAATCTCTCCAACCCGACCGCCTGCGCCCGCTCCTGCTCGATTTCTGGCAGGAGTCCCTGGATATCGCGAAGACCCGCCAAGGGCTGGCCCTTGCCGTTCCGCAGTCGTTTCCCGACGGGTGGCAGATGGTGGTCGATGTGCTCGATCACCTCCCGGCGGGTGTGAAAATCTCCGATGGTGGGCGCACCTTGGGATGGCTGAGCGGTCGCGGGCAGAACATCGAGACGGAAGCGGTCTCCCGTCAGATCCGGGAGGTGTGCGAGTCATGCGACGTGGAGCGGGACGGCTATGAGCTTCTCCGGTGGATTCCTGGTGCGCTGGCGGCTGTGGATATCCACGTCTTCGCCGAGGCATTGGTAAGCATCGCGCATCTCCATTACCTGCGCGAGGCGAAGCCAAGGACCCTGGACATACCTGATCAAACGTTGCGGCGGATTTTCGTGGATCATCATGTGACAGCCAGGGCCAACGCACCGCTGCAAGGAAAAGTCCGTCAGGATGTGAAAGTGGATTATCTGGTGGAGGCTTCTTCGCTGATCGCGTTCGAACTCATCCGCCGCCAAGGCCGAATCCTGCCGACAATGGAACAATGGGGCTTCCGGTGGCCTGATCTGCGAGCAGCCAACCCGAACCTCAGGACGGCGATGATTTATGATCCCCACTCGCAGGAGATCGACCGCGAAAGCCGGGCGATAGGACGGGATGTCTGCGATCTTTTCTGCTCCTATGAGGAGACGGACCGTATCCACGAGTTTTTGGCCACCGCCTCTTCTTAGCACACTTTCACCATGTCATCCCAAACCAAGGAGATCGCCTTCGAGTCGCACGTTGAGGAAACGCTTCTGCTGCAAGGGTGGAAGCAGGGGACGAACGCGGAATGGGACAGGGCGAATGCGCTTTTCCCGGCACGGGTGATTTTTTTCCTGAAGGAAACCCAGCCGAAGCGGTGGGAGGAGATGGAAAAGGCGCATGGCGCGGGGCTGGAGGCGTTGCTGATTAAGACCCTGGTGAAGGAGCTGGAGGCGAAGGGGACGCTGCATTTGTTGCGCCACGGGTTCAAGTTTTACGGGAAGACCTCGAAGCTGGCTTACTTCCGCGCAGCGCATCGGCTGAACTACGAACTGGACGACCTTTTCGGAAAGAATCAGCTCACGCTCACGCGGCAGGTACCCTGCCATCCTTCATCGAATGCGACGGTGGATATCCTGCTGGCGATCAACGGGCTGCCGGTGGCGACCATAGAGCTGAAAAATCCGACGACGGGGCACAGCTGGCAGCACGCGGTGAAGCAATACGAGTTGCGCGATTTCCGTGCACCTTTGTTTCAGTTCAAGAACCGGGCGCTGGTTCACTTCGCGGCGGATACGGACGAGATTCACATGGCGACCCGGCTGGAGGGTGCGAAGACGTATTTCCTGCCGTTCAACCGTGGCAGCCATCCGGGGCAGATTAAGTGCGGGAAGGGGAATCCCACTCACCCGAGCGGCTACCGGACGGGATATTTCTGGGAAGAGGTGCTTAGCCCGGAAAGTTTCATGGAGATCATTGGGAGTTTCATGTTCCTGGAGAAAAAGGAAGTGAAGGTGGATGACGGGAAAGGCGGCAGCAAGTTCGTGGTAAAGGAGACGATGATCTTCCCGCGCTACCATCAACTTGACTCAACGCGCAAGCTTATCGTCCAGGCAAGGAAGGAACGGGCAGGGTATAACTACCTGATCCAGCACTCGGCAGGAAGCGGGAAGACGAACAGCATTTCATGGCTCTCCCATCGCTTGGCGAGTTTGCATGACACGAAGGATGACAAGGTTTTCGATTGTGTGATCGTGATCACTGATCGGACGGTACTCGACAAGCAGCTGCAGGACGCGATCTACCAGATCGAACACGCGCAAGGGGTGGTGAAGGCGATTGACGAGGACTCCAAGCAGCTTGCGGAAGCCCTGATCGACGGGACGAAGATCGTCATCACCACGCTTCAGAAGTTTCCCTTCGTCCTGAAGGGCTTGCTGCACGCGGCGGGTGGCGGGAAGGAAGAGGAGAACGACGTTAAGACGAAGACGAAAGCCAAAGAGTGGGAAACGGCCATCGCGAACCGGAAGTATGCGGTGATCGTGGATGAGGCCCACTCCAGCCAGACGGGCGAGGCAGCCCGGGAGATGAAAGCGATCCTCGGGAACAGCGGAAGCAACGAGCAAGACGAGGACTGGGAAGACCGTCTGAACCGGGTGATGGAATCCCGGGGACAGCAATCAAACATCAGCTTTTTCGCCTTCACCGCGACACCGAAGGGCAAGACGCTGGAAACCTTCGGGCGGAAAAACCACGAGGGAAAAGGCGAGGCATTTCACACCTACAGCATGCGGCAGGCGATCGAGGAGGGATTCATCCTGGATGTTCTGAAGCGCTATACGTCCTATGACACGTGGTTCAAGCTCGTCAGCCAGGCGGAGAACGATCCGGAGCTATCAAAGAAAAAGGCGGCACGTGCACTGGCGAAGTTCGTGACGCTTCATCCCCACAATATCGCGCAGAAAACGGAGGTGATCATTGAACACTTCCGTACGAAGGTGATGGCGCTGCTCGGGCATCAGGCAAAGGCAATGGTGGTGACATCATCTAGATTGCACGCGGTCCGCTACAAGTTGGCGTTTGAGGAATACCTCAAGGAGAACGAATACACGGACGTGCGTCCGTTGGTGGCGTTCAGCGGAACGGTCAAGGATCCGGAAACGGATTTGGACTACACCGAGCCATCCATGAACAGGGACGTGGTGAGCGGGAAGCCGATCGGCGAAGGCCAGTTGCCGGAACGGTTTGCTTCACCGGATTACCAGGTGCTTCTGGTAGCGAACAAATATCAGACGGGATTCGATCAGCCGCTGCTCTGCGCGATGTATGTGGACAAGCGCCTCGACGGCGTGCAGGCGGTGCAGACCCTCTCCCGGCTCAACCGGAAGATCCTGGGCAAGGAGGACCCGTTCGTGCTCGATTTCGTCAACGACAGGGAAACGATCTACAAGGCATTCAAGCCCTACTACGACTCGACCAGCCTGCAGGAGGCATCCGATCCCGCGCAGCTTGAGACGCTGAAGCATGAGCTGGACGGTCATCAGATATACCATTGGAGCGAGGTGGAAGCGTTCTCGAAGATTTTCTACAAGCCTCTCGCAAAGCAGACCCCGGCGGATCATGCCAGCATGCAGCGCCACCTCCAGCCTGCGGTGGATCGGTTCAAGGCCATCGAGGCGGAGGAGGATCGGGAGACATTCCGCAAGAAGCTGCAAGGGTATGTGAATGTCTATGCCTTCTTGAGCCAGATCCTGCCGTATGCGGATAGGGAACTGGAAATGCTTTACAGCTTCGGGAAGCTGCTTGTTCCACATCTCCCACTTGATCGTGAGCATGCAGTCAATCTGGGCGACGAGATTGCGCTGAAATATTACCGTCTCCAGCGCGTTGACTCCGGAGCGATCAGTCTGAATGAGGGAGACACGCTGGGGGTGAAAAGCCCTACGGATGTGGGCAGCGCAAAGGCCAAAGACGAGAAGGCTCCCTTGTCCGAGATCATCGATGTGCTTAACGAGCGCTTCGGGACGGAGTTCTCCGAAGAGGACAGGTTGTTCTTCGAGCAGATCAAGGAGAAGGCCGTCAAGAATGCGAAGATGATCGATACCGCGCTTTCCAATCCCCTCGATAAATTCCAGTTGGGCATCAAGAAGATGATCACCGACCTGATGATCGAACGGATGGGGGAGAACGATGACATCGTCACCCGCTACATGGAGGACGGCGCGTTCGAAGGTGTGGCACTGCCTATTCTAGCAAAGGAAATCTTCAATGCCATCCGTGCGAACGAGGGCAAGCAAACGATCGAGATGATCGTTGCGGCTGGAGAGGGAAACACCGTGGAATTTAAATCCACGCTGCGGGTCAACCTTCACACGGACCAGAATGATCCGAAGATGGAACATGCGGTTTTGAAGACCGTCGCAGCTTTTCTCAACTCGAAGGAAGGAGGAACATTGGTAATTGGAGTTGATGACGCGGGTGAAGCGTTGGGAATCGACGCTGATAAATTCCCAAACGAGGACAAGATGGTTCTTCATCTCGGAAACTTGATAAAAAGCAGACTTGGTGCCGCGACCATGCTGAACATCAAACCACACTTTGAGACATTTCTGAATAAGCGGTTGCTTGTCGTGGACTGCGCGCCGAGCGGTGTTGCCGTTTATCTGAAAACCGGAAACAGCGAAGAGTTCTACATCCGGGCTGGAGCATCATCAGTAGCGCTTTCACCTAGCGAAATGTCGCCGTTCATCAAACAAAGGTTCTAACGTTTTCTTGCGACATCCCTCAGAGCGTGTGGCCCATGCGGAGGCGTTTGGTATCGAGATATTTTTGGTTGTGGGGGTTTGAGGGGAGGGAGAGGGGGAGCTGCTCGGTGATCTCGAGGCCGTAGCCTTCGAGGCCGACTACCTTCTTGGGGTTGTTGGTGAGGAGCTTGATGCGGCGGACGCCGAGATCGTGGAGGATCTGGGCTCCCATGCCGTATTCGCGGAGGTCGGAGGCGAAGCCGAGTTTCTCGTTGGCTTCGATCGTATCGAGTCCTTGCTCCTGAAGCTTGTAGGCGTGGATCTTGGCGGGGAGGCCGATGCCTCGGCCTTCCTGGCGGAGGTAAAGGAGGACTCCGCCGTCTGCGGCGATGCGGGCCATGGCGGCGGCTAGCTGGGGCCCACAATCGCAGCGCTGGGAGTGGAAGACATCGCCGGTGAGGCACTCGGAATGGACGCGGACGAGGGTGGTCGTTTCCGGATCAATCTTGCCGCGGGTGAGGGCGAGGTGATGACTGCCATCCAGGGAGACGGTGTAGAGGTGGCAGTCGAAATCGCCAAAATCGGTGGGCATGAGGACGGTGTGCTCGTGCTTGACGAGCTTTTCGAAGCGGCGGCGGTATTCGATGAGCTGGGCGATGGTGCAGGCTTTCAGCCCGTGTTTTTCCTGGTATGAGCCGAGATTGCCGATGCGGGCCATGGAACCGTCGTCGTCCATGATTTCGCAGATAACTCCGGCGGCGGGGAGTCCGGCGAGGGCGGCAAGATCGGTGGCAGCCTCGGTGTGGCCAGCGCGGCGGAGGACGCCTCCGGGCATGGACTGGAGGGGGAAAACGTGGCCTGGTTTGACGAAAGAGCCCGAGTCGGCCTCGGGATCGGCGAGGAGGCGGATGGTGAGGGCGCGGTCGGCGGCGGAAATGCCGGTGGTGATGCCGCGGGCGGCATCCACCGAGATGGTGAAGGCGGTTTTCATGCCTTCGAGGTTGCGGCGGGTCATCTGCGGGAGATCCAGCTCCTCGGCGCGCTCGGCCATGATGGGGGCGCAGATGAGGCCGCGGGCGTGGACGGCCATGAAGTTGACCATCTCCGGGGTGCAGAGAGAGGCTGCGCCGACGAGATCGGCTTCGTTTTCGCGGCCGGGATCGTCAGCAACGATGACGAGTTTGCCGACGGAGATGTCGGCGAGAATTTCGTCGATGGGGTGGAAGGTGACGGTGGGCATGGTGGAAGAAGTGCCGAGTGTGCAGTGATCAGTGAGAAGTGGGACCACGGAATACACGGAAGGCACGGAAAGGAAGAGAGGGAACCACGAATTTCACGAATTTCACGAATGGAAGACGATTTCGATGTTCAATGTTCAGCGTTCAATGTTCGACGTTCGACGTTCGTGTTCAGTTAAGAAACGGGTTGGGTGGAGCTTGGGAGAGAAGATGGTGGTAGGGGGAGATGTTTTTAAGAAGTTCGTTCCAGAGGGAGATATCGTTGGGGTGGGTGAGGATGGCTTTGGTGGGCTTGGCGGTGATCCAGGTGTTGCCGAGGAGTTCGTTTTCGAGCTGACCGGCGGTCCAGGCGGAGTGGCCGATGATGGCTTGGACGATGTGGTCCGGCTTTTTGACGAGAGTGGCGGCGACCTTGGCGGAGATGCGCGGGATGTAGCCGAGGCCGGTTGTGTCGTTCCAGGTGAAGGAGGAAAAGGTGAGTTCGTCGGTGGCGACGGGGCCGCCGTGGTGGACCGGGAGTTTGTGGAGCGAGGCGAGTTCGTTGTCAGGGAGCAGATCCCCGACGGTGGCATCGGTCCGGTGGTTGATGATCATGCCGAAGGCTCCTTTTAGGGCGGAGTGCTCGGCGAGGATAATGACGGAGCGGTCGAAGGTGCCGTCTCTCAGGCCCGGAGAGGCAAGCAGGAGTTGCCCTTGGAGCGAGATCGAGAGTTCGGAGGCTGAAGGATCGTTGGCCACGCGCGGAACTTAGCGTGGCGGTGCTGTTTTAGCCAGTGGAGAAGTTTTTCCTCTTCAGCCGTGAAGGTCAGGTATTTTCGAGGCGTGGCAGGACGTTCCAGGGCCATCTGTTACGCTTATGGTCATCGCGCGCGATACTCGAAAGGAATGAGGATATGGAGACGGAAGCCGTTTACGCTCTTCCATGCCTCTTATCGAAAATCTCAGTGCAATTCCTTGTCGTGGGGAGTTTCCGTCGGTACCGGGGGCAAATTACCCACAGATTCTGCGGAAGAGGCTAGAAGAGGCCTGTTCCTTACGAGTCGGAAATCGCTTAATCGAAAAAGGGTCAATGTGAAATTCAGTTTCGATCCGAGATTTCTTGACGCATGCTAACGTCTTCGGCGTAGCGCCACCAACGCCCCAAATCCAGCTAGCAAAACCGTGATGGAAGGTTCTGGGACCGCATTGAATGCAACGCCGGTGTAGGCAATCAAATCAATACCCCCGTTGGTGTTTCCGTCAGCAGTATTCTTCGGATATGCGGTGCTATTGAGATTGGTCAAATCACCAGGATTAGTGGCTACAGTGTCCTGCCCAAAAATCGAGTAGCCGTAAATGGTATTCCCAAGCGGAATTCCGAGACCTAGGGCGGCAGTACTAGCGTGAATCGACACCGTAGTGCCCCCGATGGATTGGCTGACGATAGACTCCGATGGGCTTGTAGCCTCGCCTCCATTTGTCACGTTGCGCTGGACTAACCAATTTGGCGAACCATCAAGTGCGGTTGTTCCATAAGAGCCTGATGCAAAAGTAATTAGGCTCCCAAACGATGTTGGATTGCCCAAAGCGTCAATGGCTGTGATTGCAGCAATTTTAAATCCGTCATGGCCATTTACTGCCCCTCGTTCAAAAATAGTGAAGACGTTGGATGTCGTGACTACAAGACCATTGCTGAAGGTGACGTCCACACGTTCAATGTTGTTAACGTTACCCGAGGCATTGCCTTGGTTCGTAAATAAGTTGTCAGTGCCAAGGTTTAGGTTATTTTTGTTAAATGCGGCTTGCTGATTGCCAAACTGGGGACCTGCAACGTCATAGGTAGTTGTCGGATTATTGGCGGTAACCCTGTGATAAACGACGTTGTTGGGGCTCTGAGTTCCCACATTCGGATCAGCGCTGGACTGACGGCGCAAAGTCGTGGTGATTGTCCCAGCGTATGAAAGAGGAACATATTGGATCCCGCCTGCGGTAAAACCAACGATAGAGCGAGTCGTCCCGCCGTAGTTGACTGTGTATTGCGTTCCAGACGGAAAGCTTGTGGTGCCAGCACCAGGAGTGGTGATCGAAGAAGCAGGTCCAGTTTGGTCCAAAACGCCGAGCGAGGTGACAGATGCTGTGGTGGAAACTGTCGCCCCCAACATCGGAAAAACTGACAAGCTATAGGCTACAGCTGCGTATCGAGCGACACGAAATGATCGAGGGGAATGGGGCTTTTTCATGAATAGTCGGCACGATGTTGCAGAAGGCAGAAGTCGGGTATTTCCATTCAGCAATGATGTCAAGTTATTTTTTCTTTCCGGAAGACAGGCGGGGCGATCGAGTAGGCCTACTGAGGTGCTCCGTCGTGGGTCATCCTATGAGAGTTTTTGTTTCTGTTCGAAGTTTCGGTTTTAGTGTTTCGGTGAGGGGGTCTGGTGGTTTTGCTTAAAGAGCGTCTTGGGAAGGCCGGTGCGGTTGCGGATGAAAATTTCCGTCATCGGTCTTAAACGAAGTCGCCGCCGCCGCCCGATAGCTTGCAGGACAAAATCCGCGCTTTCCACGCATATTGGCCGTAAGTGAGCTGCCTAGCCGAAGTGGCCGGGCATTTTTGGGGCGTGGCAGGATTGGAAGAAGAGTTGCCGCTCGAGGATCTCGGAGAGCAGGAGGATGGGGAGGGCGAGCCATGGATTCACGAGCACGGTGAAGGCGGCGGTGAAGGCGAGGAGGAAGCGGGAGTTGAGGATTGTGCGAAGCGGGCCGAGCTGGAGGCGGGCGGAGTGGTAGTCGGGGGACCAGTTTTCGTCGTGAGACTGGGAGAGCTTTAGAGTGCGGGCCTCCGGGATCATTTTGAGTATGATGGCAAAGGCGGCGAGGATGCGGAGGGACGGCTCCGTGATGGAGAGGCCGAGGAGGAGGAAGACGGCGAAGGTGCCGAAGAAGCGGGAGGCTGTGAGGGAGAAACGCCAGGAGACGCGGCGGGTGTCCTGATAGATCATGACGCTGGTGAAAATGGCCAAGAGCGCTGCGGGGAGTGCCGAGTGAGAAGTGAGGAGTGAGAAGTGGGTCTTGTAGGGGAAATCGGGGGTGAGGCTTAGGGCAACGAGGATGAGGGGGATGGGGGCGACTAGGGTGAAGGCTAGGATTTCGCGGGAGAGCCAGGAGGTTTTGAGGCCGAGAAAGAAGCGCCAGGCTTTGAGGGGCTGGCCGAGGTGAAGGGTGGCGGCGATCATGCCGAGGTTGAAGAGGACGGCGGCGGTAATGAGGAGGGCGGGGCTGGGCGGATGCAATCCGCCGCCACTGCAGAGGCCGAGGCCGGACTGGGTTAGGATGAGCATGAAGACGAGCGGCCAGTGGGCGTGCTCTGGGCGTAGGGTATCGCGGTCGGCGGCATGGGCTGTGGCGGGAGTTTTCCTGCCGGTGTAGCGGGTGGTGGGGAGGGTGATGGCGGAGTCGGGGATTGTGGACGCTGCGTCAAATAGGGTGGATTTGAAGAGAGAGACATCGGCGCTGTCGCGGTTGCCGATGGTGCGGTGCTTGACGATGCGGATGGCCTCGGTGGGGCAGGCTTGGACGCAGGCGGGGGCCTCACCTTCGGCGAGGCGCTGGTGGCACATGTCGCACTTGCGGACGATGCCACGGGATTTGGAATATTTCGGGACGTCGTAGGGGCACTTGAGTATGCAGTAGGAGCAGCCGATGCATTGATCGTCGAGGTGGCGGACAATGCCGGTATCCGCGTCTTTTTCGTAGGCTCCCACGGGGCAACCGTTCATGCATCCGGGGTCCTCGCAGTGGTGGCAGGCGGAGGTGATGGTCTGCTGGTAGGTGGGTGCGGCGGGCCCGCCGAGGAGGGTGCCGACATCGCGCCAGGTTTCCCCGTCATCGAGGCCGTTGAGCGAGGAGCAGGCGGAAACGCAGGCCTTGCAGCCGGTGCAGCGGTCTAGTGAGACCTCGAAAGCATATTGCTCGCCCGGCCCGGGCTTTGAGAGGGGGATGAGGGAGCGGTAGTGCGGGGCGAGATCCGGCGAGCGATCCTTCTTTTTCTTGGAGAAGCGCGCGACGGGTGTCTGCAAGGTCGCCTGCTCCGCGAGGAGTTCGTCGATGAGAGTGGTCATGGCCGCGGCTTTTGAAAGATTTATGCCGCGATCTCGATGAGGGCGTTTCGGATCTGTTCAGGGGTGTGGCGCTGGGTGAAGCCGGTAAACAGTTCCTCGGGGTCGCGGTGCTTGAGGTAGAAGTGGAGGAGTCTCTCGAGCAGAGCCGGTATCTCGGTAAAGGGAACGGACTTCCAGACTTCGCGGGCGATGGCTTGGGTATCATCAACGCCGCCACCGAGGAAGATGTTGTAGCCGTCGACGGTCTCGCCAGCGTCGTTTTTTACGGGGACACCCATGAGGCCGATGTCGCCAATGTAGTGCTGGGCGCAGGAGTGATGGCAGCCGGTGAGGTGAATGTTGATGGGTCGGTCGAGCTGAAGTTTTGCGGAAAGGTGCTGGCCGAGGGAGATGGCGTTGCCTTTGGTATCGGCGGCGGCGTATTTGCAACCGCGGGAGCCTGTGCAGGCGATGAGGCCGCCAGTGATGGCGGCGGGGCGGTAGTCGAGCCCGGCAGCGATGATGGCTGCGGTGGCGGCTTCGAGATTTTCGCCAGAGACGCCGGGGATGATGAGGTTCTGCCAAACGGTAAGGCGGAGATCACCGCGGCCGTAGCGGTCGGCGATGTCAGCGATGTTGTGCATCTGTTGGCAGGTGAGGCGGCCGACGGGAATCTGGACGCCAATATAGTTGAGTCCGTCACTCTGGGTGTGGATGCCGAGGTGGCCGTGTTTGGTTTTTGGACTTGGGACGGAGCAGGAGGAAACAGGGGTGAAGGTGAGTGGGAAAGTAAGCTTTTTCTCGGTCTCCTGGAGCAGGCGGGGGATGCCCCAGTCATCGACGAGGTATTTGAGCCGGGCCTTTTTGCGGTTGGTGCGATCGCCGTTTTCGATGAAGACGCGGAGGATGGCGGCGGCAACGGGGATGGTCTCGGAGGGCTTTAAGAGGATTCCGGCGTCGGTGGCGAACTGTTGGTGGCCGGTGATGCCACAGAGCTGCATGCGGAAGGCGATTTCGCCGCTCTGGGTGCGGACCGCGTAGAAGGCGATGTCATTGGTATCGGCGCAGGCGGAGATGCGGCCGCCGGAATCATAGGCGATGTTGAACTTTCGCGGGAGGCCGTAGAGGTCGCGGTTGCGGAGGATGTAGTGATGCATCGCGCGGGCGTATGGGAGAACGTCGATCAACTCCTCGGGATCGAAGCCGGTGGTGGGGGAGGCGGTGATGTTGCGGACATTGTCGGCGCCGGAGCCCTGGGAGGTGAGGCCCAGATCGCAGAGATCGTCGAGCACGGCGGGGCAGTCTTTCGGGACGATCTCGCGGATTTGGACGTTGGCTCGGGTGGTGAGGTCGCTGTGGCCGGGGCCGTAATTTTCCCCAATCTTCGCGAGGCCGCGGAATTGCGTAGAGGTGAGGGCGCCGCCGGCGATGCGGCAGCGGAGCATGAATGAGTCCTGAGCGGGGGCGACGTGGAAAAGGCCGTGGAACTTGTAGCGGAAGACGTCGTCGGCGTCGGGAAAAACGTTTTTCTCCGCGTTGGCGAGCATGGCGGGGTAGCAGTCGAGGCCGTTCTGGCGGTGCTTAATCAGCTCTTCGCGGCAAAGTTCATCGACCGGCGTGCCAAAGACCGTTTCGACGGCTTCGTTGGGGTCGTCGGTGAAACGGCGCTGTCCGTCCTGCCCGAGGAAGGGGAGCTGCCGGCCCTGAAGGATGCCGGAGACGAAGCCGTTGAGGTAGTTTTTCTGCTCGGAGGTAAAGACTGAGGAGTTGAGTTCGACCATGGCTGAAACGGGGTTGTCCGTAGGTCGTTATGAGCACTGGCGGTGCCAGCGGGGAATTGTGGAGGAGTGATGGGAGGAAAGCTGTCGATGCCTTGGATGAGGCGGGCTCATGTTCCGCGAACATTCAGGTCTGGCGCGGATATGCCTATAAGAAGACTGCGGTTATTACGTTCAAAAAGATCTGTTCTTTTTTTACAAAAGCGGGAAGGTGGTGGCGATGGACATGATGGCAATGACGGAGGGGCTTTTGCAGGTGGTGGACCATGAAGCTTCTAACAAGCCGAGGGTCGAGATGGCGACCTTGGACGATTTGCCTGAGCTCACGGAGCTGGTGATGGACCTGTTTTCGATGTCGTCAGGTGATTTCACTCCGGACCGGGAGGTGCAGGAGCGGGGACTGCGTCTGATCCTTGAGGAGCCAAGCCGGGGCCGCATAGCGTTGGTGAGGAACGACGACCAGATTTTCGGAATGGTGAATATGCTGTTCACGATTTCCACGGCGCGCGGCGGCTTTGTGATTCTGATGGAAGACATGGTGATTCACCCGCACCACCGCGGTCAGGGCTACGGCACGATGCTGATGGACCACGTGCTTGAGTTCGCCAAGCAGAAGGAATTTCTGCGGGTGACGCTGCTGACGGACAAAATCAGCGCGGAGGCCCAGGGATTTTTCCGAAAGCAGGGGTTCGAGTATTCGAACATGATCCCGATGCGGCGGCTGATTGAGTGAGAATCGCGCCTGCGGTCGCTAGACCTGCGTGGCGAGATATTTGGAGAGGATTGGGCTAAGGGATTCTTCCAGGGGGGTATCCTTGGTGACCAGTTGGAGCGACTTCACGGCGGTCGGCACGTGGAGCCGGTACCAGTCGTCGCCTTTGCTCTGGATGATGTTGCCGAAGGCACCGAGAGCCTGCATGAGACGCTGGGCGGCGCATTGATTGAACAACGACATCTCCGGACGCTCGTCGGAAATTTCTTCCCAGAGATCCAGAAGGGCTTCGCGTTCTTCGAAGGTGTGATCGAGGTAAGGATCGAAAATGAGCGAGGCGAGATCGTACTCCTGCCGACCGCGGCGGAGGCCCTGGAAATCGATCATGTAAACTTTCTCATCCCTGATGAGCAGGTTCTGGGACTGGAAATCGCGGTGGACCAGGTGCTTGTGCGAAGAACCGAGGCCCTCGGCGAGATCGAAAAAAGCCTGATCCTTTTCCAGCGGCACGGGGTTTTGTTGGAGGAAATCCTCGATGAAGTAATCGAAGAAGTATTTCTGCTCCCAGCGGTACATGCCTGCGTCAAACGGCGGCATCAACTCGAGATCCTTTGGCGGCTTGGCGTAGAACAATCGGTCGACCTGCTCAAGGGCGGAGCGGTAGTATGGAATCCGCTTCTTGAACGGCTGATCTTTCAGGGAAAGTAGATCGGTGCTGCCGAGGTCCTCGATGAGGGCGACGTTGTGCTGCGAGCGGTCGAAAAGGATGTTCGGGACATGGAAGTGGGCTTTTTTCAGGAACTCAGCAATCGGGACGAACTGGGTGTTGTCCTCCCGCTCATCGGTCCAGTGGACGCCGATGAAGTCATCATGGACGGGGGTTTTTACCCTGACGATGGTGCGGCCGGAAGCCCCGCGCTTGATCGGAACCATCGTGATCGGCGTGGTGGGGTCGACCTCGAGGTATTGCCGCGCGGTGGAGAGGATGGCTTCGGTGGACATGGGTGGAAGTTGTGTAATATGGTTTTTACGATACATGCCAGAGGAAACCGAAGATTCGGCGGGGGAATGCGATGGGGAGGGCCCGGTGGTTCGGGAGCGACCTGTTCCGGGAATGGATTGACGGGCGGAGGGATGTCGGCTTGTGTTGCGGCCCGCCAACAGCGGCTTCTGCAATGGATTATACAGCGAAAATAGCGCGCCACGTGGCATCGATCCCAAGATCGGGGATCCGGGACTTCTTTGATCTCGTGATCGGCCGTGATGATGTGATCTCGCTCGGCGTGGGGGAACCGGATTTCGTCACACCCTGGCATATCCGTGAAGCGGCGATTTATTCCTTGGAAAAAGGGCAGACGACCTACACCGCGAACTTGGGGCTGCTAAGTTTACGGAAATCCATTTCCAAATACGTCAGTGGCTTCTTCGAGATTGATTATGATCCGGCAAAGGAAATCCTAGTGACCGTGGGGGTCTCAGAGGCAATCGATATCGCTCTGCGGGCGCTACTGAATCCGGGCGACGAAGTGATTTATCACGAGCCTTGCTATGTATCATACTCTCCCAGCATCGTTATGGCTCACGGCGTGGCGGTGCCGGTGGAGACGACCAAGGAGGACGGATTTTCGCTGAAGCCAGAAGCGCTTGCCAAGGCTATCACGCCGAAGAGCCGGGTGCTAATGCTGAATTTCCCGACCAATCCGACCGGTGCCGTGGCGTCATACGAGGATCTTGAGGGGATCGCAAAGCTGGCGGTGGAGCACGATCTGATCGTGCTGGCGGATGAGATATACTGTGAGCTTCGCTACGATGGGATCAAGCACGTCTCGATTGCCTCGTTGCCGGGCATGCGGGAGCGGACGATTCTCATGCATGGCTTTTCCAAGGCTTTCGCGATGACGGGCTTCCGGCTCGGTTATGCCTGCGCGCCATCGCCGATCATTGAGGCGATGATGAAAATTCACCAATACTCAATGCTCTGCGCTCCGATCATGAGCCAGAATGCCGCGATCGAGGCGCTGGAAAATGGCGCTCCGCAGGTGGCAAAAATGAAGGAGAGTTACCATGAGCGGCGGGATTTCTTGGTAAAGCGGCTGAATGAGATCGGTCTTGACTGCCACACTCCCGGTGGCGCGTTTTACGTGTTTCCAGACATCCGCACGACCGGTCTCTCCTCAAAGGATTTCGCCATGGGTCTGCTGGAGCAGGAGAGCGTGGCCGCAGTGCCCGGTGGAGCGTTCGGGCCGAGCGGTGAAGGCTTCCTCCGCTGCTGTTATGCGACGGGGATGGAGGATCTGCGGACGGCCATGAACTGCATGGAGCGCTTCGTGGGGAGACTCTGAAGCCGGAAACACCCAGCCCCCAGATGCAAGCAATCGATCCGAGAAGTCCTGAGCGGCTGACGCACGCGCACGTGGTGCCGTTTGCCGTATTCATGATTTTCCTGATCTTGCTGCAGCTGGCGGGGAGTCTTGTGGAGTGGGATCATCCGGCGGCGCCGTGGTGGCGGCAGGATGTGGCGCAGTGGGTGTATCCATTGCAATCAATCGTGGTGATCGGGCTGCTGGCCTATTATTGGAGATCCTACATCTTTAACTGGAACCTGAAATGGAGCTTGGTTGGGGTGGTTTTCGGTGCGGTTGGGATTGGTTTCTGGCTGCTGCCGACGACGCTTTACGACCATTGGGGGATGACGGGTGAGACCGAGGGCTGGATGAAGCACTTGGGCATCGCCAAGAGGGACGAGGGATTTGATCCGGGAATGTTTGAACACCCGGCAGCCTACTGGGCCTCACTGCTGATGCGGTTTTTCCGGGCGGTGGTGGTGGTGGCGTTGGTCGAGGAGATTTTCTGGCGCGGCTTCGTGATGCGTTTCGCGATGGACTGGGAGGGGAACTATTGGAAGCAGCCGTTTGGGCGGGCACATTGGAAAAGTTACGTCATTGTGACGGGGCTGTTTATGCTGGCGCACGCGCCGGTAGATTGGGCGGGGGCATTCATCTATGGCTCGCTGACTTACTTGCTGTGCGTCTGGAGCAAGAACCTGGGGGCATGCGTGGTGATGCATGCGGTAGCGAACCTCTTGATGGGTATCTACGCGATGGCGTATGGGAAGTTCGGGCTGTGGTGAAGGACGCTAGCTCAACCCGGACAGGTGCCTCACTGCGAGACGCAGTGCGCACTGCCTGCGGCGAGACGCCGACAGCTACGGCTTCTCAGCGTGCCACTCCTTATAAACCTTCGGTGAGATTTCGGAGGGTTTGATTTCGGAGCGGCCGCCCCAGAAGACGTTGGTGTAGGAGACGGGGATGCCGACGGATTCGAGGTGGCGGTCGATGGCGGCCTTGTGCTCGAGAACGCGGGGTTTTTCGGTGCCGTGGACGACGCCCATGATGTTGACATCGCCGAACTGCGGCCCGCCCTCGCGCCAGTAGCAATGGGTCATGCAGTAGTGGCGGCCGACTTCGGCTCCGGCCTCAATCTCGCGGCCTTTCGGTACAGCCCAATGGAAGAGTCCATTGAAACGGGTGACGCGTTCGCCGGTGGAGGATGGCTTGACGTGCTCAAGGAAGGTGGAGAATCGGCCAATGACTTTTTTCTGGTTCAGGGATTCCGAAACTTCGCAAAAGCGGTCGAGGGAGACACCGGCTTGAGCCGCGCGTTTGTTCCACGGATTCTCGCAGATTTCATCGAGGGTGAGTTCCTCCTTGAGAATGAGGAGAATGTCCCATTCTTCTTGGCTGAGGTCTGCAGGGACCGTGGTCATCATGACGGCGGGCTCGTCTGCTTTTTCACCTGGTTCCATGGTTTTTCGGCGCATGTGACCGACGCCGAGGGCGAAAACTCCGTTGGCGGGCATGAGCAGATACTCGGTGGCACCGGTGAGTTTCAGGAGTTTGGTGGCGTGGAAATCGAGGGATTCGCCAACGGGGACTTTCAGGGTGGTCCAGAGTCGGTAGCCGGAGCCGGAGACTTCGGAATCGGTGGAGCGGATGACGACGTGGCCGGAAAACGGATCTTCTTTCGCCATGAAGTCGAAGGCATCATTCAGTTTTTCCTCCGGCACTTTCCATGCGACGAGCGCGCCGTGGGCGAGCTTGGTGGCCAGCATGGTCTGGCGCACGCGGCGGATGATGCCCGCCTCCTGCATGGCCCGGATGCGCTCGATCACGGTAGCGAGAGGCACTCCCGATTTGTCGGCGATCGCATGAAAAGGCTGGCGCTGGAAGCCGGCGATCAGGTCCTCGGAAATGGCAAGAATCTGTGCGTTGGTCGGATCTGAGACGGCGGTTGGGATTTCGGAGGTCATGTGAGTGGGAGCCTATGCAGGATTGTCAGGAACGTCCACGCCGGAGCGATTCTTGCGTCGAAAATGGAGGGAGGTGGGATCAAGGTCGGAGGGAGGAGACGGGAAGGGTTGACGTGCGGGTGAAGAAAGGGAGGTTGAAGGCAGATGAGGGACGAGCAGGAGTCAATGGATTGTGTGGCGGCGGTTCACCGGATCAACGAGCGGTGGTTCGTTCACCGAAGTCTGCGCGTCCATGCACTGGAATACATGGCTCATCTGACGGCATCGGACCCGGAGCGACTGGTGAAATCCTGTCGGATCGCAATGGGACTGGTGCACGAGCGGAGGTATCTGGAGGATCCAAAGCCTCTGCTTTATGCTGGCCTCTTCAGCCTCGCGACCGTGGAGGAGGCGGAGAAGTATCTGAACGAACATCTCCTGACTGGGGCGGTGTGCCGCTCGCTCAGGGGGGATGAGGTGGAGGAGGAAATCCCGGGAGCGGGAAACGAACTGGTCGCTGACGTGGCGGAGAGGCTGGGCGGGGTGGTGGTGGAGGAACTCGGTGGGGTGGGGTGGGAGTGCCGAGTGATCAGTGATCAGTGCCGAGTGGTCGGTGGGTTGGGTCACGGGGTATGCGATGCCTTGTATTGGGCCGACTTGAGCGATGTGCGCGGCATCGTGGCCGATTCCCGTCGCGCCGCCTAGAAGGCTGAGGGGCAGGTGGATGATATCTCGCTTTACAAGAACTATGGGAAGATCCGGATTGAGGAGAGCATTATTCGGATTTTGGCGCTGCATGAGGAGAGGGAACCGGCATGACTCGCGGCGAGACGCCGCAAACACGGCCTGCGGCGGGACGCCGCAGCTACTTCGTTGCTGCTTGGAGGCTTTTTAGAAACTCGAGGGCCTCCTCGCGGGAGGTGAGGCGGCCTTCGAGTTGCTCGGTTTGGATGGTCTCAAGGATTTGTTTGAAGCGGGGGCCGGGGGTGAGGCCGAGATGGATGAGGTCTTTGCCGGTGAGGAGGGGCGGGGGGATGAGGGGCTCGGAGGCGAATTCCTCGGCTTTCTCGTTGAGGAAGATATAGTTGTCGGTGAAGCCGTTGGAGGAGGCGCAATCGACGCGGTGGAGTTCCATTTCCTGGGGGAAGGTGGGCTCTGACATGAAGCGCTTGAGCTTGGCCTTGCGCATTTTCTGCACGTTCATGAACTGCATGTGGCGTGAGACCATGTGGGCGGCATCGCGGATGACCGCGTTGGGATATTTTAGCCGGGTGAGGATTTGCTCGGTCATTTCCGCGCCCATGGCTTCGTGGCCGTTGAAGCGGATGCGGCCGACTTCCTCGTCGAAGGTTTGGGTCGGTGGTTTGGCAATATCATGGAGGAGGGTGGCGAGGCAGAGGCTGATCGGGGCATCGGGCTCCAGCATCCCGAGCATAATGCAGGTGTGGGTGTAGACATCGCCTTCGGGATGCCACTCGGGTGGTTGCTCGCAGCCAATGAGCGGGAGAATTTCGGAGAGGAAATGCTGGATCAAGCCGGTATCGACCAGCAGTTCAAGGCCGGCGCGGCGGTTGGGATGGGTGATGATTTTTGAGAATTCATCGCGGATGCGCTCGGGGACGATCTTTTGGAGAAGATGGGCGTTGTCCTTGATGGCGGAGAGGGTGGTGGGCTCGATCGGGAAGCCGAGGGTGGTGGAGAAACGGACGGCGCGGAGGAGGCGGAGGGCGTCTTCCTGGAGGCGGTGGGCGGGTGTGCCGATGGCGCGAAGGATCTTTGCCTGGAGATCTGGAAGACCCTGCACGTGGTCGACGACTTCGCCGGTATCTGGATCTTCAAAGAGGCCGTTGATGGTGAAATCGCGGCGGTGGGCGTCCTCCTGAGGGGTGGAGAAGGTGACGGACTCGGGGCGGCGGCCGTCTTTGTAGGAGCCATCGGTGCGGAAGGTGGCGATCTCGATGTGATGGCCCTCGTGTTTCGTGATGACGACACCAAAGTGGGCGCCCACTTCATTGGAGCCGGGGAAGAGTTTGAGGACCTCGGCGGGGGTGGCGGAGGTGGCGATGTCGAAATCCTTTGGATCAAGATCGAGAAGTTTGTCGCGGACGCAGCCGCCGGCAAAGAGGGCGAGGTGGCCGTTTTCCTTTAAACGGCGGGCGAGGCGGGTGGCGGCTTCGCGAGGGGACATGAGAAAAAGTGCCGAGTGCCGAGTGAGAGTTGATCAGTGGGAAGAGGGGCCACGAAAACACGCAGGGCAAGGCGGATGCAATCCGCCGCCACGTTAGAGAGTGGTGTTGGGGAGGCGGAGCAGCTCGAGGATGCGCTGGAGGTCGTCGTTGCCGTAGTATTCGATCTCGATCTTGCCTTTTTTCACCGTGTGATTGATGAAAACATGGGTGGCGAGGTGCTCCTGGAGACGCTTGGTGAGGGCACGGACGTGGATATCGATCTCGCGGGGTGGCGAGACTTTGGGGTTGCCGTTTTCGTCGGTGGGATTGGCGAGGAGCGACTGGGTGAGCTTTTCGGCGGCGCGGACGGTGAGCTTGCGGCGGATGATCTGATCGGCGGCGAGCTTTTGAGTTTCCGCGTCTTTGAGTGCTAGAATGGCTTTGGCGTGGCCGACGGTGAGCTGGGCCAAGGCGACGTGGTTCTGGATGTCCTGATGAAGATCAAGAAGGCGCATTGCGTTGGCGACGGAAGCACGGGACTTTCCGACGCGGGAGGCGATCTCCTCCTGTTTCAGGGAAAATTCTTTGGCGAGGCGGACGTAGCCGGCGGCTTCTTCGATGGGGTTGAGATCCTCGCGCTGGAGGTTCTCGATGAGGGCCATCTCGAGGACGTCGCGGTCAGAGGCGGTGCGCTCGATGACTGGGACGGTGGCAAGGCCGAGCTTTTTGGAGGCACGCCAGCGGCGTTCCCCGGCGATAAGCTCGTATTTCCCATTAACTAGACGTGCAATCAGCGGCTGGATGATTCCGTGCTGGCGGATCGACTCGACGAGATCATCAAGGGGTGCGTCAACGAATTGGTTCCGAGGCTGCAGGGGCGAAGCGATGACCTGATCGATCGGGATCTCGCGGACGCGTGGGGAATCGTCATCGGCGGAGCCGGTCGGCTGCGGGGTGCCGGGCAGGCCTTGGTTTTTTTTGATCAGGGCTCCGAGTCCCTTGCCGAGTGCGTGCTTTGCCATGGGGAAGGAGGGTGGAGGAAATCGCCGGGGAGGGGAAGCGGATTTGACCGGAGAAGCGAAAACAGCGCCCGAATCATTCAACCGCAATGGCGGGGTAGGGCCGGGCGTCCGGGAATGCGTCCGGGAGGTGCAGGCCGTATTTTCCGATATCCGCGCCGGGTGGGAATTTGCGGGCGAACATGGCGTTCGAGTTGATGATGCGCTGCAGTTGTTCTTTTGGGAGGATGGCCCAAGAGTTCGGACTTCCCGCTTCTTTCTCCCACCAGGTCCAGGTGCTGGCAGATGGATTGACGTCGTTTTCGATCGGATAGCCCTGGAGGGACAGCACGGTGGAGAAGTAAGATTCATCCGGAAAGAGCGCGCCTTGGAACTCCGGGGAGAAATCGGCACCGGCGGCGAAGACCGCCGCGGCCCGGTCGAGCGACCACCACTGGGACTGGAAACGCCAGCAATCCTTGGGGACGGTCGGCGCGCCTCTCATGCGCCAGCGGTTCCTCACGGAATTTTCGTCGCCGGTCTTCGCGGAGAACTGCGGCCTGCCATCAAGTTCAAGCCGTTTTAGGATGCGGGCGAGGGGCATGACCGGAACGCAGCTTTCCGAGAGCAGGATGAAATGGGTGTGGCTCTCATCTTCCAGCGCGGTGAGAAGCAGCTCGCGAGTCGCCTTCACGAGGGAGATTTCGCCCCACGCGGTCGGGATGCGGTTGGGCACGGCGGTGCCGTGGAGAAAGGCACTGGGCGGGAGATCGACTTTGGAGTGGGAGAAGATTCCGACACGGTTCCGGCTTTCGCCGATGAAATCACGCCAGATCTGCGGGTGGTGCACGTCCTCGCGGGTGAGGAAAAGGAGGGCGGGCTTGACGGGGCGGTCCGGCTCATCATCGACGAGGGTAGGGAGTAGGTGGGAGACCTGGTCCTGCCAGTTCTTCTGTTTCCCGTCGCGGGTATAGTTGGAGTATTCCTTGCCCATCAGATCGGAACCCGAGACATCCTGCCATACCAGGTTCGGGTAGCATGCGTAGGTGGGGATTTCACCGGCAAGGGTGGCCAGGAACTGATCCGATGCGCGGGCGACGCCTGGGTTCGATTTTCCTTTGCGGTTCCAGACATCCATGACCCGTTCGTAACAATCGGCGCGGATGGCTACGGCATGGTTGTCTATCGCGTAATTCACCCGCACGACACGGTTCCCCACCCATTCGGGCGGTCGGGAATGGGCGCAGCCGAAGAAAAAGATCCCCCAGTCGTCAGGCAGTTCCACGCTTTGCACGAGGCGGGAGAAATTGGGGTGAAAGACCGCATCGTCCTCAAGCAAGAGGACGGCGGGTGCCTTGCGGCGCCTGGCCTCGCGCACGGCCAAACGTTTGGTGACCGCCAGGGCGTATCGCCCGGCGCTTTCGTAGCCGACGAAGTCCTCGGCAGCGCCCCATTTGCCTGGGAAGTGACTTGCATCGATCCCAGGAAAGCGTTCTGCAGCGATCTCCAGTTCAGTAAGCATTCCTTCCATCCGTGTCCTTCTGTCCTGCCTTCTGCCGAGGTTGATCCACAGCCGGAATGGGAAGTCCGCATCGAAATCCATGGCCGGATTCAAGCGAAAAGCTCCCCGTTTGCTAGGAAAACATTAGGTATGGTAAAATAATTAAGATAATCGTCGACAGCCTCGAATTTTCCCGGTAGATGGAGGCGGCATCAAAGATCAAACACCATCAACATAACCTCACTCAATGAAACCCGTTCCTGATCAATAGCGGCACAACGGAGCACCTACCCTCTCCGAACACTCAAATCACCCGCCGCGACTTCTTGAAGCGTAGCGGTGGTGCCACAGTCGCGGTCATCGCGGCGAGTCATTTGACCAGCCAACACTTATATGCGAACGAGCAGAACGAGGGCAGTGGTTCGAGCTGGTATGAAATGAAATGCACCGAACCATCAACTGATGTGGGTACGGAATTTGAATACAATGGCCCAAGTATCAATGGATGTCCGGCTGATAATATACTCTTCCAACTCCTAAGTCAATCGACCGAATTGGCGGACACAAGCGGAAATACCTACGATTATCAAGACTTCAAACATACGTTTCTCCTAAAGGCCTACGATCTTTCTGGTGCAGGAACGCCGCTTTTGGGGCAAGTGATAGCATTCCAGCAATTCGACGTGACATGTGAGGGCGATACAGACATAATAACATCATTCCATAGCCCCAGTGATTCATTGCCTCCGGGTAGCGGAAGTCCGCCGCTAATTTCTAGCGAAGTAAGCTTTAGTACCTGTGCGCGAGACTTCAAGATGTGTATCGTGATATTTTCCCCGGAGCTAGTACCAAATTTTCAAAAAAATGTGAATGTGATTAGCTGGATACAGGGACATATAGAGATCACTACAAACGGCAACAAACAGACCTTGACCCTCCCGAACCACCAATTCGGAGTGCAGAAACTAGCCCTGATGAATGCATTCGCCTCTGAGGCGATATGATTGCGAGATATGTTCAAGATACGTTAATATGTATTCCTGTAAGATCAACAAGACTGCTTTAATTTTGATAAGTATCGGGTTTATAAGTTTATTTGTAACATTAATCATAACTGCCTCCTCTGATCAACAAGATGGAATCCGTCGGAACACCGAGGAAATATCTTCTATGAAAGAAAATCTCCGTCCTAGCTTACGCTCAGTCGAAGCTTCGGAAAAGGCGTCTGGTCCATACAAATATAAGTTGAGCGATGATCGAGATTACGTCCTGCGGCAAATTCGATTGATTGCGAATAAAACTGGCAAGGACTTCGGCGAGGCTGCTAATTTTCTCTTCGAAGAAAATAAGAAGCACCTGACGGAATCTGAATTGGAAACTCTCGCTAGGATCATAGGTGGGTTAGTCTCCGCTCAGGAAGAAATGCTTGTGTCGGTACTACGTTCATCAAGGTCAGGAGTGCTTCGGACAACCGTGACGCGTCGGGCTGTGGGGGGATATGGGACGAGCGACGCGGCAGGGAATTTAACTACAGTTAACTATGATTTACTCCGGATATATCAAGCTATGGCGGAGTCGCAAGACAGGACGCAGATAGCTGTGAACTACACCGAAAGATCATACGATAAGTCGGGTGTTGCTGGATTTATGGATTCCCTAGACCACCTCCAGACTTCAGAAGAAAAAGCCAAGGCTTTGCGGAATCTCTTATCTCGTATTAGGATGGATTATAGAAATTCCGGAAGAATGATATCCGAAGAAGAAGCACGAAATCTGGAGTCCAGGACGAAGGAGTTAGGGCTTGAGCTTGGAAGTGAATTATGGAAAAATACGACTATAAAAAAATAAGTTATACTGCATTAGTGATAGTACTTGTTGCGGTTGGTATATTGGTATTCATCCATAACACTGGAGTCGTCGAACCGGAGCAGCAACAATCCGGAACGCTCTCGATTGAACGGACGGTTTCTACCGCTCCGATGCACCGGGAACCGTATGTTGCTCGTGATCGCTCGAGGTTTCATGGCACACTCGGACGCGGAGCGGATGCCATCCGCGAGGCTTTGCACACGACTACGGATGCTGCGGACATGAATCAGGAGATCCAGCGCTTGTTCATGGAAGCGTGGCATGTCGCGAAATCGACCGGTAATTTCGATCTGATCGAGGAGGTGTTTCTGGCAGTGGAACAGAAGCAACGCTATGGTTTGGCTACGATGTTACCTATGGTTTTCAGCAGGTTGGGGCCTGAACATGATATACCCGAAAAACTGGGCATTCTGGAAAATCTTTCGGATATTAAGTCATCACTAGATACTTTGGAGCGACAAATTTACCAGGCGGAAGCGAAGGAACGGTATGATGAGATGCAGAAGGCCGGGATGATAGGCGAGCTTGCACCAGAGGATTTCGCGGCGGTGATCCAGGCGGTGGGGGGGGTGAGGTTGGGGAAAGCCTTCGAGAGGATCAATGATGGCGGGACGGAGGAAGCGCGGAGGATGGCGGCGAGGGCGCTTGGGCGCTTTGCGATGAGAGCGGGGACTATGGAAGGCAGTGAGGAGATTGCAAAGCTGGCTCCGGGGATCGTCCGTGACGAGGCGGTCGCGGAAATGGTGATCTGGATGAACAAGACAGGATCCAAGGACGAAGCGACACCATGGTTGGAAGCCATCCAAGATCCGGCCGCGAAGGCAAGGGCGACCCTGAAGCCAAAGCCTAAGAAAACTCCGGCGGCCGGTAATGCGGCCGATGCCGGCACATCAAAACCGGGGGCAGAGTAGTGAATGGATCATTTCAGAATGTTTTGGTGATACCGCCAGCCGCACATGTTGAAAACACGGGATTTCGAGTACAGGCAAAGGTGCAGGTTTCATCGTTGTTGCGGAGTTTGTATGGGGGTAGGGTTGTGGTTTTCCATGATGATATAAACCCGTTGTTCTGGATCGAGAGGAAGGGGATGGAGGAACCGATGCTCCTGGCAGAGGGGGACGAGGCGGGTTTGTTGGAACGGGTGAGTCCGTATGTGGAGGACGGGAGGCAGTGGGTGGTGTTTTCGCGGAGCGGGAATATCGCGCTGAGAAATATTAATCATTTGTTGCCGCCGGATTTGCCAGGTCCGTTTGCACCGGGTGATGTGGATTTCTATTATCCGGGGAAGTGGGGGGTGAAAGGGCCGGTGACGGACGGGCTGTGGGCGGTGCGGGCGGAATTTCTTGAGGAGATCCTTGTGGGTTGGGAGGCAATGGAGGCGTTACCGGGTAAGAGGAACGCGGAGGAAAGGCTGGCGGCGTGGCGGAATTTTGTGGCGGGGTTGGATCTGCGGAAGAAGGCGTTCGAGTCAGGGGAAGTGGTGGCTCCGGAGATGGGGCGAATGGATTGGCACGAGGTGGCGGACGCGGCGTTTGTTGTGCTTTCGGATTGGCCGGAGGGGTTGCGGTGGAAGTTTTTGCAGGGGCTTTATTACGGAACTTATTTCGGGGATGATTCGGGGCTGATTCTAAATGTGTTGGATCCCTGAAGGATCGCTTAATGAGAAGATTCTGAACCACGGATGGACACGGATCAAGACAAAGAAAATGAGGGAGCGGTTCCGTTGCTGTGTGCGGCGGATATGGGGGGATATGTGTTGCCGGAGCGATGCGAGGATTTTGAGGAAATGTTCCCTGACAGGGTCTATATCAATCTGGGGGTGCGGGAGGATAGGCGGCAGGAGACGGAGTATCAGTTCCAGACGCAGGGATTCCAGGTGCAAAGGTTCCCGGCGGTGCGGGGGTGGAAGGCTAGGAAAAAGCGGGGGCATGGGAGCGGGAACAAGTATGCCTGCCGCCTTTCACACCGTTTGATTCTGCGGCGGGCATGGCTAGAGGGTTTGGACTGCGTGATGATTTTTGAGGACGATCTGGTGCTGGCGGCAAATTTCCGTGAGCTGATCGAGAGGTTTCCGCCGCCCGATGACTGGGGGGTGCTGTTCATTGGTTGCACGCACGTGCAGCCTCCGGAGCTGGCGGCCCCCATGTGGGCGCGACTAAACGATGTTTGGGGAATGCAGGCATACGTAGTGCGGAAGAAATATTATAAGACGATCCTAAGCAGGCTATGGAGGAAGGAGGGTGCGGGGGCGCTGGGAACGGATGTAGCCTACTCGTCGCTATCCAAAAAAATTCCGATGTATGCGGCGTATCCAAATCTGGCCTGGCAGAGGCCCGGATTCTCGGATCTGGAGCACAGGGTACGGATGAGATACGATGAAGAGGGGAGGCAGAAAATCCATGGGGACAAGCTATTGGGAGTAGACGTGGGGATGCGGAAATTACTGCTGAATACCGGGCGCGTTGTGAAACCGTATGAAGGACGGGGGGAACGAGAATAGGGATATTGACGCTGCATGACAGCACGACTGAGGGAGGTTTTGCACAGGCATTGGCGCTGGCGGACTATCTGGAGGAGGCTTTTGGGGCGCAGGTGGAGTTCGGGCGGTATGCATCGCCTTTCCGGACGAGTCTTATGAGTAAGCATGATATTGTACCGGGGCTGAAAGGGCTGTTGCGGTCTGTTTCCGGGAGGCTCGGAGATGCCGCGGAGGTTGGAGCCTGGGCCGATGGGATGGATGTGGTGATCATTGGCAGCGATGAGGTATGGGAGCATCCCGACCCGGTGTTTTTCGGAGGGTTCCGACAAAGACGCCTGTTGTAACTTACGGGGCATGTCTGCCTGACGAGACGCAACTTGATCCCACGCATATGGGAATTCTCGCGGGGGTGCCGGTGATCACGTTGGACAGGCGCAGCAAGACTCGGGAAGTGGTTACGGATTACTACGGGGAGAGGTTCTGTCTGGATTCAATTGAGGGGTTCACTTCGGAACTGATTACCGACGCGCTGGAGAGTTTCGATCCGGTTGGGCACGAGGAGCTGGTTTCGATCCGGAAAAGAGCGGGGGTGGTGGCGCTTGGGGAGGTGATGTCGTGCTTGTCCTGAGGCTGGATATGGCACGCAGATCCCCGCTGCGGACGGGGGGGGTGGTGGAAGTTTACTATACTGGCGATGAGAAGGAGCTGGCACAGGTGAGGAAAGAGATGCCTGGGGTGGCAGTGATGGGAGCATTAACGAATACGGTGGTGTCTGATTCCGTGGCGAAGATGATTTCCACAAAGCAAATGAACGGCTGGGCATTCGTCGGGGCAAATCAGGTGAGGGTAAGGTGTGGGATGATGATGCCGACTTTGGTGCGGGATCTGGCGAAGCGAGGTTACGGGGGTTTCGAGTATCTGGTAAGTGTGCCGGGAACGGTAGGCGGCGGGGTGTTTATGAACGCGGGCCGGGGACGGGGCATGCCAAGCATTGGAGAGAGGTTGGCAAGTGTTAGAGTGATGGGCACCAGTGGTAAGGTGTATGAACTGGGTGGGAGGGCGATGGATTGGTCCTACAGACGCTGCGGGATGCTTCACGATGAAAGCGGACTCGTTGTGCTGTCGGTGGTGCTGAATGTGGAGGTTTGCGGCGTGGATTCCGCATTGGAAAGGGTGGCGGAGAGGATGAGGTATGTTGCGGAACGCCAGGATCGAGGGAGGCCGAACGTTGGATCGGTATTTATGGATTTTCCCAAGGTGTCATCGAACGGACTGCTGGAGGGCGGAATGAAATTTTCGCAGAAAACGCGAAGCTGGATCGTGAATGAAGGGAAAGGGACGGCGGAGAATTTCGCGGTTCTGGTGGAAAGGGCGAAGAATCTTCATGCTGCGGCTAATTTTGCCGTGCCGCGGGAGGAGGTGAAGTATCTGTGGTGAGTGCGGCAGCGTGGCGGAGGGTCATCTCAATATAAACCTGGTGAAAAATAGAAGGTCGAAAGTTGCGGAGTTTAGTTTAAGCTAGCCCAAAATATGCTGAAGATTATGATTCTCTGCGGCCGAACGAGCGGTTCTCCGTGCGTGATTGATAATCATTCGGGGATGGTGATTTGCAGGAGTGAGGTGCCGGCTGTTGCTTTGAGCGGGGCGGCATTTCTCGGAAGGAGGATGGTTTCGCCGGTGGCGTATCTTTCCTCCAGGGAGCCGCTGACGACGGTGATGAGGGAGAATCGGTCAGGGGTTGGGTTCGAGATGGTTTCGCCGGGGGCGAGGTGGTGTAGGGTGGTGTGGAAATGGGGGCAGGTGGCCAGGGTTGTTGGGCAGCAGGATGCAGTCCCTCCTTGGGTGTCCATCTCCGGCTCATGATCGGAAAAGTCGATGCAGGCGAGAGATTCCGCGACGTGGAGCTGGCGCGAGTTGCCGTCCGCATCGGTGCGATTCCAATCGAAGACGCGGTAAGTGGTGTCCGAGTTTTGCTGGATTTCGTGAATCAGGAATCCGGCGCCGATGGCGTGAAGGCGGCCGGAGGGGATGAAGATGGAATCTCCTTTTTCGGGGGTGATGGCGTGTACCTTTTCAGCCACCGTGCCGTCTTGGATGGAGGACTCGAAGGATTCACGGGTGACTCCCTTTTTCAGCCCGACGTAGAGCTTTGAGCCAGGCTTGGTGTCGGCGATGAACCACATTTCTGTCTTCGGCTCGCCATCGAGCGAGGGTGCGATTTCGGCGGGCGGATGGACCTGGATTGAGAGGTCGTCGGCGGAATCGAGGATCTTGATCAGGATGGGAAAACGGGAGGAGTCGGGGAGGCCGCTGCCGAAGATTTCCTCCCTGCGGTATTGCCAGAGTTCGTGCAGTGACTTTCCGGCGAACTCGCCTGAGGAGACAATCGATTGTTCGTTCTCGCGATCGACAATTTCCCATGCCTCGCCGTAAGGGACGGAGGGATCGGGGAGACCGCGGTTGTAGAAAGTCTCCAACTGGCGGCCGCCCCAGATGCGCTCTTTGTATAGCGGCGTGAAAGTGATGGGTTGCATCGCTCCTGATTACGGGGTGCCGCAGGCTTGGGCAAGTCCGCTTGTGGGCGTCTGCTGAAATGTGAGCAGCTAAGTGGCAGGTTGGCCCTCAAGGTCATTGGCGGTTGCAGCCTCCGGAAGCCCTTTCTCCAGCTCGATGGTTTGTGTGGGGAAGGCAAACTCGATCCCTTCTTCGGCGAAGCGTTCGATGATTAACGCGTTCACACGGGAGCAATGGTCGAGATAGGTGAACCAGCCGCGGTCGGAGTCACGCTGCGGGACTGTCCCTGACGGGTGCATAAGATAGTAGTAATCCACGCGGAGGTTCAGGGAGTATTCGGCGATCTCGGTGAAGTTGATCTTTGGCGGATGCTTCTGTGTATCGCCCTCACCGTCCCCAACGACCTCTTCGCTCCTCAGAAGTTCCTCGAGCACTTCTATCGTCCGGCGGACCTTTTTCTCGGAGGTGCCGAAGGGGAGGTTGATTTCCATGATGCGCCTGATGTAGCGACGGCTTGAGAGGTTCTCCACCGGTTGGTCCACAAACTTCATGTTCGGCACGGACCATAGTTCCCCTGTGAGGAGGCGCACCCGGGTCACTTGGACGCTGACGTCCTCCACCACACCGATGCAGTCGTCGAAGCGAATCCAATCACGTCAGATGGTTGGTTGAAGGTGGACGTCTGGACGCGTGCGCCGGAGCTTCTTCCTATCTTGCGAAGTGGCTGAAGACCTGATAGTTTCGGAAGATGAGGTGGGTGCTGTTTTTTGATGGTGAGTGCGGGTTCTGCGACGAGTGGGTGCGGCGGATTTACCGACTGGACCGCGAGGGGCAGATAGAGTTTGCGCCGCTACAGGGGCAGTTGGGGAGAAGCCTGGGCTTGGAGAAACATACGAAGAACAGTGGCGGCTCGATGGTGCTGCTGCGCGAGGAGGACGGCGTGATGTTTTACAAAAGCGACGCCATAGTCGAGCTGGGGAGAATTATCGGCGGACCTTGGGAGGTGCTGGCGATGGTGCTGTGGATGGTACCGAGCTTATTGAGAAACCAAGCTTACGATCTTGTCGCGAGGAACCGCCAGCGTATTGGAGGCGCGAGGTGTGTGATTCCAGACGAGGGGCTGCGGGCACGGACGCGGAAGTGACCACCAGCCCCTTTGATTGACGGAGGCGTTCCTGACAAACTATTTGGAGAGATAGCCGCTGACACCGCTGTGATCCGGGGTCATGGCGTCATCTCCTTTTTCCCAGTCCATCGGGCAGACTTCGCCGTGCTGCTCGAAGTGTTGAAGGGCGTCGACCACACGGAGGCACTCGCGGATCGACCGGCCGAGCGGCATGTCGTTGACGACCTGGTGGCGGACGATGCCCTTGAGGTCGATGAGGAAAAGGCCACGATAGGCAACGAGTTCACCCTCTACGGTGACATTCCCGTCCTCATCCGCGATGTAGTCACCGGCGAGAACATCATAATCGCGGGAAATGGTTTTGTTGATGTCGGCGACGATGGGGTAGGTGACGCCTTGGATGCCGCCTTGCTTCCGTGGAGTTTGAAGCCATGCCCAGTGTGAGAATTCCGAGTCAGTGGAGCAGCCGATCACCGCGACATTGCGACTCTCGAACTGGGGAAGCTCCTCCTGGAAGCGGTGGAGTTCGGTGGGGCAGACGAATGTGAAATCCTTGGGATAGAAAAAGAGGACGACGTATTTTTTCCCGAGGAACTGGTCGAGGGAGAAACCCTCAATGATGGTTTCGCCTTTGACAGCTTTGGCGTGGAAGGACGGGGCGGGTTTACCTACGAGGACGGACATGGTGGTGGAGTTGGAATTACGTGCGGCAAGTGGCGCCGCGCGGCGGGCCATACGCCGGACGAGGTCTCGGGGCAAGTTCTTTTCCGGGGAGGAAATTATCGGACCGAGGTTCTAAACGAGGCGGGCGGCGAGGAGTTCGCGCTGGAAGATGAGTTCCTTGGGGAGGTGGTCGTAAAGATCGATAAAAAGCTCGCCTTGGGAAACGAGTTCGGTGCGCCACTCGGAGCGGTCGAAGCACATGACGCGGTCGAAATCGTCTTTGGAAAAATTTTCCAAGCCCTCGATGTTGAAGTTCTCGTAATCCGGGATCCAGCCGATCTGCGTTTCGTGGCCGGCGGCACCGCCTTGGCAGCGCTTCACGATCCATTCGAGCACCCGCATGTTCTCGCCGAAGCCGGGCCACATGAATTTGCCTTCTTCGGTTTTCCTGAACCAGTTGACGTGGAAGAAGCGCGGCAGATGGGTGAGGTAGCGCTGCATCTCCAGCCAGTGGGAGAAATAGGCACCCATGTTGTAGCCGCAGAAAGGCAGCATCGCCATCGGATCCCGGCGCACCTTGCCAATGGTTCCGGCGGCGGCGGCTGTCATTTCCGAGCCCATGGTGGCACCGACGTAAACGCCGTGGCCCCAGTTGAAGGCTTGATAGACGAGCGGCATGGTGGTGGCGCGGCGGCCGCCGAAAATGACTCCATCGATGGGAACACCGTCAGGATTCTGCCAATCCGGATCGATGGTTGGGCATTGGGATGCGGGGGCGGTGAAGCGGGCGTTGGGATGGGCGGCGGGGCGACCGCAGCCAGGGGTCCAGAGCTGGCCGGTCCAGTCGATCAGGTGCTGGGGCTCCTCCTTGGTGAGTCCTTCCCACCAGACATCACCATCGTCTGTCAGGGCGACGTTGGTGAAAATGGTGTTCTCGGTCATTGAGTCCATGGCGATGGAATTGGTCTCCCAGGAGGTGCCGGGAGCGACGCCAAAAAAGCCGGTTTCTGGATTGATGGCGTGGAGCTTCCCGTCCTCGTGCGGCCACAGCCACGCGATATCGTCGCCGACTATGGAGGTTTTCCAACCCTTGTCCGCGTATGGCTTGGGTGGGACGAGCATGGCGAGATTTGTTTTTCCGCAGGCGGAGGGGAAGGCGGCGGTGACGTAGGTTTTACTGCCATCCGGTGCGTGGAGGCCTAGGATGAGCATGTGCTCCGCCATCCACTGATGCTCGCGGGCGATGTTCGACGCGATCCGTAGAGCAAGGCATTTTTTTCCTAACAGAGCATTGCCACCGTAGCCGGAACCAAAGGACATGATCTCGCGGGACTCGACGAAATGAGAGATGTATTTGTCATCGTTACAGGGCCATGGGACGTCCTTTTCGCCGGGTGAGAGTGGAGCGCCGACGGAGTGGAGACAGCGGATGTACTGGCCGTGACCGTCGCGTTTTCTCGGAGTCTCGCCGCTGACTTCATCTTCAAGGCGCTTGAGCACGTGGGCACCCATGTGGCACATGATGCGCATGTTGACGACGACGTAGGCGCTGTCGGTCACCTGCACGCCGATCTTTGCGAGCGGCGAATCGAGCGGGCCCATGCAAAAGGGGATCACATACATGGTGCGGCCTGCCATGGAACCCGTGAATCTTTCAGTGAGTTTGGCGCGCATTTCCGCCGGATCGGCCCAGCGGTTGGTGGGTCCGGCCTCATCAGGGCGCTTTGTGCAGATGAAGGTGCGTTCTTCAACGCGGGCGACATCGGATTGGGTGGAGCGGGCGAGGAAGGAGTTGGGGCGTTTCTCAGGATTCAGCCGGGTAAAGGTGCCGTTGTCGCAGAGGAGCTGGGTGAGGCGGTCCCACTCGTTCTGCGAGCCATCGCACCAGACGACTTCGTCGGGGCCGCAGAGGGCGCTCATTTCATCAACCCAATTTTGTAAATTTTCGTAGCGTGTGCTTTTCATCATCATATCTGTGGGAATTAGAGAGGAAAAGTAAGGGGCCTGCAAGCGGCGGAAGGTTTGGGCGTCTCGGCCGCGATTTCCTGTGAGGTGAAGCTTGCACGGAAAGGCGGTGTCCACTAGCACAGCCTCCATGACCAACGAACCGGACCAACACGCCTCGCTCGGCGCGATGTATTCCGATTACTTTCTCGATTACGCCAGCTACGTCATCCTTGAGAGGGCCGTGCCGCATCTTTACGATGGCCTGAAGCCGGTGCAGCGGCGCATTCTCCACTCCACGGAAGAGCTGGACGACGGCCGCTACAACAAGGTGGCGAACATCGTGGGGAACACGATGAAATACCACCCGCACGGCGACCAGTCCATCGGCGCGGCAATGGTGCAGCTCGGCCAAAAAGACCTGCTCATCGACTGCCAGGGGAACTGGGGAAACACCCTAACCGGTGACAACGCCGCCGCCCCCCGTTACATCGAGGCGCGGCTGACGAAGTTCGCGCTGGAGGTTGTTTTCAATCCCAAGACCACGGTCTGGCTACCCTCCTATGATGGACGGAACAAGGAGCCGCAGACACTTCCCGTGAAATTTCCGCTCCTCCTCGCGCAGGGCGTGGAGGGCATCGCCGTCGGTCTCGCCTGCAAGATTCTCCCGCACAATTTCAATGAACTCATCAGCGCCGCCATCGCGCACCTGCGGAAGGAACCTTTCGAACTCGTTCCCGATTTCCCCACCGCCGGGATCATGGATGCCAGCGAATACCGCGACGGCCTCCGGGGCGGGAGAGTCCGCGTCCGCGCGAAGATCGACGTGGAGAAAAAAGGCATCCTCCGCATCACCGAGATCCCCTTCGGCACCACCACCGGCGCGCTGATGGATTCCATCGTCGCCGCGGCCGACAAGAACAAGATCAAGATCCAGAAGATCGAGGACAACACCGCCGCCCACGCGGATATTCTCGTTTATCTTCCTGCCGGGGCTGACGCGGAAAACACCCGCGACGCCCTCTACGCCTTCACCGATTGCGAGCTCAGCATCTCGCCGAACTCCGCCGTCATCGTCGATGGCAAGCCGGCGTTCCTCGGTGTTTCCGAGATCCTCCGCCGCAATGTTGATCAGACCAAAGAGCTGCTGAAAACGGAACTCGAGATCCGCCTCGCCGAGCTGGGCGAGAAGTGGCACTTCTCCTCGCTGGAGAGAATCTTTATCGAAAACCGGATCTACCGCGACATCGAGGAGGCGGAGACCTGGGAGGCCGTGCTCAAGGCGATCGACGACGGCCTCGCGCCCTTCAAGAAACTCCTCAGGCGCGAAGTCACCGAGGAGGACCTCATTCGCCTCACCGAGATCCGCATCAAGCGCATTTCCAAGTTCAACTCCTTCAAGGCCGAGGAGGAGATCCGCGCCATCGAGGACGAGATCGCGGAGACGGAGAAAAACCTCAAGCAGCTCACCCGCTTCACCATCCTCTGGTTTGAGCAGCTCGGGAAAAAGTATGGAAAAGATCGCCAGCGCCTCACGCAGATTTCCTCCTTTGATCGCGTGGATCGCAGCCAAGTGGTTGCCGCGACGGAGACGCTCTATCTAGATGCGAAGAACGGCTTTGCCGGGACGGCACTGAAAAAAGAGGAGCCGCTTGAAAAGTGCTCGATGCTGGATGACGTAATTATTTTTTCCGCAGATGGAAAGATGAAGATTTCCAAGGTCGCGGACAAATTCTTTGTCGGTCCGAAACCGCTGCGGGTAGCTGTTTTCCGCAAAGACGAGGATTTGATTTACTCGATGATATATCGCGATGGGCGCGATGGACACATCATGGCCAAACGGTTCACCGTCGGCGGCACCACGCGCGACAAGGAATACGATCTGACAAAAGGCACGCCCGGCAGCAAAGTGCTCTATTTCAAATGGCACTCCAACAATGAGGAAAGCTCCGCACAGATGCTGCTGGTGCACCTCAAGTCAGCGTTGCGGATGCGCAATCTTGTCCGGCCGCTGCACTTCGCGGAATTCGGCATCAAAGGGCGGGGAAGTCAGGGAAACATCGTTACCAAACACGCGGTGGAGAAGATTATAAATGCTCCGAAGGATTACACGCCTTAGCATATTGAAGATTCGACCGCTAATGAACGCGAATCCTTTCCTCTGAAACGGTTTTGGGTTTTCTTTTTTCTTTATTAGCGTTCATTAGTGTTCATTCGCGGTTTCTTTTTTTATTATGATCAACATCGGCACAAGAGCGTCACTTACCATCCTTCGCGAAAAGCCTATGGGTGTTTTTCTTGATGGGGAAAATCTTGGCGAGATTCTGCTGCCGCGTCGGGAGATGCCGAAGGATTGGATGATCGGTGAGTCGATTGATGTTTTCATTTATGTGGACTCTGAAGACCGGCAGGTGGCGACGCTGAAGAAGCCTCTGGTGATGCCGGGGGATTTCGGGAGGCTGCGC
>JBGTDO010000101.1:0-27400 GCA_041748235.1 Akkermansiaceae bacterium | reverse complement strand
GGAGCTCTATCGCGTCAAGGACATACTCGTTGAGCGGAAATGGTGGATGCGCCTTACAGGCCTCGGCAACGTCCACCTGGAAACCTCCGACCGCTCCCTCCCCCACATTGACATCCCCGCCATCCGGGATTCCATCAACCTCCGCGAGGCCCTCCGCAAAAAAGTCGATGCCATGCGCGACAAGAAACGCGTCCGCGAAATGGACTTCGATGAATCCGGCGACACCGAAGGCTTCGAGGAGATGGGCAACATCGTCTGACCTGACATCCCTCGTGCAATAAAAAGCACCGGAAGTTTCCTCCCGGTGCCTCGAAACATGCTTTCCGGTTCAGAATGTCGCAGTCAAGCCGCCGAACACTCCGAGACCTGGCCCCCGGGTGGTGCCGAACCCGCTATTGAAGAGCTCATACTCTTCATCGTTCACATTCTCCACCCGGGCATGCAGTGCGATGTTCTCGATCAGCTCATACCGTCCGTAAACACGTCCGATGATGGAACTGTTCACCGTTATCCCGCCGTATGATCGATCAGCGAGATAAGTCGCACCGATACCTAGCGTCAGCTTCTCGACCGGACTCCATTCCAATGACGCATTCGCATAGCTCCCGGGCTGGTCATTCACCGAATGATGAAGATAGGTCCAGGCCACCTGGCATGCGATTTCTCCGTCAGCGAAAGAGCCGTCCAGCCCGATCTCCACGCCGTTAGTCTCCGAATCCCCGTTTACATTCACGGGAGGGAGCGCCGGAAAGCCAAAGGTCGGGGAGCGGTCGATCGCATTCTCCAGGTGGTTGTGGAAGTAGCTCAGGGAAACGGAATGATCCTCCAGATATTCCTGCTCCACCCCGACATCCCAGCCGATACTCTCCTGCGGATCCAGATCCGGATTCCCAACCGAACCGGTTGCCGTCGCTCCGAAAAGATCCAGGAAGGTAGGCGGTGTGTAGGCCCGACCGACATTTGCCGTGAAGCGCGTCCCGTGGAAAGGCTGCCACGCACTGCCCAGATTCCAGGTGACCTCATCCCCGTAGTCCGCATAATCCTCCCAGCGTATCGTTGCCTGTGTCAGAAACGAGGAAACCGGCTTCCAATCCCAGCCAAGGTATCCCCCGTATCGGATCTCTTCCTTGTCTGAAACGGAGAACGGTCCGAAGGCCGAATTTCCGAAGGATTCGAAGTCGTTGTTATCCGCGAACGCTCCAAACCTTAGTGTGTTTTTATCACCAATTTCGATGCGGTGGTCGGTGGCGAATGAGGTCCGATCCAAATCCGTGTAGTAAAAACCTCCGTTGAATTCCAGATCGTAGTTCTGACGGTAATGGCCGAGTGTGAAATTAGCTTTCCAGATTTCCGTAAGCTTTGCGTTCACATAAATCGTTCCAAGAGCCGAGTCCAGGTAGTTGGTGCTATTCGCAGAATCCTCGAATTCCTGGTCGAGGACACGCAGGGTTGCGCCCACAACCAGCGAATCACTCTGCTGCCATTCAAGGCGCATGACCTCGCTGGTCTGATCGAATTCCTGGTTTGCCTCGTCATTGTGGGTCGCATTATGACCACCGCCCAGGAACCATGACAACCGGCCTTGGCTACCGGAATTTGAGAGAAAGGTGTTCCACGTATCAAAACTACCACCTTCAGCGAAGAAGCGCGTTTCCGGATCTCCGGAGCCACGCGGCGTTTCCATAAACAGAACGCCCCCGATCGCATTGCCACCGTAGAGGGAGCCCTGCGGCCCTTTCAAGAGCTCCACCCTACCGAAAGTGTTGAGTCTTTCCCCACGGAAAAACTGGTTGGAACTATCCCCGTTTGAATCGTTGATGCGTATTCCATCCACCACCACCTGGGAATCGGAATTTGCCGTCCCCCGGATCAGGATCGAACCAAGGGCTCCTGTTTCACCTCCTGTCGAGAGGGATAAAACCCCCGGGACGACATTCAGACCGGAGCGCAGGTCGTAGATACCCCTTTCCTCCAGATCCTGAAGATCGATGACTTTCACCTGGGCCGTGGTATCGGATACCGCGACCGGGAGTCTGGTTGCCGATACCACAAGAGCATCCAGTTCGTTTTCAACCTCCGCAGGAATATTTCCACAGAGTGCGATTGCCGCCAGCCCGATCAAGGCGCGACCCGTCTTCTTCGTCCGGCTATGCGCGGACGTCTTGTTTTTTATCATTATTATTTCGTATCCGTGGAGCTGATTTCCGCAGCTCCGTTCAGAAAACCTCCCTGGCTGGCGATCTGGCTCGGACTGCTTTCGCAAAACCATACAGTGGCGGTACCGCTCCGGATTCACACCGGATTCCCCATCAATTTCCTGCCCGTGCTACGGGCTTCCAGAAGGGTGCCGCTCTATTTTCTCGCGACGTGGAAGGGAGTAGTGAGCCACAGGTGTCAGGTCAAGAGGCATTGCGAATTAACGAGGAAATAATCAAGGGAACGTCCAACATCGAATATCGAATATCGAATAGGCAGCCCTCTCCCTCGGAGTTTAAAGTTTAAAATTTCAAGTTTCCCCCCTAGCCTCCCCCCCATGAACCAACTCCGCATCTTCGACGGAAAAGCCGTCGCTGCCTCCGTCCTCGAAGAATGCCGCGCTGAAACAGCCGCACTGAAAGAAAAAGGCATCACTCCCGGACTCGCGGTCGTGCTTGTCACATCGGACGTTAGAAAGGTGGCCCCGTGAAGAGTTTCACCGGAGAAAATAGTCGCAGAGCAAAATATTGCGCCCGCTGCGATCAGACGCGTCGTTGTGTATGTTTTCATGTTTACCTTGTCGGCTTTGGAATCGAGCCGGTTTCGATGTTTCTCAGCACAAGACTCTCCTGATGGAGAGCCTCCCGCTCATGCCCGTGAAACAAGTATTCTGACTCCCGGCCTCGAACCTCCGCCCCGCCTTCACCCCTTCGTTTCACCGTCGGGATTGGCTTAATGAGACATTGTAACCGGATACAGCAGCGCCAACTGTCCCGGGTTCTCACCGGGTTCCATGTGGCACGGACGCGCCCTTATTCCCCCACCACCTACCTCTGGTCAAGCTTTTCACCGCATCTTCCCCCATTCGATGTTCAGCGTCCGTTATTCAGCCCCGTTATTCAGCCCCTTTATTCAGCGTTCAATGTTCAGCGTTGAATGTTCGATGTTCAATTCCCCACCAATCTCCCACCCTTCGAACTTCGATGTTGGAAGTTCCGCGTTCCATGTTCAATCCTCCCACATGAACCAACCCCGCATCCTTGATGGCAAAGCCGTCGCCGCCGTCGTCCTCGAAGAATGCCGCAGGGAAACCGCCGCCCTCATGGACCGCGGCATCACCCCCGGCCTCGCGGTCGTCCTCGTCGGCAATGATCCCGCCTCCGCCGTATATGTCGAATCAAAGACCCGCACCTGCGCCGACCTTGGCTTCCACTCGCCCAAAATTGTACTCCCCGAGGACACAACCCAAGAGCATCTGCTGAAAGTCGTCGCCGACCTGAATAACGACCCCGCCGTCCACGGCATCCTCGTCCAATTTCCTCTTCCAAAACACCTCGACGAACCCACCGTCATCCGCGCGATTGACCCACGAAAGGATGTTGATGGACTTCATCCGGAAAACGTCGCCAAGCTTGTCCTCGGCGATCCCACCGGTTTCGTCTCCTGCACCCCCGCTGGCTGCATCAAGCTGTTAGAGGAATCTGGAGCGCAGATCAGCGGTGCTGAAGCCGTCGTCATCGGCCGCTCCATGCTCGTCGGCAAACCGGTCGCCCTGCTCCTCCTCGCGCAGAACGCGACTGTCACCATCGCCCATTCCCGCTCCAAGGATCTCCCCGCCATATGCCGCCGCGCCGACATCCTCATTGCCGCCGTCGGTCGCCCCGAAATAGTGAAGGGCGATTGGGTGAAACCCGGAGCCGTGGTTATCGATGTCGGCATCAACCGCATTGCCGACTCCTCCAAAAAAGCCGGCTTCCGCCTCACCGGCGACGTCGATTACAGAGAAGCCGCCCCCCGCACCGCCGCCATCACCCCCGTCCCCGGCGGCGTCGGCCCCATGACCATCGCCATGCTCATGAAAAACACCCTCCAGGCCGCACGACAACTCGGGTAACTGCGGCGTCCCGCCACAGGCCGATCTCCTTTTCAACGAACTGCCGGGTGTGCCGAAAGTCTCCACCGGCAGAGGCCGCATTGCACGCACGACAACCAGCCGCGTCCCCGAAAGAGCGAGCCCACCGCTCCCGCATCAAGGGTCTCGACCAACTCACCTTCGAAGCCCGGGAGAGTCTGCCTTGCGCAGGCGGTGGCAATAAGTTGAGAGAGTAGCGGGAGTGGCAAGCGCGGGTATTTTGTCCTTCTGGATTCTGGGATCCAGCTGCCGGTCCTTGGTCCCGATACACGTCGCAAATGGCTAGCATCCGCAACTTCGTCGTCCCCGAACTCTCATCAGGGCGGGATCTTTCGTTATGCAGCCTTCGGCTGCACATCAGGCACGGACGGCCCCCTCGCCTGCATAAAGGTGGTTTTCGCCCGTAGGATCAAGGTTCCAAGCATGAGGTCCGCCAGCGGCAAGACCACGTTGAAATTCTTGTGCATGTAGCGGTGGTGCAGCAGGTGGTGACCGTTGAGCTTGCGAAACCACCAAGGCTTCTCCACCCGCCGTGCCTTCGGTAGATGCATGCACCAGTGAATGTATTCGTAAAAGCAGTAATACGAGGCAAATGCTGCGGCGCCACCAGCGACGAAGCCCCACTGACCGATCATCCAAGAAAGCACCGCGAAGGGCACAGCACCAATCATGATCAGCACCGGACCGTTCCACCAAGCCATCGGAATGGTCTCCTTGTCCTTTTCATCGTGAAGATGGTAAGTCTTGTCGGCTTTGAACACTTGGTGGTGCACCACCGCATGAGCTTGAAAGGCGTAGCGGAATTTGCCCACTGGGCGATGCATCACGTACTTGTGAAGGGTCCATTCGAAAAAAGAGGCGAAAACAAGGCCAATGCTGAGACCAGCGATGCACCAGAGAGAAAATAGAATCATAAAATAGATGAATAGCCCTGAACGGGCGCTGAGGAACTACAGCCGCCGGATACTGAAAACAAGCCTTGGTTTTGAATTTCTCTAGGCCAGACCTGAGCGATCCTACCCCATCTGGGTAAAGCTCACTCCAAGCGCCTCCTCGAAGCGGCCGATCTTCTTCCGCTCCCGCGGATCGATCAGCGCGATGGAAATCCCCTTCTTCCCCGCCCGCGCGGTCCGACCGCTACGATGCGTGTAGTATTCAAATTGCTCCGGAAGCTGGTAGTGAATCACAAACGAAAGCCCTTCCACATCGATCCCGCGTGCCGCCACATCGGTTGCGATGAGGATGCGCGTGCGCTCGTTCTTAAAGCCTCTCATGACCTTGTCGCGCTCACGCTGCGAGAGATCCCCCTGAATGACGTCCACCGGGATCCCCAGCTTCTCCAACTGCCTGCCCAGCGCGATGGCGCCGGCCTTGGTCCGGCAAAAAATCAGGCCGCGCTCGTCCTCGTGACGCCCTAGGAACTCAGATAGAAACTCGTTCTTTTCATCTTTCTCACAGATGGCAAAACGGTGGTCGATATTCTGATTGACCACATGCGCCTTGTCGACTTTCAGCGTCTCCGGCTGCCCGTGCATGGAAGCTTTGACCAGCAGGTGCAGCGAGTCCGGAAAGGTGGCGGAAAACAGCCAAGTGCTGCGCCGCTGTCTCGTCAGCGCGAAAACCGAGACCAGCTCCTTTTTAAAGCCCATGCTGAGCATTTCATCCGCTTCATCAAGTACCAGATGCTTCACCGAGACGAGCGTCAGGGCCTTCTTCTTGATCAGATCCAGCAACCGCCCCGGCGTGGCCACCACGATGTGCGTCGGTCTTTTCAAGTTCTCGATCTGCCGCTCCATAGGCTCCCCGCCAGTCAGAACCTCTACGAAAACTTTCTCAGAATGCTTCGTGTAGCGGAACAGCTGTTTGCCGATCTGCTTCGCGAGCTCCCTCGTTGGCGCTATCACCAGCCCCTGGATTTCCGGCTTCTTCGGATCCACTTTTGTTAAAAGCGGCAGGCCGAAAGCTGCGGTCTTGCCCGTGCCTGTCTGTGCCTGTGCAACGAAATCACCACCGCTCTTCATCAGATACGGGATGGATTTCTGCTGAACCTCCGTTGGCGTGACGATCCCCATCTCATCCAAGCTTTTGACCAAACCCGCAGGTATTCCCAGTTCTCTAAATGTACTCAAGTTCTTAAAGTGTGTTAGGACCGCAGCCTGCATGAACTGACGCAGGCTGACGAGTCATATCACCCGGGCCGGATCTGTTCCCCTCAGTGGAGCGAGCCGCTCAAGCCCTCACTTGTCCGGATGCTCCTCGAGCAGTTCTTCCGGCTGTAGAAGCTACAAGTGCCTGTTTCCCTGCGGCCCCGTGCCACTTTTGATCAGGGCTGATGTCTCCAACAAATACGGAGGACTACTTGCGCGTGAATCAAAAAACGTGCAATCAGGCCTTTCGACTCATTGCTAGAAGGTGTATAGAGGGCGGATGAATTCCCGGCGTCTCATTCCAGCCATTTCCGCTCTTTCCCTTTGCGTGAGCAGCGCTCAGGTCGTAGGGACCGGAGCGGATGCTGGAAACTTCGCGGTGCCGGCCTTGACTCCCGGAACGCAAATTCCGGTCCCGGCGTTGATGAACCCACGCCTGCCTCTCTCCATCGTTTTCAAAGGCGAAGCCAAGTTTCATGCCATCGTCGCCAAGGCTGAGCGCGAAGGTTGGCGCAAGCTGCCCATAGGGGAACGCACCGCCCGAGTCGCCCGCGAAATGGTTGGAGCCCCCTACGTCAACTACAGCCTCGAAGTCGATGACAAGATCGAGTCTCCTGTCGCCAACCTCTCCGGCATGGACTGCTGGACCTACTACGAGAACGCGCTGGCGATCTCACGCATGCTGACTTACAAGCCGGGGCCGTACAAGCCGCAGGACATGCTCCAGATGATCGAAATCGAGCGTTATCGGAACGGCGTCTGCACCGGCAACTATCTCTCCCGCATGCATCACTTGGAGGAAGTTTTTCACGACAACCAGCGCCGCGGCTATGCCACCAACATCACCTCGCGCCTCCCCGGGGCTGAGCGTCTCCAGCGCGAGATCCGGGAAATGACCGTCCAGTGGAAGAGCTACCGCTACCTGAAGGCCGATCCCTCTTTGCTCGAGCCCATGGGTCGGATCGAAGCCCAGGTGTCCCGGCTCCCGGTCTACCATCTCCCAAAGGACAAGGTCCGTGCCGCAGAAAACTACCTCCAGAACGGTGACATCTGCGCCATCACCACCAACTGGCGCTACGGATACACCTCCCACGTCGGCCTGATCGTCCGCCAGAATGGCCGAGCCTACTTCGCCCATGCCACCTCGGATCGTAGCAAAGGCCGCAAAACGCTCTTCGACAGGCCGATCACTGAATACCTCGACGGCTCCTCGAAGCACGCGGGCATCATCATCTGCCGTCCCTTCGACATCCCTCCATCCCGGCTCTGGGAGAAAAACGTCGCCGTCCAGTAAGCAGCAGCTTATAAAGATTTCACCGTCCGCAACCCGGACGGATTCCCAGTGTTGAAACCGCGAGATGTTTCTCACCGGAAACCCACGCTTGACCATCCGCTGCCCGATGGAGGAAACCCACGCACCCGCCTCGGCCGATGGTGAAGCCGCCATTGATCACGCCTTGATGGTCCGGATCGCCACCGGCGACCACCAGGCATTCCGGCAGCTGGTCGAGCGGCACCAACATCAGGTGGTCGGCACCATCACCAAAATGCTCGGAAACGCCAGCGATTCGGAAGACATCGCCCAGCAGGTTTTCATCCGCGTCTGGAAGCACTCCAGGCGTTACAGGCCCGACAACAAGTTTACCACCTACCTGTACACCATCACCCGCAACCTCGTCTTCAACGAGAGTCGCCGCCGCTCTCGCAAGAAAACCGTGTCCTCCGACCAGATGGAGGACGAGCACCATTTTCAGCATCCCACCGATCCAGAGCGGCAGCCTGATGCAACCCTGCTCAACACAGAACTCCAGCAAGCCGTCGATACAGCCATCCAGGCTCTGCCCGAAAAACAACGCCTCGCCGTCGTCCTCCGTCGCTACGAGCAGCTGCCTTACGAGGACATTGCGAAAATCCTCAAAACCTCTGTTCCTTCGGTAAAAAGCCTACTCTTCCGCGCCCGCACCTCGCTCCGGAAGTCACTCTCAAGCTATTTGAACGAGTAAAAATCCGGCGAAGAGGCTCCGCCGCCGCCAGCTCCGTCCGCCCCGACTTCAAGCCAGCTGGAACTCGCCACAGCACAACTCGATCACTTCCATCTAACCCGTGCCACCACCGGAAAGTGATCTGATAGAAACGGCTCGCCCCCTCTGACAATCTCCGCCTCCAGCACCTCAGCATCACTCGATACGAAAATATGATCTACCTTCCACTGCCTGTCCGGAGTCTCGGAAAGGAAGTTGAACGTCCCGGGCCTCTTCTCGTTCGGATGCAACTGGTGGAAAGTTTCCGTCATGCCGCGATAGCCATTCACTGGATCTATAGTCGACTTTTCACCACGGATGAATCTCAGCACACTGTTGTCACCCATCGCGTTGAAATCGCCCAACCACACCACCGGCTCTCCCGCCGTGTTAAATTCCACCAGTTTCTCCGCCACCATCCGCGTGCCGTTCTCCCTCGCTATCTGACTCCGGTGGTCCAGATGCACATTCACCACCCAAAATCCTCGCCCGCTCGAGCGATCGATCAGCCGAACCCAGTTCGCCACCCGCGGATAATCGGCGCCCCAGCCTTTTGATCCCGCTGTCTGCGGAGTCTCGGAAAGCCACATCATGCCGCTGTTGATTCCATCCCGTTCGAACCGTTCCTTACGGAAAAAAATTGCAGCGTATTCTCCCTTGCGACGACCATCGTCCCGTCCCGAACCGACAACATGATAGTCCGGCAGCGAGGCCCACAGATCCGCCACCTGCCCGTGGAGCCCCTCCTGAATCCCTAGCACATCCACATCCTGCTCCCGGATCAACCGGACAATCCCGATCACCCTCTGGTTCCACGCCCGCTTTCCACTGAGACTCTCGTTCTCGTACCACACGTTGAAGCTCATCGCCTTTATCTCCAGCGCCCCGTCCTCCCGCACCGCCACCGCCCGCGGCGGTTCTTCTTTTTCACCGCACCCGCCAAACAGGAGCAGCCCTACCACCGTCATCCACCTTCCGCTCCATCGCCACGACATCCTTACCCACCGTATCCGGACGCTCTGCTGCGTCAACGTGAGGATGGGTCGAAGTCATTTTTAAAGTTGCCAAACCCACTCGACCCAACCATTCTATCCCCGTTGACAAGATGGTCGGCAGCCTCAGGACATTGTCCTTGGTCACCACCCTAGCAATTGTCTCCTACGTCACCTCCCGCTCACAACGGCCGGACGTTTCGTCAGGAACCCACTGCTCAGCCGTCTTATTCTCCGGGTCCGCCGATGAATTTCCAGATCATCGCCGCGTCCTACCAACTCACCCCGCACCCTCTACAAATTCACGATGGCCGGTCACAACAAGTGGTCAAAGGTCAAACACATCAAAGCCAGAGTCGACGCCATCAAAGGCCGGGTCTTTAGCAAATGTGCTCATGAAATCACACTCGCCGCCCGCAACGGTGGCGGAGACATCTCGCTCAATCCTAGACTCCGCACTGCAATCGATGCCGCCAAAGCCGTATCCACTCCCCGCGAAAACATCGAACGTGCCATCAGAAAGGGCACCGGAGAACTCGGCGGCGATGCGATCCAGGAAGTCTCATACGAAGGCTACGGCCCTTCCGGCACCGCCTTCATCGTCGAGATGGCCACTGACAACCTCAACCGCTCCGCGCAGGACATCCGCACCATCTTCTCGAAAGCAGGCGGCTCCATCGCCACACAGGGAGCGGTCTCTTATCAATTCGATCGCAAAGGGGAAATCAAACTGGCCGCCGGAACTTCTTCCTTTGATAAAATTTTCAATATCTCCCTCGAGTGCGGTGCCGAAGACATCTCCGATGACGGTGACGAATACGTCATCCTCACCGCCCCCGACCAGCTCGGCACCATCGCCAACCATCTCAGGGACCACGAGCTCCACCCGCTGTCCGAGCGACTCGTCTCCATCCCCCAGAGCCCCTGCCTCGTCTCCAATATCGAAACAGCCCGACAAATTCTCAAGCTCCACGACACCCTCGACGAGTATCCAGACGCCGTGAACGTCTTTACCAACTTCGAAGTGCCGGACGAACTCCTCGACTCCCTCCACGAAACCTAGCATCCCGACATCCTTTTTCCCTCCCAACACTTTTCCGAATGAGCAAGAACACCACAGACGACCTGTTTGACATGACCCCCATCGAAAAGGAGTCGAACGCAGCGAAGCCCCCGCGTAAAACCGCTGCAAAAAAGGCCGCCGCAAAAAAAACTCCCGCCAAAAAAGTCGCCAAAAAAGCTGCTGCGAAAAAGGCCGCCACTGCGAAAGCCCCGGAGACCTTGCCAATTGTGAAAACGGGGGAGAAAACAAAAGCTACTCCGAAGCCCAAAGCCCCAGCAAAACCCAAAGCCACCGAGGCCGCTGCTGCCGAATCCGCCCCAGCTCCAGCCCCTAAACCAATTGAAGCCCCTCAGCCGATCGAGCTGCCTGCCGTCTCTCCCCCGCCCCAGGCGGCACCTCTCGCTGAGCCCCCCGCTCCGGATAATCCGCGCATTGGCCGCGTTCCCGGCGGCGGCCCCGTGAATCAGCCTTCGCCCCTGCCAAGCCAGACACCATCCAATCAAGAAGGTGGCCAGCCGCAGGTCCGGGAGTCGCGCTCAAAGAAGCGCCGCGAGAAACGCAAGCGCCGTCGTGACAACTTCAACGAGCAAAACCCAGAGGCCCGCAACGACCGCAATAATAGAAACGAGCGCCGTGACAATCGCCCTGAGCGCCGTGAGTCACGCGACAACCGTCCACAGCTACAGCAGCAGGAGGATCGCTCTCCAACCGTCCTCTCCGGCCCCCTGATTGACACCAACGGCATTCTGGAGCTGACCCCAAAAGGCTTTGGTTTCCTGCGCATGCCCGAGAGCAATTTCGAGCAAGCCAAAGAAGACATTTTCATCTCTCCGGAGCTCATCCGCCGCCACAGCCTGCGCCATGGTCAATGGCTCCATGGCCAGTTCCAGGCAAGCACGCGCGGGCCGCAGTTGGTTGAAATCAATACCGTCAACCAACTCGATCCAGCGGACGCCGCCAAGCTCCCACACTTCGACGAGCTTAAAGCAATCAACCCGAAGAAGCGCATCGCCTTTGAGACCACGCCCGAGCGATTCACCACCCGCGTGGTGGATATCGTCGCACCCGTCGGTCGCGGCCAGCGCGGGCTCATCGTATCACCACCACGCTCCGGCAAAACCACCCTCCTCCTCCATATGGCAGAGGCGATCCGGGAAAAATACGAGGAGCAAATACATCTGATGATCCTCCTCGTCGACGAGCGCCCGGAGGAAGTCACGGAGTTCCGCCGCGCACTCCCGGGAGCCGAGATCTATGCATCCTCCAATGATGAGCAGGCCCGCAACCACACCCGCATCGCCGAGCTTGCCATCGAGCGCGCCAAGCGTCTCGTCGAAGCAGGAAAGGACGTTTTCCTACTGATGGATTCCATCACCCGCCTCGCCCGCGCCTACAACGGAAACATGAACAACCGCGGCCGCGGCACCGGCTCCGGCGGTATCACCATCGGGGCGCTTGAGGTTCCCCGCCGCCTGTTCGCCGCAGCGAGGAACACACGTGAAGCAGGCTCGCTCACCATCCTCGCCACCGCCCTCATCCAGACCAATTCGCGCGCTGATGAAGCTATCTTCATGGAGTTCAAAGGCACCGGAAACATGGAGCTGGTCCTCGATCGAAAAATCGCCGAGAACTACATCTACCCCGCCGTCGACATCTTCAAGTCCGGCACCCGCCGTGAAGAATTGCTTCTACCGGACCACACCCTTCACAAGATCCATCTGATCCGCCGCGGCCTCTCCGGCCACCGCCCCGTCGAGGCCAAGGAACGCCTCCTCTATTTTATCAAAAAGTTCCCTAACAACCCACAAATGCTCATGGAGATCAAAGGCTGAACGTGAGGGCGATCTCCGGTCGCCCTAGTCTCTGTTAGATTTCATCCTCTTAAGTCAAAGCTTTGAACACACATACCCTTTTCGTCGAGAAACTCCCGTCATTTGCCACCGAGGCCCGGCACCTCCTTCACGACCTCCGGGAATCACTCGACCTCCCAAAAATCGAGTCCCTGCGGGTGATCAATCGCTACGATGTCCTAGGCACCACCGACCAAGAGTTCTCTCTCGCAGCAGCCCGCATCCTCTCCGAGCCGCAGATCGACACCACCGGCACGACCCTTTCCCTGGAGCGGCAAGATCATTCCTTCGCCTACTCCTACCTTCCCGGGCAGTTCGACCAACGAGCGGATTCCGCCGCCCAATGCATTCAGATTCTGACAGGAAAGGACAAGCCGGAGGTCATCTCCTCCAGAATCATCGTCCTCACCGGAGATCTAACATGCGGGGATTTCGAGAAAATCAAGTCCTACATCATCAACCCGGTTGACTCCCACGAAGTCCCCGTGGCGGCGGATTGTATCCGCCCAGCCAATCAAGCCCCCCCCGGCGACGTTCCCATCCTGGACGGTTTCCTAACAAGCTCACCGGCACGGATCCGCGGCGAACTCTCGCTAGCCATGTCCGAAGCGGACGTGGCATTCACCCAAGTGTATTTCGAGAAGGAAGAGCAGCGCCCGCCGACTCTAACAGAGATCCGCATGCTCGACACTTACTGGTCCGACCACTGCCGCCACACCACCTTCCTCACCGCCATCGACGAGGTCACGTTCGATCCCGGTGCCGAGCTGATTGAGGAAACCTACAAGACCTACCGCCAGGTCCGACACTCGCTCAACCGTGATGATAGACCCGTCACGCTCATGGACATCGCCCTCATCGGCATGCGTGAACTCAAGGCCTCTGGAGAACTCGACAACCTCGAAGTCTCCGAAGAAATCAATGCCGCCTCCATCGTCGTTCCCGTCTCCGTCGATGGCCGTCCTGAGGAGGAATGGCTGATCCAGTTCAAAAACGAAACACACAACCACCCCACCGAGATCGAACCTTTCGGCGGTGCCGCCACCTGTCTCGGTGGCTGCATCCGCGATCCCCTTTCCGGCCGCTCCTACGTCTATCAGGCGATGCGTGTCACGGGCGCAGGCAATCCTCTAACACCCTTCTCCGAGACTCTTCCAGGAAAGCTTCCACAGAAGAAGATCTGCCAGATTGCCGCCGACGGCTACTCATCCTACGGAAACCAGATCGGCCTCGCCACAGGCCAGGTCGCTGAAGTCTATCACCCCGGCTATGTCGCCAAGCGTCTCGAAATTGGCGCGGTCGTTGCCGCAGCACCACGCTCCAACGTCTTCCGGGGCGCACCCGCTCCCGGCGATGTTATTCTGCTCATCGGTGGTCGCACCGGCCGCGATGGCGTCGGCGGCGCCACCGGATCCTCCAAGGAACATACCGATACCGCACTCGAAAACTCCGCTGAAGTGCAAAAGGGTGATGCCCCCACCGAGCGAAAAATCCAGCGACTCTTCCGCAACCCGGAACTCACGCGAAAAATCAAAATTTGTAACGATTTCGGAGCGGGCGGAGTCTCGGTCGCCATCGGCGAAATCGCCCCCTCTCTAGTGATCAACCTTGATGCCGTGCCTAAAAAGTACGACGGCCTGGACGGAACCGAACTCGCCATTTCCGAATCCCAGGAGCGCATGGCAGTCTGCGTGGACCGCAGCGAGATCGATTACTTCATCGCCGCAGCCGACAAAGAAAACCTGGAGTGCGTTCACGTCGCCGATGTCACCGACAGCGGACGCCTGATCATGAACTGGCGCGGTAAAACCATCGTCGATCTCTCCCGCGCCTTCCTCGATACCAACGGCGTCCAGCAAAGCGCCAAGATCCGAGTTGCAGCACCCAGAATCAGCTCTTCCATGGCCCGTTGCCCACTGCTGACTGATCACTTGTCCGCCCTCAATATCGCCTCACAAAAAGGGCTGGGCGAGCGTTTCGACGCTTCTGTCGGAGCCAATACCGTCCTCTGGCCCTTCGGAGGCAGTCGGCAGCTCACGCCGCCGGACGCCATGGTGGCCAAGCTGCCACTCCTCGAAGGAGACACCGATGCCGCCACCTACATGGCTTGGGGTTTTGATCCATACCTCTCCGAGCAATCGCCCTTCCACGGAGCTGTTTATGCCGTCACCGAATCCGTTTGCAAGGCGGTCGCCGCCGGTGCCCGTCTCTCCGATATTCGGCTCACTCTGCAAGAATACTTTCCAAAACTCGCAAATGATCCAGCGCGCTGGGGGCTGCCTTTTGCCGCCCTCCTCGGCGCTTTTCACGCCCAGCATAAGCTTCGTCTTGCCGCAATCGGAGGCAAAGATTCCATGTCCGGCTCGTTCAAAGAACTGGATGTCCCTCCCACGCTCGTCTCGTTTGCACTGGCCCCGGGTCTCGCCTCGCTCGCTCTCAGTCCCGAGTTCAAAAAGCCGGGATCCACTGTGTCTTTGGTAGAAACTCCGATCGAGAAGAACGGCTTGCCTGATTTCGCAGCTCTGAAAGAGCTCGCCGAAACCCTCCACCAGCTCAACAAGGCAAGCAAGATCCTAGCCCTTCACCATATCGGCCGCCCCGGCCTCGCCGGCGCTCTAGCCAAAATGGCCTTCGGCAACCACATCGGATTTTCGTCACAGAATGCTGACGTCTCGCCATCATCATCTCTCTTCTCCGGGCGCTACTTCGCCTTCCTTGTCGAACACACCGAAGAACTCCCAGCCGCCCTCAACGCCACAGCCCTCGGAGTCACCACCACCGAGCCGACCCTCATCCTCAACGGTGAGACCCACTCCCTCGCTGATCTTCAACGGGCGTGGATGGAAACTCTCGAACCAGTCTATCCGACCAAACCCAACCCATCCACAAGCGACAAAGAAGACCCGATACACGTGGAAAAAGCGGAAGTAACTCATTCTCCCGCAGCTCGTTCTCCACGCGCCAAACGGCACTCGAAGCCCTTGGTGCTGATCCCAACATTTCCCGGGACCAATTCTGAATACGACTCCGCCCGCGCCTTCGACCGCGTCGGTGCGAGCACGCGGATCGAAGTTTTCCGCAATCTCTCCGCCCGCCATATCGACGAATCCATCGCCGCCCTCGCCCGACACATCGGAGCCGCCCAAATTCTCTTCATCCCCGGCGGTTTCAGCGCCGGTGACGAACCCGATGGCTCCGCCAAATTTATCGCAACCGTCCTGCGCAATCCTCGGATCAGCGACGCAGTCACGGATCTGCTTGAGAACAGGGGTGGCCTGATCCTCGGCATTTGCAACGGCTTCCAAGCTCTTGTGAAAACCGGCCTCGTTACCCACGGCAGGATCACCGAAACCGGCTCCGACTCCGCCACCCTCGTGCATAACGACATTTCCCGCCACATATCGCAATATGTTGCCACGCGCGTCGTAAACAATTCATCCCCGTGGCTCGCTAAAATGAGCGTCGGTGATATCCACACAGTCCCCGTATCCCACGGGGAAGGGAAATTCGTTGCGTCGGACAAAACGATCGCCGCCCTCTTCGCACAAGGTCAGGTCGTGACGCAATACTGCGACCCTGAGAGCAAGCCCAGCATGGAGTATCCGTTCAATCCCAACGGCTCCTACGCGTCCATCGAAGGTATTACATCACCCTGCGGCCAAGTCCTCGGGAAGATGGCCCACTCGGAACGCTTCTCAGAAAACGTTGCGAAAAACGTCCCTGGAAATAAAAATCAGTCCATATTCGCTGCGGGCGTGGAATACTTCCGCTAACAGTTCGTGCGGCGTCAACGAAAAAATAAACCCTTGGCATAAATAATGCTTCGACAACTTTGCTTTCGCGAGTATAATCAGCGGGTCACCCCCGCGCCAAATGGCAGAAGCAGCACTCCATCACTCCCTCTCGCAGACACAGAGCCTTGCGCCACAAATGCGCAAGAGCTTGGAAATTTTGCAGGCGAGCACGATGGAGCTCTCACAGTTGATGCGGCAGGCCTTGGAGACCAACCCCACTCTGGAGGACATCACCGAGGTCACTTCGCTCGATGAAGAGGGACCTGATCCGGAAGAGGCTGATTCTTTGGAATATCTCAACGAAACCGAGGACGACTGGCGGGATCGTTCGATTCTTGAGGGCCGCAGCTCGCAGTGGACCCAGGAGGACGAGGAACGTCGCCAGCGCCTTTATGACAATATCGTCGCCCCCGAAACCCTCCAGCAGCACCTTCAGCATCAACTGGATCTCTCCCTTATCGAGCCAGACATTCGCGAGGCGGCACAGCACCTGTTAGGAAATCTCGATGATCGTGGTTTCCTCGACACACCTCTCCATGAGATCGCGGGGAGCTGCTCAATTCCAAATAAAAAACTGAAGGAGGGTCTCAAGCTGATCCAGACCTTCGACCCGTCCGGCGTCGGTGCGTCGGGAATCCCCGAGTCACTGCTGATCCAACTAGAGCGCGCCTCCGGCACCGAAACCTTGGAGTACAAGATTGTGAAGGATCACTTGGAGGATCTTGCTCGCAAGCGCCACCCTCAGATCGCCCGGGTCCTCGGGACCACCGTTGAACGTATCGCCGAGGCCGCCGAAAAAATCGGCCGGCTCTCACCGAACCCAGGCGGCGAGTTCGATCCCACGGGCAATCCCTATATTCTACCTGACGTGGTTATCGAGCGGACCGAGGAGGGCCGCTGGGGCGCCCGCCTAACCGGTGAACATCTGCCGAGCCTCCGCATCAATGACTTTTACAAGGACATGATCGGGAAAAACGGGGTGGACTCGAAAGCCCGCGCCTTCCTCCGTGATCAGATCCGCGACGGCCGCAGCTTGATCCGCTCCATCTCCCTGCGCCAGGAGACCATCCTCGCAATCGCCCACAAGCTCATCGAGCAACAACCGGATTTCCTTGCCAAAGGTCCCCGCCATTTGCGCCCGCTGACGATGAACGACATCGCCGACGAACTAAGCCTCCACGCCACCACGGTCTCTAGGGCCGTCGCTGGGAAATACATCTTAACACCGCAGGGCTTGATGGAAATGCGGGCCTTCTTCGCCACCGGGTATCAGACCGACGATGGCGCCGAAGTCTCCAACGCTGGCGTCCGTGAGGCCATCCAACAGCTGATCGCCCAGGAGAATCCCGCTAAACCACTCTCCGACGACGCAATAACCAAGGCTCTACTCGATCAAGGAATCAAAGTCGCGCGCCGCACGATCGCAAAATACCGGGAGCAGTTAAACATCCTCCCCTCACATCTGCGGAAGTCGTTCTAGGTTCGCTCCGCCCAGTGTCAGGCGGAGAAAGCATGCTCAGGCGCGGCAAGAGCTTTGATTTCCTCGCCCGCTTCTTTTTCCACCAAAGGTCTCGCCAGCATCTGCTCGTAGATCTCGATATAACGGCGCGCCACCTCTTCGTGGCTGAATTCCTTCATACTCTCCTGGATCACGCGGCGGATCTGCGGCTCCTTGGTCTCAAAGGGCAGCGCGTGGAACTCCATCGCCCGATCAATACCCCAGCGCAGCGCATTCGGATCGTAGTCGTGAAAGCGGAAGCCGTTCCCGGTCGCGTGTTGGATATCCATCGGTCTCACGGTATCGTAGAGCCCGCCGGTAGCGTGCACGACCGGCAGTGAGCCATACATTGGCGCGGTCATCTGCGGCAGACCGCAGGGCTCGAACAGCGAAGGCATCAACATGAAATCCGAACCTGCATAGCCGCAGCGCGAGAGGCGCTCGTCAAAATCCACGATCGCGACCCGTTTCTGCAGGTTGAACGTCCGTACGATGTCTTTAAAATGTATTTCGTGGGGTCCATTCGCAACCACCGCGATCTGAAGCCCTCGATCCCAATAGTCGGATACCGTCTGCATTAGGATATCGGTCACAAGCTGCGGACCTTTCTGCACGGGATCGAGCCGCGACGGCCAGAAAAACAAAGGCGCGTCAGGATTCATCTCCAGCCCGAGTTCGTGCTGGAGAGCTTCTTTGTTCGCCCGTTTTCCCTCCCAGAAATCCTCGTGAGTGTAATTGCGCACGAGGCAGTCATCGATCTCGGGATTGTAGGAGGCATCGGGAGCGTTGAGGATGCCAGAGGCACAGCCAGCGTGGTATTTGTTCCGGATCTCCTGTCTGACCGACCATGGCACCACCGGATGCCATCCCTCCACAATCTCCCACAGAAACCTCGGACTGACCGTATTGATAAAGTGCGATGCAAAGATGCCGGAGCTCAGGAGGTCAATCGGAACGTGCGAGCGGGCATGATCATAGCCGCCGGGATTCTGGGCAAAAAAGAGATTCATCCAGAACTCGGCCGCATCAATTCCGGTTTCCTCCACCTGGGACAGATTCACCTGGCGGGTGTGGATGTTATGAACGGTGAAAAGGCTCTTAATCCCCCGCCGCCGGGCCATCCCCGGGATCAGCGCGGTCATCCAGTCGTTGCAGTGAATCAGATCCGGGCGTGCTTTGGGGACGATGTGGTTGATCACCTCCCGCTGGAACACCAAGGCGATGCGCATTGCCTCGTCAGACTCATTGCTGTAAACCCGGTCCCTATAGTAAAAAATCCGATCCTCCGCCAGATGGATGTGATCCTCCGGAAGCACCTCGTGATATCGTTTCAGCTCCTTCTCATGAAGGTTAAACACATCCCCTTGGAAAAGCTTCCGGTAGTTTGGCATCGCCACGTGGACATCCGCTCCAAGATTGAACAGGGCCGAAACCAGCGAGGCGGAGACATCGGCCAGACCACCCGCTTTTGCCGACATTCTCTGGGCCATATTACCCATCCCCGGAGGCAGATAGGTGATCTCTGGGGTGACTATGAGAATTCGTGGATCGCGGGTTTTTGATTGATTGGCCATCGGAATGAAAGGGGGCTGGAAAATTTTATTCGTTATCAAACCTCTGGCATCTGCGGCTGTGAAATGCCACCTCTATCTAACCTTGGATGTAAGTTTTTTCCATATTTGGTCACAGAAAGAGGAATCGCTTCGCAAATTTCGCGCCAGCCCGGGAAGTTCCACTTGTTTGGAAAACCCGCGCACTGGCTTGGCTTCACGTCATGGATTCGGCAGCCTCCGTCCACCAGCATGATGCATTCGTGATTCGATTTTTCGATCAATGAGAGCCCGTTCCTGTTGCTCCTCAGGCGGGTGAAATGTGTGATGAAGTCCACTTCCGTCATTTCGAGAAAACTCGAAATCGCAGCGACATCGCCCTCATCAATCCGCACGTCTCCAGGCCATTTGCAGCAGGCCGCACACCGTTGGCAGACGTAGTTGATCCCGGGTTCGAGAACCGTGTGATCGTTGCCCGGGCTGCCATGGGAGGCGCCGCTTCCGCCCTCTTGAGTCACTGCAGCCGCTGATAGTAGTAGTTCACCCGATCCTGAAATGCCTTCCATTTCCGGCCCGGTCGGCCGTTGTCCATCAGGAAGTGGGGGCAGTTCTTGTTGGCGGGGCTCTTACCCCGGCGCGGCCAGTGATAGTGAGGGACGACGTTTTTCAGCGGAATCCCTCTCTGTTTCATCAGCACCGCAGTCAGCTTGGCGGTTCGCTCGATGGTCGCCTGCCTGTTGGAGCCACGGTGCTCGCACATCTCGATTCCGACGGAATAACGGTTGCCCGGACCATCGAAGTCCGCGTGCTCCCCCTGCTCCGAAACCGGCATGTGCTGGATGGCAAGCTGGTCATCGACCGTGTAGTGCCAGATCAGGTAGCCGATCCGGTTTCCGCCCCGGCGCTTGGGAGAACGGAGGGCCCCACGTTTCAACGCGAGCGAGTGACGTTCGGCACCTGCCGTATAATTCTGTGTGCTGTGGATAGTTATGTAGCGCGGATTCATCGGCCTCACCACGCGACGTCCGTGAGTGCCCCTCGCCACCATGTCCACCTTCAGCCGCACATCGCGCATCAACGCAGATGTGGAAACGTTTCCACTACGGGCAGCCGCACCGGTGGGTGGGCCTACCGGTTGGCACTGTATTCCCGCAAATGCAAGAAGACCTAAGACGGGAATTAGTAAGAGACGACGCACGATCAGAGAGTAGCTGTTCCGGGGGATTTGAAAAGAGAAACCCCTCACCGTCGCGGCCGATGGCTCATCACCGCCCTCAGCAGTAACAGCGGAAGAGCTCCGAGCAGCAGACCGGCCGCCGCAATCTTCACCCCCGGGAAGATCCTGGCCCGTCCGCGCTCAAGACCCCGCAGTCCTTCCTCGACCACTTGCTCCTTGGGCACATAAAACATCGCGTGAGCGGGCATTCCTTCGGTGCTCCCCTCGCGGCGCGCAACCTCGCCAAACTCGGTCTTCACAGGACCGGGACAAAGTGACATCACCCGCACCCCCTCGTCCCGCAGCTCAATCCGCAGTGCCTCGCTGAAGCTGCTCACGTATGCCTTCGTCGCCGCGTATACCGCGAAATCGGGGATCGGCAAAGTACCGGCAATCGAGGACACATTGAGGATCGCCCCAAAGCCACGCCGCGTCATTTCAGGCGCGCAGAGATGGCTCAGATGAGTCAGCGCCTCTACATTGACCTTCAGCATTTTCTCCAAGGTCTCCCATTCCGCTGTGGAAAACTCGCCATAATCGCCAAGCCCTGCGTTGTTGATCAATAGATCGGGGAAAAAGCCAGCTCCGTTCAACTTTTCCATCAGGCGGAGGCGCTCGCCGCGATCCGCGAGATCCATCGCGACCACCATCACCGCCACCTGCGGATGGCGCTCCCGAATGTCCGCAGCGATCTGTTCGAGCCTGAACTCCCTGCGCGCGACCAGCACCATTGTGTCCACCCGGCCTGCAAGCTGCCTCGCAAACTCCTCCCCCAGCCCTGATGAGGCCCCGGTGATCAGCGCGCACGAATAGTATCTTTCCATGCCCGTATGAAACGCAAAGCCCGCGTGTTCGCAACCGCTCATTCACAAAAAATGCCCTCCCGTCACCAGGAGAGCGTTTTGGAAATACTGGCAATTTGAAGCTTATGCGAGCTGCTGCTGGCCATTGGCGTCCTGGGTCACCTTCACCACACGCAGCGGCAGGCGCACAAGCACCTCACCGTCACAACCGATATCGATCGAGTAGATGCCGTCTTCCTGGAAGCGCAAGCCCTGCAGGTTCATGACGATGTTGCGGGTCAGGAACGGGATACCCTTCGGAAGTTGCACGTCGAACTCTGGCTCGATCGGCATGTTGTTTGGATCTAGCGAATCGCCGTCTTCATTGATGATGTTGATGGAAAGCTTGTGACGGCCCAGGTCCTCTTGGGTGAAACAAAAGCGCATGGCAAGGGCGCAGGAGGGATGAACCACCGGCAGTGCGCGGGCGGCAAGAGTGTCGAAAGTTCCGGAGATGACCAGCTTGCCATTGTAGTCGGCAGCGAAGTCGCAAAGCGTTGCAATTTGAATATCCATTGTGGTTGGGGTAGTGAGTTGGCGCGTCGCGCCTCTAGTCGGGCGCAACGCGCACTGGTTTACAAGGCTCCGCTGCCGCGTAAAGCCAAAACCAATCAGCCTCCCGCAGATGCTCGCAGATAAATATCCCGCGCCAGTTGACATTTTTTCCCGATGCCTCCATAGCCAACAGATGTCCACCGCGTTGCAACCAAAGCCACGGATCATCGGCCACAAGGTCCGGATCTGCATTGTCGCTTCAAAGTACAACGGGAAGTTCACCGACGCGCTCGTCGAGAACGCAATCGAAGAACTGGGTGAACTCATTCCAATGGCCCGGATCGACCTCATCCGCGTCCCCGGTGCGTTCGAAATCCCCGTGGCCGTCGCCTGTGTTCTAGAGCGGGAAAACATCAATTGCGTGATTACCCTCGGTGTGATCATCAAGGGCGAGACCATGCATGCGGATCTCGTCGCCGGAGCCGTGACGACTTCTCTCCAACAGCTCGCCGTAGAGTCCAAGCTGCCAATCATTCATGAAGTTCTGCTTGTGGAGAATGAAAAACAGGCTTACGCCCGCTGCATCGCCGCCTCCATGAACCGGGGCCGTGAAGCCGCCCGCGCTGCCGCCAGCATGGTCGACGTCTTCGCCGAAATCGAAAAATCGATGCCTAAACCTGATAATAAGAAAACGAAGTAAGCAGATGCCAAGCCGCAGGCAAATCAGGGAAGCCGCCGTTCAATTCCTCTACTGTTCCGACCTCGAAGGAGGTGCCGAGCCATGCGATCTACGCGAGCCCTTCTGGGAATTCCTCACCGAGACCGACCGCCGAAATCTACAGGTCGCCACCTTCCGCACCGTTCATCACCTAGCCCACGGGCGGCAGGAGAGGCTGGTCGAGTTCATCGAACGCTCCGAGGCCGCGCTCGCGCATCTGTCGGCCTGGCCGCAGGCCGAGGAACTCAGGGCGCACTTGAACCGCCTGCTCGCCCTCGAGTCCTCTTGGAGCATTGCGTTTTCCAAACTGGAGCGAATCCCCAAGACTGACGATGACGCGTCGGTCGCCAGCGACTTGGAGGCATCGCTCTCACACCTTTTTAAAACGGACCGGGATCTGGCGTTTTACCGCAATGCGTTCCTCAGAGGCTCGGAGGATTTCCCGGCACTAAGGTCCCAGCTCGAGGCGGTCTCCGCTCCAATCCGACGCCTCCAGCGCGTCTCCGACCGACTGCGCATGGTCGAGGAACCGGAGAAATTCCCCGAACAAGCGGATCTCTCGAAGCTCCGCCAGTCCAAAGCCGACATCTCCGAGCTCCGCCTCAAAACGGATGACATCGTCGACGCCATTCTTGCGGCAAAACAGCAGATCGACTCGCAGATCGGATCCGTCGTGGAAAACTATTCCCCCGGCCGCATTGATCCCGTGGACCGGGCCATCCTACGCCTCGGCACCTACGAGCTGCTCCACACGAAAACTCCGCCGAAAGTGATCATCAACGAGGCGATCGAACTAGCCAAACGCTTCGGCACCACCGACTCCAAGCGCTTCGTCAACGGGATGCTCGACAAAATAGCCAAGCTGCGTGAGCCGGCCGGCAGCTGAAATGCCTAGCCCAGCCTTCTAGAAATCGCCTCCCAGTTGACGACGTTCCAGAATGCCGATGCGTATTCTCCGCGCCGGTTTTGATAGTTCAGGTAGTAGGCGTGCTCCCATACGTCCAGGCCAAGCAGCGGACGGCCAAGTTCCGGATCAGGGACCACACCTTTCATGAGCGGGTTGTCCTGATTGGGAGTGCTGGTGATCTTGAGCTTGCCATCCTGCTCGATCAGCCACGCCCAGCCGGAGCCAAAGCGCCCGGTTGCCGCCGCCTCGAATTCCTTCTGCATGTTCTCCATTGAACCGAACCCACTGTTGATGGCGGTCGTCAGTTCATCGGAAGCCTTGCCGGTTTTACCCTCTGGAGCGAGGGTCTCCCAGAAAAAAGAATGGTTCCAGTGGCCACCCCCATTGTTGCGGAGCGTTGTCATCAGTGACTCGTCCTGGATCTCTGGGAGATTACCGAGGAGCTCATCGAGAGACTTTCCTTTCAAATCCTTGGATTTCCCCACCGCCTCGTTCAACTTCGAAACATAGCCAGCGTGGTGCTTGCCGTGGTGGACCTCCATCGTCTGCGCATCGATGTAGGGCTCCAGCGCACCAAAGGCGAAGCCCAGCTCGGGCAACGTGAACTCACCGCTCTCAGCCGCGTTACCAGGTTTCGTCGACAGCATCAAACCACCCGCCGCAAGGGCACCAACTTTCATGAAACTACGTCGTTCTAACATGGCCTTGCAAAGTCAGCCGTTTATCCAGAAATTGCAACCGGTTCTTCGCTGCCGCGTGCGGCAACCAAAAAGGTGCGCCCAAAATTTCGTTCGACGCACCCGCCATACCACTCCATCTTCGCGTCAATCGTTTTCAAAAAAACATGTATCTAAGAACCCTAGCTGCTCTCGCCCTACTTTGCACCCCTATCGCCGCCAAAGGGAAGCGGAAGGGGAATGAAAACATGGAGCCCGTTGTTCCTGAAAATCTCATTCCGCCCGCGCCAGTCCTCGAAGTCGAGGAGGCGCTGAAGACCTTCGAAGTAGCCGAAGGCTTCGTTGTCGAACCTTTTGCCACCGAGCCCATGATCGAGAAACCTGTGGCCCTCGACTACGATCCCTCCGGGCGCCTCTGGGTCTGCGAAATGCGCGGCTACATGCCGAACATTGATGGCAAGGAGGAGAACAAACCAATCGGCAGGATTGTAGTTCTGGAGGATTCCGACAAGGACGGTAAGGCCGACAAGAGAACCGTGTTCCTTGACGATCTTCTCATGCCGCGAGCGATCGCCGTTTATCCAGATGGCATCCTTTACATCGATGAAAAAGAGCTCCGTTTCGTCAAGCGGGATGGCTTGAAGCCCGTAGGTAGTGCCGAGGTGGCGGTTCCAAACTTCGTGGAATCCGGAAATGTCGAGCATCGCGTCAACGGTCTCGTGAGAGGCCTTGATAACTGGCTCTACAACGCCAAATCAGGCAAACGCATCCGCCGCGTCAACGGCGCTTGGGTGGTCGAATCCACGCCTTTTCGCGGCCAATGGGGCGTCGCCTTCGACAACTACGGCCGCATCTATCACAATCACAACTCTCAGTTCCTTTTCGGTGATTACCTCGCTCCAAACCTCCTTCAGGGAAACCCGGGGGTAGACACCAAGGTCAGCGACACCCATTCGCTCGGCTCCAACACCCCCTACCCCATCCGCGTGACTCCCGGAGTCAACCGCGCCTACATGCAGAAGTCCAACGGCTACAACACCGACACTCTGGACCCCAAAACCTTCAAACTGATTTCCACCACAGCCGCGGCAGGAATGACCATCTATCGTGGCACCAACTTCCCGCAAGACTGGGTTGGAGATGGCCTAGTGACCGAATCATCGGTCAACTTGGTCAAAGCCATCAAGATCTCCGAATCTGGCAGCAAGTTGGTGGGTAAACACACCTACAAGAACAAGGAGTGGATTGCCTCGACCGATGAGCGCTTCCGCCCTGTGAACATCTACAACGCGCCCGATGGCACCACCCACCTGCTGGACATGTATCACGGTATCGTCCAGCACAAGACCTTCCTCACCCCCTACCTCCGCGAACAGTATCTATCGCGCGGCCTGGACGGTCCGGCCACAGGTCACGGGCGGATCTACCGTGTCCGCCACAAGGAGGGAAAACTTGAAAACGTTCCGGACCTCGACGCCCTCTCCTCCATTGAGTTGGTGAAGCTCCTCGCCCACAAAAACGGCTGGCACCGGGACATGGCCCAACGAGTCCTCGGCACCCGCAAGGGCGACACGGAAACGATAGCGATGTTGGAGAAGCTAACGTCCATGAATTCCCATCCTCTTGCGCAGATTCACGCCCTGTGGACCCTTGAGGCCATGGGCGAGCTAACCGCGGTGCCTGTCTCCGCAGCGCTGAATTCGGGCGAGCCCAAGGTCGTCGTTTCCGCGCTCTGGGTTTCGACGAAACTGCCCCACCCTGAGGCCCTCAAGCTGGAGCCGCAGCTCCTTGCTCTCAAGCCAGCCAACGATGAGATCGTCATCTACCTCACCCGCGCTCTCGGCCCGATCGCGACCGAAGCCGCCTATCTCCGGATCAACGAGCTCGTCTCAGATGGCAAAGAAAAACTGGTGGCGGCCGCAGCCATCTCAGGCCTCCACCACCGCGAGATCGCGTTCAAGGAAGTCGTCGGCGACAAGCTAAAGGGCAAGCAGCTCGCAGGTTGGCTCGAAGATTCGGCGAAAACGAAGTCCGCTTCCGCCGGTGCTTCGCTCGAAGGTGGAGATCTCGAGTCTTTCAACCGAGGCAAGGCCCTCTTCCATGGCGAGGCCGCCTGCTTCGGCTGCCACGGACCCCAGGGAGAAGGCGTCACCGGCCTGGGCCCACCACTTGACGCCTCTGAATGGGTCACCGGGAAGCCCGATGTCCTAGCCAAAATTCTCCTCCACGGCCTGACCGGACCGATCACCGTCAGCGGCACCGAGTACTCAACACCGGCGGACATGCCCGGTCTTTATCAAAATCCCACATTTACCGATCAGAAAATCGCCGACATTATGAACTACGCGCGCAACGAGTGGTCCAACAAGGCTGATCTGGTAAAGCCAGAGCTGATCAAGGAACTTCGTGCCAAGACAGCCACCCAATCCGGCCGACCGTACTCCGCCAAGGATCTTCAATAGATGCCCCGCAAGGAGGGACGACCTCGCGGACGGACGAGCAATGAAGCAGGATCAAGCTACGACTGCGATGCGCTCGGAATCATCCACGGGGCCTTCAGAATTGAAGTGCTCGCACTGCAACCGCTACCCGGAGAGGAGATGCGCACGCAGACGCCAAAACGCTGGTTTCATGGTGTCCTGCAATCAACTCATCCCGGCGAAGGTTGGCTTCGGGCGTCTCGATGAAAACGTGGTAGTGGTTTCCCATCAGAACCCAAGCGTGCACCCGCCAGCCGGTCATCGCGCAGGCCTCCGAAAGCGTGGCGAGGAAAAATGGCAGTCGTCAGCGTCATGGAAAATCGTTTCACATTTTCTTCAGCTTTGCGCATAATTTCTTGATCTCCGGGTTCTCGCTGCCTTGCCGGATCAGGCGGCTGACGGAGCGGTTATGCCCCATCACAAGCCGGGCCGCCAGCCATTCGTTGCCGACGCTTGTGTTCGCTTTCACCACCGTGGCCAAGGCCACCTTGCGGGGGTCGCCCTTGCGGAGAGGCAACAACCTGCCTTCGTCATCCACCAGCCCCAGTTGCACCAACCCTCCGGCCACCAGCCTCTCCGCCTCGCGCTCCCCGTGGCTCCGGATCGGCGCGGAACCATGGCTGCCCTTCTTCATCAGGCCTCGGGAGCCCTTCTTGACCAATCCCAATAGTTTGTCGCGGAACGTTTCGTCTCCCAGATACCAACCCCTCCGCAGCGCCGCCATCGCTTCCTCCGAAAGATTCCCCCCGTCCTCCGCAGCCCGCTTCTCCAGATAATCCACGTAAGCCCGCCGCCCCCGCCCGTCTTGCGCCAGCTCGAAAGCCGCGAGCACCCGCTCGCACACCAGCCACTCCGGACCCTTCCCACGCACGTATGCCGGGTGGCTGCTCCACTCGTATGCCGCCAGCTTTCCACGCGCTCCTCCCGCAAGACCCGCCCGCGCGGGGTTCAGATGGATGTAATCCGCCACCACCCGGAACTGGAACGGATCGGACGCCCGCTCACCAGCGACCGGAATCGACTTGTAGCGGCCTTGGAAAAC
>JBGTDO010000100.1:0-70281 GCA_041748235.1 Akkermansiaceae bacterium | reverse complement strand
TGCCAACTGGCTCAAAGCCCGCAGCGGCAAGCCGGAGGGAATGGCAGCCTGACTTCATAGGTGTCATAGATCTGAAAACTATGACTCTTTTGAAACGGGCGGAGCAACAACATGTGCAAGGCGCTGCAGACTACGCTTACGTTAAAACTACCTAGCGGATGTGGGTGCGTATGAGGCAGACTCACAGAGTTTCTATGAGACGAACGAGCAAGCGGGCAATGAACAGGAATGGAACGACCTGGATGCAGAGCTTGGTTCGTCGCGCGGGCTGCGGGACGGTTCGTGGGCCTCCTCCTCCAACGACTTCGCCGCGTCCAGCCGCAGCGACATCACGGCTTCGGTCGACGATAACGGCGTTGGGTTCCGCGTCGCCAGCGTCCCCGACGCCGTCGGCCTACCTGTTGACGGTGTTGTCAGCTAGCGGGTTGCTGATCAGAAGACGTGATTCTACTCTTTGACTTTTTGCTTCTTTACCCGAGCCTCGACAAAGACGCTTCCTTGATACAATTTACTTCCATGATCTTCAGCGCCATCATTACCGAAGCCGAAGAAGGCGGCTACGTGGCCTTCAATCCTGATACGGGAACCACCACTCAAGGAGAGACCTTCGACGAGGCGGTGGCCAATCTGAGGGAAGCCACAGAGTTGTATTTGGAAGAGTTTCCAATTACGGTTACACGTCCGGCGGTATTAACCTGTTTCGAAGTGTCCCATGCCCAAGCTGCCGGTTGTTAGCGGGAAGGAATGTAGCAAGGCTCTGGAGCGGCTGGGCTTCGCGGAAGCCAGACAGCGCGGCAGCCACTTGGTCATGCGCCGTGCGGAGAGCGGCTGCACAGTGCCCATGCATTCGGAAGTCAAAACCGGGACATTGTCAGGTATCCTCAAGCAAGCGGGCGTGAGCGTGGAGGAATTCATTGCCGCGCTGGGACGGTAAGCAAAAACGCACAAGCATCTCCACTGGGGAAACGTCAGCAGCCTTGGGAACCTGTTGGCGGCGGCGGGGCTGGCCATGCGCGGCAAACGCGGCCTGTCCGCGACCGCTGGATTCCACTCCAAGTGGGAGGTGGCATGCGTGGATCTCCAAGATGAGAGCTGGAAAACGGCAGCTGCACGCTGGGTTCCTACCGTTACTCCAAGATTTACGAGCCAAGGGAGCGCATCATCGCCGCCGTGCCGTTGCGTGACCGTGTGGTGCATCACGCTGATCCGGGTGCTGGAGCCTTTGTTTGAGCCGCGTTTTTTGGAAGACAGCTTCGCCTGCCGCAAGGGCAAGGGTACTCACGCCGGGATGCGCCGCGCCCTGCAACATGCTTGCCGCCAACCCTACGCGCTCAAGTGCGATCTGGAACGCCCCGGGTGATGCAACTGATCGGCAAGATCCTCGGCAGCCATCGTGATGGCACCGGCCGGGTGTGACATGGGGGCGATTCTGGACGTTCGGAGGGAGTTGGCCAGTTTTTCAGATGAGAGATTCAGGGGACGAGCAGGGAAGGGGCGGCTGCTTCAAGGATTGGGGTTGTGATTTTTTTGGAGCGATTGAGGATGGGCGTGTGAAGGATCAAAGGAAGGTGAGAGATGTGGTATTCGCGGGAATCGATTTCGAAGGAGCGGGTGCGCAGAGGGGTGGCGAGGAGTGGCCGGTTCAGATTGGGATGGCGACTTGGTCGATGGCGGAGGGTTATGGGAACTTCTATGTTTCCTATTTGGAGCGGGAGGGGGAGGTGGATTGGTATGCGAAGAAGATTCACGGGATTGAGGATGAAATGCTGGCGGGTGCGCCGAGCTTGCTCTCGCTGTGGCCGGAGGTGAACGGGCGGCTGGGTGGCGGGGCGGTGCCGGTGGCGCATGCGAAGGGGACGGAGAAGCGGTTTCTTCGGGTGTATCCCGGGAACCCGTTCGACCCTTGGGTGGATACTTTGCTGCTGGCTCGCGCGGCGATGCCGCAGCTGAGGAAGCATTCGCTGGGGATCCTGTGCGAGGAACTCGGAGTGGCGGATAAGGTTCGGGAGCTGGTGCCAGAAAAGGGCTGGCATGACGCGCTTTTCGATGCGGTGGCGTCACTGGTGTTGCTGCAGTGGATGGTCAAAAAGTATGGCCTGGAGGATCTGCCGCTGTGGGCGCTGGTGGTGCCGAACACGGGTGCCTGGTATAGATTGAGGAAGGCGATGAGCTGATTTTCAGAGATGAGCAGGCGGGCGTTACAGATGATCTTGGGGCTTCTTCTGCTGGGGCTGGTGGTGGTTGTGGCAACGAGGGAGCCGAGGCTGCCAGCGCTGCCGAGGTGGGCGGTGCAAGAGAAACACTTGCAGAAAATCGTAAGTAGATCGCAGGTGCGAGATGCTCGGGCGGCGGATGCGGCGCTGGTGAAGGGACTTCTGCTGGAGAATCTCTCGAAGCGGGAGTTCGATTTTCCGCTGGTGATTGAGGCGGTGTCCGGGAAAAAAGTGTTGCCGCTGGAGGGGCGGGAGAGTGGGGAGAGGATTTCCGGAGCAATCGCAAACGTGATGGGAGAGGTGATGCTTGCGATGAACTCCGATGACTCGCCGGCGCGGGGGTTGAGACGGATCAATGAGGCTTCGTCTTTTTTCGAGGAGCGCTTGCTAGAAGGCCTAGACCGGCTGGAAGGGATTCGCTGCGAGATTCCGCGGACCCGGGCCGGAGTGGCGCAGAGATCGGGGTATCCGGACTTGAAAATTACCGATGAGGCGACGGGAGAGATCTATTATCTTGATCCGAAGCTGATGGAGCAGGGCTCAGTGACGAGCAGTCTCCGGACGTTCTACTTTGAACCAAAGGATGAAACGCTGAAAGTGACTGGCGACGCCACGCATTTGCTCATCGGCATCGAGCACGACGGGGTGGCAGGGAAGTGGCGGTTCCTCAATTACCGCCTGATGGATCTGAGTGGTTTGAAGGTGCGGCTGAAGGCGGAGTTTCAAGCGTCCAACCGCGAAGTGTACGGAGGGGTAACGGTGCTTGAAATGAAGGGCGATGCCGGAGAGGATGGCAGCAGATGACCCAATCTTCTTCGAGACGGACCAGCGGTTCCGTGGCCATGGACGATTACCTTGAGCAGATTCTACATCTGATCGAGGAAAAGGGCTATGCGCGGGCAGTCGATATCTCTGGCAACTTAGGGATTTCGCAAGCAAGCGTAACGAATATGCTGCGCAAACTGGATGGCGAGGGTCTGGTCAAACACGAGAAATATCGTGGAACGGTGCTGACCGACGACGGGCAGCGGATTGCGAAGGCGATCGTGGAACGTCATGAGACTCTGACCCGGTTTTTGCGACTATTCGGCCTGGAGGAAGACACGATCTATCGTGATGTGGAGGGGATGGAGCACCATGTGTCCCGCCCGACGCTGGAGGTGATCCGGGCGGTCGCCGACGCGCTGGAGGGGGATGAGGCGTTCCTAGATGAGGTAAAACGCAGGATCGGCCTCGGGAGCAGTGGGTGAGCTATAGCGTCGGGCCTAGGGATATTTGTCTAAGAGATTTGAATAAAAAGATCTGGGTTCCGGAACTTATGCGTGGCCTTTCTCCTGAAATATTTCATGGTGATAGACGGATAGAGCAGGAGTGCTGCTGTCCTGAATTAAACCAATAACCAAATCAGATACCATGCAAACTGCAAACGTCAACCTTCCCATCACCGTCACGGTGAGGCACGAGCAAGTGACCGATTCGCTTCGCGATTACGCCACCAAAAAGGTGGAGGGGCTCCATCTGGACTATCCGAAAATCACTGAGGCGAAGGTCATTCTGGACGTGCAGAAGAATCGACATATTGCGGAGATCATTCTGTTTTGCACCAATCACATCACAATCGAGGCTCACACGGAGAGCCGGGACATGTACGTGGCGCTGGACGAGACGATTGAAAAGATCGCGAGGAGGATGCGTAAGCACAAGACGCGGCTGATGAAAAAGAACCGGCCGCATCGCAACGAATCAATCCGCTACCTGGAGGAGCGGTTTTTCACAGAGGCGGCAATGGATCATCCAGAGGACTCCGTGGAGGATCCGGTCCCGTTCATTGTACACCCGGAGAATTATGCGGTGAAGACGATGTTCAAAGAGGACGCGATCATGGAGCTGGAACTCTCGGACCGTCCCTTCGTTCTGTACAAAAGCGCGCGACGCCATTGCCTGACGATCGTTTACCGACGCAAAGACGGCGAGTATGCGGGCCTTGATGTGAACGGCGGTTGAAATCTTTTTGGGTTGAGATTGTTGTTTGAAGGGGCGGCCCGGTTGCCGCCCCTTCTTGCGTTGTGGTGGAGCGCTTCTAAGGTAGGGCTTGATTATTTTGCTAACAGGAGCCAACGGCTATATCGGTTTGCGCCTGTTGCCGCAGCTGCTAGAGGCGGGGCACAGGGTGAAGGCGCTGGTGAGGGACAAGTTTCGTTTTCCTGCTGCGCAATTTGGATCGTTTCTTGCAGACGGGCGGCTGGAGCTGTTGGAGGGCGATATGCTTGAGCCAAAGAGCCTGCCCCCAATGCCTGAGCGTCCGGACGCTTCCTACTACCTTCTGCACTCCATGGGCGCTGGCGTGGGATTTGAAAAAAGGGAAGAGGCCTGCGCGCGAAACTACGTGAAGTGGCTGGAGCAGGAAGGCTGCGGCAGGGTGATCTACCTTGGAGGCATGGTCCCGGAAGGTGAGCTCTCCCATCATCTTCAATCTCGAGAGAACGTGAATCTGATCCTCCGCGCCGGAAATGTGCCGGTGACGACACTGCGGGCCTCGATCATCGTAGGATCCGGGTCCGCTTCTTTCGAGATCATCCGCGATCTTGTGGAGAAACTGCCGGTGATGGTCACCCCAAGATGGACGATGACGAGGTGCCAGCCGATTGCGGTGCGGAACGTGGTGGAGTATCTCACCCGCTGCCTTGAAACGGAGGCGACCATTGGTGAGGACCTGGACATCGGCGGGCCTGAGGTGCTGACTTACCGGAAGCTGCTGGAACAGTATGCGCGGGTGCGGGGGCTGCGACGGTGGGTGGTGCCGGTGCCACTGCTCACTCCGCGACTCTCGGCGCATTGGCTCCACTTCGTGACGCCCTCGACGATGGCCTTGGCGAAATCACTGATCGAATCCTTGTCGAATGAAACGGTGTGCCGCGACAGGCGGATCCAAAGTTTGATGCCGCAGGATCTCTTGAGCTATCGCGAGGCCATCGAAGCGGCGTTTACGAGGATCGCGCAAAACAGGGTGCCTTCTTCTTGGATCGATTCGCTTTCATCGGGTCGCTTGAATCCGGATTTTTTCAGGTCGATCCAGGTGCCTGAGCATGGAGTGTTGAGGGACCGGCAGGAGATCGAGCTGGAGGGGAAGAGGGAGGCTGTCATCGATGCAGTGTGGTCTGTCGGAGGAAAAAACGGCTGGCCTGCGATGAATTGGGCGTGGCGGGTGCGGGGGATGATCGACCGCATGATCGGCGGGATCGGTGTCCGGCGTGGAAGGCGGCATCCGCAGGAGCTTTTCATCGGCGACGCCTTGGACTTTTGGCGGGTGGTGTTTGTGGACAGGACCAGCGACGATAAATCGGCCAGGTTGATCCTTTTAGCGGAGATGAAGCTGCCGGGCGAAGCTTGGCTGGACTTTGAGATCACGGACAAGCTCTTGATCCAGACGGCGACGTTCCGCCCGAAGGGGTTACTCGGGCGGCTCTACTGGTATGCGGTTCTTCCGTTTCACATGTGCCTCTTCCCCGGTATGGCCAGGCGTTTGGCAAGTAGCCCGAACGGGGGGTGACGAAAGGGTAGCTTGCCGAGCGGGGCACGGGGTGCTTGCTTTGGCGCATGGCAAAGCCCTACCCCACGATCATTCCCGGACTCCGCAGCCCTTGTGACCAGGTGGGCGGCATCGTATATTTCGGGCGGATGCTCGATAAGATCCGTCTCAAAGCGGCAGGGAAGCTACCCGAGGATTGGGCGGCGATGGTAGGGCCGGGCCATGCAGGATCTTTCGACTCACGGTGCTGCAGCTTTCTGCGGATCAGCTATGAGGATCTTGTCGCGGAGACGTTGCGTGGACGCAGCGATCAGGAACTGCTGGAATGGGCGTTTGAGAAAGGTCGCCAGCCGAGTGAGGAGGAGATCGAGATCTGGAACGCGTTCATGACCAAGCGGGGGTGGCGGGATTCCGCCTCCCAGCGGGTGAAGGAAAGACTGCGGGAGATCGGCCTGGAGCCGGAGGTGGTGAAGACCATGTTCGAGTTCATTGATCTCGACGAGGGTCGGCGTTAGCGGTTCACCGGATCCGATTAAACAGCTCTGTTAGTATTCCGGGGGTTAGCACCTCCGGAGTGATGATCGGTTCTTCGCCAGGGATAATGAGGACATTGACCGGGATCGCGGTGCGGCCAAGTCGTGTGAGCTCTGCCTCAATCGCCGGGTTCGGGCGCGTTTTGTCGGCGCGAAGAAAGGCGATGTTCTTGGCGTCGGCGAGTTCCAGAACGGGCTCGGTGTAGGCGATCTTTTTGTTCACCTGGCAGGTGAGGCACCATTGAGCAGTGAAATCAATGTAGACTGGGGTGCCCTCCGCAAGCAGCTCATCTACTGTTTCCTGTGACCATGGCTTCCAAAGCTCGTCCGGGGTTGGTGGCAGAGCGAGAACCGTGCCGGAGACGGCGAAAATTGCGGTAAGAGTGAGGGCGGCGAGCCGTGTTTGGCGGGGTTTGTGTGGGAGGTTCCAACGACCATAGATCCACGCTCCTACGGCGATGAGGCTGAGTCCGAGGAGCGGAGCCAACAGGTACTCCTGGCCGATCAAGCCGGAGTAAACCCACAGCAGGTAAGCGGCGGTGGCGAAGAGCAGGAAAGACATCGCCTGCTTGAACGACTCCATCCACACGCCGGGACGGGGAAGTTTCTCGATGAGGTTCGGGAAAATGGAAAGTACGAGGTAAGGCAACGCAAGACCGATGGCCATGGCGGTAAATGCACTGAAGAACTGGAGAGCCGGGAGCGCCATCGCCGCACCAATGGCAACGCCAAGGAACGGCCCGGAGCAGGGCGTGGCGACCACGGTGGCAAGAACACCGGAGAAGAATGAGCCGGTGTGGCCGCTTTTACTCTGGAGGTTTCCGCCGACGGAGGTCGCCGAGGTGCCGAGTTCGAACAAGCCGAACATGTTGAGACCGAGGACAAACATCATCAGCAGCAGGACGACGACAACCCAAGGGTTTTGCAACTGGTAGCCCCACCCGATCGATTCGGAGCCGGTGCGCAAAGCTGCGGCACGCACGGCGTAGAGAATCCCGCTGAGCACGCCGAAGGAAGCGAGGACGCCGAGGGCGAAAGTGACGCCATGGAGGGCGATCGAGCGCCTGTTTTCCCCTGCTTGCTGGACAAAGCCCATGATCTTCAGGCCGATGACGGGGAACACGCAGGGCATGAGGTTGAGGATCAAGCCTCCGAGAAACATGCCTCCGAGGATGGGAAGCAGCTTGGCGAAGGCGAGCGGAGCGGGAGGAGGCGCGGAGATCGCAGTCTCAGGGATGATGATGCTGGTCTCGGGGCTGGTGATAAGAATGCCGGAGACTGTGTTCCCCTGGGGGATCGGCTCATCAAGGAAATCCGTTTTCTTGCGCTGAAGTGTCATCACCGTTCCTTCTTCGGTGGATTGGAAGCTGCCTCCTTCGGAGAGGGGCTTGATGTAGGGTTCGTTGGGAATGAACTCGGTGGGGGGGGTATCGAGGGACCCAAGCTGGAGCAGGATGGCGTCTGGTTTCTCAGCTGCGGAGCTTGCACTGAGCTCGGGCGATTCCGCTGGAGGTTTTGGAATCTGCCGCCTCGCGAGGGTGAAAAGTTCCGATTGTGCCGGATCTTTCGCGGCCTCAGCGGAGACGGATAGATTCAGCGCGAAGGCGGCGTCTTCGTTGATGCAGGCCTGATCGCAGATCTGCCATTTCGAGTTGGCGCTGAAGGTGAAAGTCTGACCTGGTGCGAGCGAGGCGGAAGGTGTGATCTCGATCAGGAAGACCGGTGAGCCGGGGTAGATGAAACTGCTGCCCCCAAAGGCTTCTTTGACTTCCGGCGTTGGCCATTGAATAGGTCCTGCCGTGCTGCCAGCGGGCAGGCTCCATTCGATCTCGGGTGGGAGCTCGACTCCACCTGAATTCCGGTAGTAGCTGTGCCAGCCCTCCGGATGCTCCAGCTTCAGTGCGACCGTGAACGGCTCACCTGGAGCGATGGCTGAATTTTCAGAAATTAGGCTGGCCACGCTCGCGACCTTTTGAGCGGAGAGAAGACTGCTGAAGGCCAGGAGAATCAGAAGGAAGCGCATGGGGTGGACATTGGATGGAAATCGGCTGCGTCGGCGCTGCCGGGTCTCCTTGATTGGATGCGGGAGATCCCTATTTCATCCAAATAAAAAAAAGCCGCAAGGAAGGATCCCTGCGGCTTTTGGAGAGGTCGGATGTTTTAACGATTAATAGCGGCGTCCGTATTGTTCTTGGTCGCGGGCGTTTCCGTAAAGGGCACCTGCTCCCGCACCTGCCGCACCACCGATGGCAGCACCTTCAAGAGCGCGTCCCGACTGGTGGCCGATAAGGGCGCCAGCGCCTGCACCAAGGAGGCCGCCGGTCGCCGCGCCGCGTTGGGTGTTAGGGCCCATGTCGGCGCAGTTACTAAGGGCAAATGCGCTGAAACCGGAGATGAGGAGTAGATTTAGTTTTTTCATAATTGTTGTTAGGAGTTGTTTCACAGGTAAGCTGTTTACTGGGCTTTTCAAGAGGTTTTCGATCTTTTATCCAGCTCGGTTTCCGCTCAAAACCCACTGGTCTTCCTGTGACGTGGCTGCGTTGCATTTCATTCATACTGTTTTTCCCAGCAGCCATTATTTGGGGAGTTTCAGACTGTCTGACCTTTGTGGATGCCTTCGGCGAATTCCTCAATGGCTTTGGCGCAGAAGGCGGGGATGTCGTCGGGGTTGCGGCTGGTGACGAGGCCTTGGTCAACGTGACATTCTTCATCGACCCAGTTGCCGCCGGCGTTCTTGATGTCCGTTTTGAGGCTTGGCCAGGAGGTGAGGGTTCGGCCTTTCACGACTCCGGCTTCCACGAGCGTCCAGGGACCGTGGCAGATTGCGGCGACGGGTTTGCCCTGGGTGAAAAAATCGCGGACGAAGGAGACGGCTTTCTCATCGGTTCGGAGGGAGTCGGGATTGTGAACGCCACCTGGGAGCAGGAGTCCGTCGTAGTCCTCCGCGCTCACGGAGTCGACGGTTCTGTCCACTTCGAACTGGTCGGCTTTGTCACTGTGGTTGAAGCCTCGGATCTTGCCGCTCTCAAGGGAGACGATGTGGGTGGTGGCTCCGGCTTCCTCGATGGCTTGCTTTGGCTTGGTGAGTTCCACTTGCTCGAAACCGTCGGTGGCGAGGATGGCGATGATTTTTCCGGAAAGGTCGTGTGTCTTCATGGGCAGCGGTCTTGCTGATCGCGTGCCAGACCGAGATGCTTGTGCTCTGGAAGCCATTGGATCCGTCTCTCTTGCAAGATGCACAAGAGGGAACGAAAACGCAGGATATCTCCGGCTCAGGCGGTGACGGGAGCGAGTTCCCCGGGAGAGGCACATGCGTCGGGGAGGACGGGGGCGAGCGGGGAGAGGCCGAGTTTTGCGAGGAGGAGCTGGTCCTTTTCGACGGTGGGGTTTTTGGCGGTGAGAAGTTTGTCGCCGTAGAAGATGGAGTTCGCGCCGGCGAAGAAGCAGAGCGCCTGGGCTTCATCGGAGAGGCGGGTGCGGCCGGCGGAGAGGCGGACTTTGGCTTTTGGAATGGCGATGCGGGTGACGGCGATCATGCGGACGATATCAAACGTATCGACCTGAGGGTTTTCCGCGAGGGGAGTGCCGGGCATCGGCATGAGCGAGTTGATCGGGACGCTCTCTGGCTGGGGATCGAAATTGGAGATGACCTCGAGCATGCGGAGGCGGTCGGTAATGGTTTCGCCGAGGCCGAGAATGCCACCGCAGCAGACGGACATGCCAGCGTCCTGGACATTCTGGATAGTGCGCAGGCGGTCCTCGTAGGTGTGGGAGGTGACGATGTTCGGGTAGTGCTCGGGGGAGGTGTCGAGGTTGTGATTGTAGGCGGTGACGCCTGCCGCTTTGAGCTGTTTGGCCTCTTCGGGGCCGAGTTCGCCGAGAGTGACGCAGACTTCCATGCCGAGCTTCGAGACGTCCTGGATGATATCGAGCACCTGCTCGAAGCGCTGAGTGCCACCGCGGACGCCGCGCCATGCGGCACCCATGCAGAAACGGGTGGAGCCGGTCTCGGCGGCGACCTTCGCGCGTTCGAGGATGTCGCACTTGGCCATGAGTCGCTCGGACTCGACGCCGGATTTATAGCGGGCGGATTGCGCGCAATAGGAGCAGTCCTCGGAGCAGCCGCCTGTTTTGATGGAGAGAAGAGTGCAGAGCTGGACCTCGGGGTTTGCCCAGTTTTCCTGGTGGACCTGGCGGGACTTTTGGATGAGATCGAAAAAAGGGAGGGAGTGGAGCTGCTGGAGTTGTGCGAGGGTCATGGGAGAGAGTGGAAAGTGATCAGTGAGCAGTGATCAGTAGAAGAAGAAGAGGTGGAGCGGCCCGGGAGATTCCGGATTCAACTTGCTTACCTTACCCAGCCGCCGAAGCCTTTGGGCATTTCACCTTGGCCGACCATGGTGTAGAGGGTTTTGCCGCGGGCTCCTTCCAGGGAGTTGCCAAGGTGGCGCTTCCAGACGGCGGACATGGAGGCGCCGGTGTGGCAGCCCCATGATTTGCAATAGACATCCTTGGCGAAGATGTTGGCTTAGAGCCGGGGGAGATCGCGCTCGTGGAGAGTGGCTGTGGAGACGGCCATGATCTCGTTGCCGTACTCAAACATGAAGGCATATTTGTTGGAGTGGCCGAAGTAGTCGTAGGTCTTCACGCTGCCGCGGGGGCGGGAGTTGATCTTGCTGATGTAGTCGCCGGTGGAGTTGAACCAGACGAGGGTGCAGCGGCGTTTGGCGGCCTGCTCGGCGATCCAAGTGGTGTAGGGCTTGCCGTCCTCGCGGCCGCGGGCCTCGTAGCCGGGGCGGTAAACGAACCAGACGAGCGGGGCGTCGGTGCCGTAGGCGGTGCGGATCTCAGCCATGCGGAGGGTGGAGGCGCGGATGAAATTGGCCCACCAGCGATCGTGCTGATCATCGGGGACGCGGTAGTTTTCCCATTTCCTGAGTGCGGGGCCGCCAGCGACGATGACGTGCTCGGCCTGCGCCGCTTGGCTTAGGAGGAACAGGAGAAAGAGAAGGGGCTTGAGGAAGCGGGGCATGGTGGTTTCTAACTTTGGCCGGGATGGCGGTCAATCTTCAAGAGACTCTGCTAGACCCTGCTTCTTTAGGAGAGGGGAGCGAGATCAGCGGTTGCGATCGAACCGAAGGACCCGCTCGCCTTCGCGGTAGTAGTTGAGGCGGTCGCGGGCCTCGACCTCGAGGTATGATGGGTCTTCACGAAGTGCGTGGAGCTGGATCTCCTTGTGCTCCTTGCGGGCGAGGGTGATGGTTTCCCGAGCCTGGACGCTGCGGAGTTTCGCCTGAAGTTTTTCCAGCTCCCGTTTTTGTGGGACGGCGGTGGCGGCGATCAAAAGGCCGAAGGCGACGGCGAGGACGACGCAGAGGAGGCGGTTAACGCTCTGGATAAAACGCGTTGAGCCTTCCACTCGTGCGAGTTTTTCAGAGGTGATCCGTTTCCTGGCCATGAGCGGTAACAGTGAGGACCAAAGGAGTGCTGCTGTCAAGAATCGCAAAGCATTCGAAGCGTATCCTTAGGCATTGCAAGGCAGGGGGATCAGGGTATGGTTCGCGCCCCGGCATGCGGCCGGCTTTTTTCCTAAAATGAAACTACCTCATGTGGCGATTGTCGGGGCGACGGGTGCCGTCGGCGTGGAAATGCTTCTTTGCTTGGAGCAACGGAATTTCCAGTTGAGCGAGCTGACCTTGCTGGCTTCCGCCCGGTCGGCCGGGAAAAAGGTGCTGTTCCGTGGTGAGGAGCTGGTGGTGAAGGAGCTGACGCATGATTCTTTCGCGGGCATAGATATCGCGATGTTCAGTGCGGGTGGGGGGATTTCCGAGGAGTTCGCGCCGTCGGCTGCGGCTGCCGGTGCGGTGGTGATCGATAACTCGTCGGCGTTCCGGGTGGATCCGGGGGTGCCATTGGTGGTTCCGGAGATCAATCCGGAGGCTGCTAAAAACCGTCCTAAGGGGATCATTTCAAATCCGAACTGCACGACGATCATTTCGCTGATGGCGCTGGCACCGCTTCACGAAGCGTTTGGCTTGGAGTCGGTGATCGCCTCTAGTTATCAGGCGGTTTCGGGCTCTGGAGCGCAGGGGATTGTGGAGTTGGAGGATCAGGTGAACGCGATCTCGCGGGGCGAGTCGTTTGAACCGAAGGTGTATCCGCGTCAGATCGCATTCAATGTCATCCCGCAGGTGGATGTGTTCACCGACAACGGCTACACCAAGGAGGAGATGAAAATGGCGAACGAGGGTCGCAAGATTCTCGGGCATCCGGAGTTGAAAGTTTCCTGCACGTGTGTGCGGGTGCCGGTTTATCGCTCCCATTCGGTTTCGATTACGGCAAAGTTTTCTAGGCCTGTGACGCCGGATGCGGCGCGGGAGGCTTACGTTGGGAAAGACGGAATCAAGGTCGTGGATGATCCTGCTTCGAAGCTTTTCCCGATGCCTCTCGACACGACGGGCAAAGACGATTGTCTGGTCGGCAGGATCCGGCAGAACCTGGTGCTTGAAAATGCGCTGGATCTCTGGGTGGTGGGCGACCAGGTCCGAAAAGGAGCGGCGCTAAACGCGGTGCAGATCGCAGAAATTTTGTAAAGCGCGCTCGGACGCGGCCTTTTTTGTTTAGCCGAAGTTTTTCTCAGAGGTGGAAACCTTGACGGGGAGGGCGCTGAAGATCTCGGTAAGAAGATCGAGGTCAGCGGGTTTGACCAAATGTTTGTCGAAGCCAGCGGCGCTGCTTAGCTGACGATCCTCCTCGTTTCCGTAGCCCGTAAGAGCGATGAGGTAAACATCTTCGAGTTCTGGAATCAGGCGGATGCGGCGAGCAACTTCGTAACCGTCCATGCCGGGGAGGCCGATATCAAGCAGGACGGCCTCTGGTAGAAATTCCGCTGCGGCTGCGACGGCATCAGGGCCGTTGTGGGCGAGTCGGGTATCATGGCCTTTGAGCTGCTGGAACATGGCCATGGTCTCGGCTGCGTCGCAATTGTCATCGACGATTAGGAGGCGCAGGTGCCGGGGCTCGGCATCGCGTGATGGCACTGCCGGAAGATCTTTTTCGGGGGGTGGAATGATTGGCAGACGGATGGTGAACCTGGTGCCGAGCCCGTGGCCCTCGCTATGAGCTTCGATTGAGCCGCCGTGGAGCAGGACGAGGCGATGGACAATGGTCAGGCCAATGCCGAGGCCGCCGTGAGATCGATCAAGCGTGCGGCTGGACTGAACGAAGAGATCGAAAATGCGAGGCAGGAGCTTTGAATCGATGCCGATTCCATTGTCCTGGATCACGATCACAGCCTCGCTGTCGCAGGAGCTGTGGGCGGCGAGGGTGATTCTGCTGCCGGTGCCGCTGTATTTAGTGGCGTTGCTGAGGAGGTTTCCGAAGACCTGCTCGAGGCGGGTGGCATCGGCATAGAGATGAAGAGGAGCGGGGGGCAGGACGAGTTCTAGCTCTTGGCGGTTCGCCTCACAGTGGTGGCGGATGGAATCGGCGGTAGCTGCGAGGATGCCGCCGAGCTCGACCTGCTCCCTGCGTAGCTCGATTTTGCCTTCGGTGATCCGCGAAACGTCGAGGAGGTCATCAATGATGCGACTCATGTTTTCGATCTGTCTGGCGATCAAATTTCTGGCGTAATCGTGGCGCGGGGTGCCGCTGACTTGCGACTGCAGGATCTCGATGGCGTTGCGCATCGGGGCGAGGGGATTGCGCAGCTCGTGGGCCAGCATGGCAAGGAATTCGTCCTTGCTGCGGTCGGCGGCGCGGAGGGCTTCTGCCTGAGCAGCGAGGACGCCTTGGTTTTCGCGCAGGGCCTCCTCCGCATTTTTTCTCTCGGTGATATCTAGGAAAAACAAAGACATGCCGCTGGCGGATGGGTAGACGCGGAGGTCGAACCAGCTATTAAGCGGCGGATAGAAGGCTTCGAACTGCACGGGCTGCTGATTCTCCATCGCCCTGCGGTAATTGCGCTCGATGTCGGTACCTACGGTATGTGGAAACTCCTCCCAGAAGACGCGTCCGATGATTGAGGAGATGTTTTCCTTTAGCGGTGCAAGGATCTCCGCGCCGCGGGCGCTCAGGTAGGTGATCCGCCAGCTGCGGTCCATGCTGAGAAAGCCGTCGGTGATACTTTGAATGACGTTATTGGCGCGTTGCTCGCTCTCTCGCAGCGCGTCTTCCAAGGCCTTCTGAGCGGTTACATCAGTGTAGTAGCAGACCACGCCGTGGCGGCCGTTCGGCAAGGTGAGGCGATGCGTTTCCCAGTCATAGGTACGCTCCTGGGTGATGTCCTCGCGATGGCCGGTGAAGCGCTCGGAGATGTGGCGTTCCCCGGTGTCTAGGGTGTGGCGGAAAATCGAAGCAATCCAAGAACCGGTTTCCTCCCCCCAGAGGGTTTTAATGATTTCGTTGAAATCCCTGCCAATGATGGGCTCGGCTGACTCGAAGGTGGGTCTGGCGAGGGAGTTCACGCGCATCATCCTGAACTGATCGTCCACCACGTAAACGCCCCCGGGTGCCTGATCGATGATCTTGGAGAAGAGGGCTTCACTGTGGCGGAGCGTCTCTTCAGCGTGCTTGCGGTCGGTAATGTCGGTGACGATGCCGATCATTCGTTCGGAGTTCTCGTTGGAGGGGGAGAAAAACTTTGCGTGGATGTTGATCCAACGGACTTCCCCATCAACCCGCAAGATACGGGCTTCGAAATGGAGATCGGCCCTTTCGGCCACCGCGTTTGCAAACAGTTTTTCGACCGCCCGTCTCTCGTCTCGGTGGACGTGGCTTAGAAAACGGGTGAAGCCCCAGTTCTCCACGGGCTCAGAATACCCGAATATGCGGTTGTGGCGTAAGGAGCATCGTGCGGTGTCGGTGGCGAGATTGAGATCCCAATCGCCAATCTCCGCCGATTCCAAGGTGAGTTGGAGCCGGGCCTGATTCTCGCGCATGGCCTCCTCGGCAAGCACCCGTTTGGTCACATCGTTGAACAGCACGGCCACCTGCCGCTTTGCCGGAGGGCCGAATGGTGAGGCGTTGAACTCGAACCAACGGTCGAGCGCCTTCGCGGGGCTGAGGCGAGAGACGGGCTCGCCGGTTTCGATTACGCTGGCATACATGTCGTACCAGAATTGCTCGTGATCCGGAACTAGCTCGCGCACGGTTTTGCCCAGCACATTGGCGAGGCCGGTGTGTTTCTCGAAAGAGGGACTGACCTGGAGAAACCGGTAGTCGGCCGGTCGTCCCTCCGGCGTGTAGATGAGTTCGATGACGCAGAAGCCCTCCTCGATGGAGTTGAAAAGGCTGCGGTATCGTTCCTCGGACTCGCGGAGGGCATCGGCCGCTTCGCTCTCCGCTGTGACATCGCGGACGACGCCGAGCATCCCAATCGGTTCGCCATCGGCGGTCGTGAGCCTGCTGACAGAAGATTCGACGTGGATGATTTGACCGTTGGTCTTGATGTGGATGTTTCTGCCGCGCCAGTGGCCGGTTTCATGGAGGGAAATGGCGCTGGCTCTCTGGTCCTCTGAGGAAAGCCATTTCAGTTCGAAAACGGAAATGGCGGGACAGCCGAGCACTTCGGAAGCGACCACTCCGTACTGTTTTTCCGCAGCAGAGTTTATATATATGATCCGCCGGTCCTGATTCACGGCGATGACGGCGTCATTCACCTTTCCGAGAATGTCGCTGCGGAACCTGTTAGACTCGGCATCGGTGCTCTGAAGGATAAAAACTTGGGGGCCGGCCTCACCTTCGACGACCAAGGCATCGACCTCCCCGGTGCGGATTGCGCGCAAGGTATCCTCCGCCTCCTCCAGACGGACGCGGAGCGCGGCGTTCTCGGCGAGCAGGGCTGCGGGATCTGTGGAAGAGGGCTCCATGGTTCAGTCGAGCGGAGCCTCCAATCCAAGGCCTGCGAGGATGCGCCCAGTCTGCGAAAGGTCACCGATGAAGCGGCGAGCCGGTAGGGGTGAGATTTTGACGAGAGTGGGCGCGGCAATTACTTCGTCTGCTTTAGCCCGTACGGGGTTTTCCAAGAGATCAATGACTTCCAACTCGTAGCGGCCCTTGAGATGCTGGTCACAAATGAAGCGAATGTTGACCACTGCGCGGCAGCCTTGGGGAGTGGGGCCGGCGAGATAAAGACGGAAAACAAAGAACTCTGAGTTCATTGCTTGGGCAGCCGCTTCCATTGATTCGGTTCCGGCCTGGTACAACTCGTTCATCAGGATATCGCCGGTTTCACATCGAGTCCGACGAGGACCCGTTCTTCGTTTGATAAGTCGCCGATGATATTTTTGATCGGCTCCGGCAAGCGCCTGACGAGGGTGGGAACGGCGAGGATCTGATCTCCTGCGGCGAGCTGCGGAGTCTCCAAGAGATCAATGATATCGATGCGATATTGGCCGGCAAGGTGGGTCTCACAAATGCGCTTGAGGTTGTTAAAAGCGGTAATGGATTTCGGGGTTTTACCAGCCACGTAGAGACGGAGCTCAAACGCGGGCACAGTCTCTTGTTCCTTGGTTGCCTTCTCGGCTTGGCGCTTGCTCATGACTTCCCTTTCTTTGACTGATCCTGTTTTTTCCCGCGCCGGTGCTCCGCCAACTTTGACGTGCGTTGGGTGGCGTTAGCGGTTCTGAGGTTCTCCTCGGCAATTGTGAACTCAATTTTCGTCTCCTCTGCCGCCACCTCCGCCTGGAGCAGGTCGATCTGGGCTTCGAGGGCTTTTTTCTTTACCGTCAGGCCGCGCAGCTCGCTCTGATGGTGCCGCGCGAGCAGCTCCCCCTTGGCTCGCTCGCTCGTCTCACGGGCGATGCGAGCGCTGCCTGTTAGGACCCCGTCTTCGCCATGATAGACATCGACGAGGTTGATTCCGTCGCTATCGAGGATGAACTCGCGGATTTGGTTGGAATGCGACATTCCACGGGACTTGAGGATGAAAATTGTGCGGTTTCGCTCACCGTTGGCCTCGTGGTTTCTCAGGAGAAACCAGACATCCATCAGTGATGAAACTCCGATCTGGGAGTCCTCCGGTGCCTCTCCGCTGGAACCGCCTACCGTGAGGCTGGTGAAAACGGCGGTGATACCGTGCTTTTTGAGGAAGTCGATGAGGCGCATTAGCGTCGGTTTCACCTCGCTCTCATCACGCTCAAGCGAGAGATTGCTGATCGGATCCACGACCACGAGGGAGGGCTGGAAAGCTCTCACCGTGTCGTGCATCGTCACGAGATGTTGCTCAAGGCCTTGGAGGGTGGGGCGTGAGGAATGGATCTCGAGGAGGCCCTTTTTCACCCACCGCTCCAGCTCGATGCCAATCGAGCTCATGTTGCGGATGATCTGAGCGGCCGATTCCTCATAGGCGAAGAGGAGGGTGCGCTCGCCGCGCTGGCAGGCGGCGTTGGCAAAGCTGGCTCCGATGCTGCTCTTGCCGGTGCCGGGCGAGCCGGAGACGAGCACGCTGCTGCCACGGAACACGCCCCTGCTGCCGAGCATTTCATCGAGGGCGGCGATACCGGTGGGGAAGCGGTCTTCGGACGCTTTGTGGTCGAGGCGCAGGGAGGTGATCGGCAGCACGGAAATCCCGTTGGAGCCGATAAGAAAGGGATATTCGTTGGTGCCGTGGGCGGAACCGCGGTACTTCACAACGCGGAGGCGGCGGGTGGAGACCTGGTCTTGCACCCTGTGGTCAAGGGTGATTACGCAATCGGCGACGTATTCCTCCAGCCCATAACGGGTGATGGAGGAATCGCCTTTTTCGCCGGTGATAATCGCGGTAACGCCGCGGTCTTTTAGCCAGCGGAAAAGGCGGCGCAGCTCAGCGCGGAGGATGGCATGGTTTGGCAAGCCGGCGAAGAGCGCCTCGATCGTGTCAAGGACCACGCGCTTTGCTCCAATTGTGTCGATCGCGTGCCCAAGCCGGATGAATAGCCCTTCGAGATCGTACATCCCGGTTTCGAGAATTTCACTGCGCTCGATCCGGACGTGGTCGAGCAGGATTTTTCCTTGGGCAACGAGTTTTGGAAGGTCGAAGCCGAGGGAGCGGGTGTTGGCTGCGAGTTCGTCTGCGTTTTCCTCGAACATCATGAAAACGCCGGGTTCGTCGAACTCCACCGCACCCCGGATGATGAACTCGGTGGCGAACAAGGTTTTGCCAGCACCAGCACAGCCGGCCAACAAGGTGGGGCGCCCGGTCGGCAGGCCTCCAGCCGTAATATCGTCGAGGCCTTGGATGCCTGTCCTAGTCTTTGGAAGGGATTGGGGGGAGTCGGTGGCTTTGTTACGAGGCATGGAAATCGTTTCAAAAATAGTGGCACGCCTAACAATCTCCACAAGTGATTTTCTACCGAATGGCGATGCAATCAGCCGTCTCCGGAATAACGGCTTGAACGGACCCCGATCCTCTCCATGTTCTGTCCGGATGGAAAAACACGAGCCCCTCGCTACCCCGTTGCTCCCGTGGGACCAGATTGTCAGGAAAGCTGTCCATGACATCCGGAACCCTCTTTCCTCAATGCGGACGAATATCGAGATCCTCCGCCTGACTGCGTCTCCGGCAGATCAATCCGAGCGGTTTCTAAGCTCTCTGGACACGCAGGTCGATCAGATCGAGCGCTACGTGAGAGCGCTCATTGAGGAACCGGAGAGCTTCTGCGAAAAAACGCCCAAGGTTTAGGTGGTGTAATCGTTGGCCTGCGGGCCAGTGGGCCGCAGGCGGGCCTATTCCTCAGCAGGGGCTTCGTCCTCGCCGTAGAAGCTCTTGATGTAACCGAACTCGACCAAGGTGTCCTGCCATGGAGCGATGATGTTCGCATCGCGGAAAATGCGGTTGGCGCGTGCGAGCCATTCTTCGGCGGCGAGCAGGTCATTTTTCTCATAAGCCAGTGCGGCTTGGGCGTAGTAGTAATACGGAGAGTCATCGAGGTAATCGTATTTCTCCGCAAGGATGGTGACTTCATCGTCCTGACCGAGTTTTTTCTTGGAAAGCAGGATCTTGAATTCGACCAAGCGCGACAGTGCGATGTTGTTTTCCGGGATTTCCTTGAGGATTTCCTGGAAGAGATCGTGAGCCTCCTGCCACTGCCGGGTCACGAAGAGGACTTCGGCGACGTTGAAACGAATGCTGGTGTTCTGAGGGTTGATCTCAAGGGCCGCGCGGAAGCTTTCCATGGCCTTGTCGAAGGCGCGCATTTCGACATAGGAGGAGCCGCGCAGGTTCAGCAGCTCGGCGCTGTTGGCGAAGATTTTTTCCGCCTCGTGCAGTGCCTCGAGGGTTTCAAAAATTCGCTTCTGCTGGAAGTAGCGCGCCGCCTCACCGAAGTGCTTGGCAAACTCGCGGCGTTTTTCTTCGGGGAGGTTGAGAAACTCTTTCTGGCTGGGAAGCAAGCCCTCGACCTCTTGGCCCTCGGCTGGAGGGGGCGCGGGCTGGTCTTGGGCGTGGAGGGGGCTCATCGCCAGCAGAAGGAGTAGGGGAAGTGGTTTCATGGTGGATCGAGTTGAACAAGGATTATACGGGTATCGGGAGCGGGGCAAGGGGTAAGATAGATGAGCCGTGGCGGCGCTCTAGCAGATTCTTTGCGAGAGGAGGAGGAAGGGTGCGGGCTTCTTTGTGGCGAGCATCGAGTAGCGGGCGGTACGGTGTTTTTCGAGGTTTTGAAAAAAGGCTTCGACGGCAGCGGCCTCTTGGTCGCCACCGGGATGGCCAGGGTAGCAGACGACAGCCAGCGCTCCGCCGGGCTTTAGAACTTGGCAGGAGGCGCGAAGGGCTTCCAAAGTTGCCGCTGTTTGAGTGATGGTGCCGTGGTCGGCGCCGGGGAGATAGCCGAGATTGAAGATGATCACGCTCGCGGTAGCTTCGGCGGTAAGATCTGCCAGGGAGGCGTGGGAAACACAGTGAAGGCTGGCGCGGCCCAGTAGGCCGGATTCCTGAAGGCGTGCCCGCGTGGAATCGATCGCCTGTTGCTGGATGTCGAGGGCGAGGACTTTCCCCGTGGGGCCGACGCAGTCGGCGAGGAAGACGGTGTCGTGGCCGTTTCCGGCGGTTGCGTCGACGACAAGGTCGCCGTCCCTAATGACCTCCCGAAGAAGCAGGTGGAGGAGTTCGGTAGGGCGGGGAGGAAACATGGCTTCAGGCGGTGGCGGAGAAAATGAAATCCTCCTCCGGGCACTTACCGTCGATGATCCAGTCGACAAGCATGGTGGCCATGCGGGGGGCGTAGAGGGTGCCTTTGGACCCGAGGGCGTTAAAAATCCAGTCGCCTGATGTGTTTTTCCCGATCAGTGGCTGGCTGCGGCGGAGGATCGGACGGATGCCCGCGACGTGCTCGATGACTTCAAAATCACTGCCGCCGAGCTTGCGGGCGGTGCTGCGGATCCGCTCGCTGCCGACGGAGGTAGGGATCTCGTCAAGCTGGTTCCATTCGTAAGTGGAGCCGACTCTAAAATGGTTGTTGCCGATCGGAACCATCCAGCCGCCCGCGCCGATGCGAATGTGGGTTTCTCGCCAAGGTGCGCGGACAGTTAGAATTTCGCCTTTGGCACAGCGGTGGGGACCGAGCTGGTTCTCCAGTAGCCCTGCCGCGCCTTCACAGAGTATCCTGCGGGGATGTGGCTGCGTGATATCGTGAGTGGCGGCTTGGTAGATGCCCAGTTGCTTGAAATGGTGGCGGCTTTGCTCAAGGAATTCCAAGGTATTGACGCGGCCCCCGCCTTGAAGTTCGACGGCGGCAATGAAGCCGGGAGGGATATCTTCCACTTGCCTTAGGATCCATCGCCGCGTTTCCGGGAGCTCGAGTTTCCCGGAGATTTTCTCCCATTCCTTTTCTGAAGAGGCGAGGCGAAGGATGGGTAGCGGGTGCCAGATTTTGACGCCGAGGCTCTTCTCGAGCTGCTTGTAGAAACCGATGGCATGGGGATGGAAGTCCCCGATCCGCCAGCTGGGTTCGAAGTTTTTTCCGGTGATGGGATTGATCAATCCGGCGGCCACGCGGGTGCTGCCGCCATGCTCTCTGTCGATGATGTGAAAGGGGATGCCGCGCTTGAGGAATTCCCATGCAAGGCAGGAGCCGGCAAGCCCTTGGCCGATGACGAGAAACGGTGTTTCGCGGCTGTTCATTTCTGCGGCAGGAGGTCGCCGTTGGGATCGACCCAATCCGCATCGTAGCCTTTCGCGTAGTTGAAAAGGTGGCGGTGCATGTATTCGAAGTAAGTTTCCTTCTGCTCCTTGTTGAGACGGTTCCAGATGGCGATGTTCAAGGCGCGGCAAACCTTTTGCATCGAAGCAAGAGTGAGCTGGCGGCCTTTGCGGGCTTTCTGAACCTGCTTGTGATTGAGCTGCTCGGGTGAGGCTTCGACGAGCTGGTGGTTGGTGAGATCCCACTTCTCCATGAGGGCGTCAAGGGGCTGCGGGCCGTGGTCGCGAAGGATTTCCATGGGTTTTGTGTAGCGGTGCGGTCGGGAAAGTCAAAGGTGATCAACGTCAAAATCATGAAGCAGGGCTTCAGTCATCCGGAGCCCGTCGAGGTTGGCTTTAACGGCGTGCACGCGGTGCAGCATGACGCCGTTTTGGCGGGCGTGGCAGCTTAGCGCGATCGTTGCCGGGTCCCTGTCGGCGGGCGAGGGTGTGTCGGTGAAACGGGCGATGAGGGACTTGCGGGAGACGCCGAGCAGAAGCGGGCGGCCGGGCGGGGCGAGTCGGTCGATGTGCCGGAGGAGCTGCAGGTTGTGCGTCAGGTTTTTGCCGAAGCCGATGCCCGGATCGAAGCACAGACGCTGCGGATCGATGCCGTGGGCGGAGAGGGTGGCTAGGCGTTCCTCAAAAAAGGCGCGGATCTCTTCGACTACGTTTTTGTAAACCGGCATTTTCTGCATGTCGGCGGGCGTGCCTTTCATATGCATGATGACAATCCCACAATCGGATTCCGCGGAGAGGACTGTCATTTGTGGATCGGCGGTGAGGCCGGAGATGTCATTGATGATGTCCGCTCCGGCTGCGAGGGCAGCGCGGGCGACGGCGGCTTTCGTGGTGTCGATGGAAATGAGTCCAGACCATTCCGCACGGATCGACTGGATCAACGGGGCGGTGCGATCGATTTCTTCGCTCGGGGTGACTGGGGCGGCACCCGGCCGGGAGGACTCGCCGCCAATATCGATGATACCCGCGCCCTCGGCGATCATCCGCCGTGCGTGATCCAGGGCGGAGGGGAGATGAAAAAATTTTCCTCCATCGGAAAAGGAGTCGGGGGTGGCGTTGAGGATGCCCATGACTACGGCCTGGCGGGAGAGATCAAGAGTGCGTGATTTTTGTTTCCAGAGCATGTTTCCTCCGGCAGCCTAGCGTGATGGGCGGGTTGCGTAAGGTGAAAATATTTCTAGCGTATGCCGGGAGGGGCTTCCATGGTCCCCGCATGCATTGGAATGATACTTTTACCGCCCTTTTTGAGCGCTGTGTAGCTGCCTATCGTGAGGACGATTTCGACTACGAGACCGGCTATTCAGCAGAGGAACTGAAATTTCTGGAGAGCATCGGATACAAGAAGCGTGAGTTTTTTGATTTCGTGGAGGATCAGGTGGATGAGGGTGAGCCTTCACCGACGACCGCGCTGCTGGTGGCGGCCGTGCGCCGGGACTATTTTTTGGTGGAGCAGGGCGGCAAACGGAGCGACGCCGTGGTGACGATGGAGGATTTGCCATCCTTTGGCGATGAATTCCAAGGGATCAGCTACCTGCCGCGCATTCTGAAGAAGGCGCGCGCCAAGCTGCGGGGCGAACTCGATCCCGAAGTGATGTTCTGCTGCGGCGGCGACAGGAATTTTTTGGCCAAAAACGGCAACATCCCGCCAGCGGATTTTTTGCGCCATGTGTGGGCATCAGGTGGGGACGACGCCAAGGTCGCGGACTGGATCAAATCGCACTGAGGCACAGGTTTTCCTTGTGTGACAAAGGATTGAGCTGGTTCAGAGCCGGGGAAAAAGCGCGAAGTCGCTGCTTTACAAGGGCGGGGGGCTTATCCATATTCCGCCGCCCATGCTTTTCGCCGCAATTAACTGGCTGTCCATTAGTATCAACCTTCTGTTGGTAGTCTTCGTCATCGTCTGCCTGCTGATGTCACTTCTGGTCCTGATGCAGCGCCCGAAACAGGAGGGCCTCGGTGCTGCCTTCGGTGGCGGCGTGACCGACCAGGTGTTCGGTGCCCGGACCACCAACGTTCTTCAGAAGGGCACGGTTTATTTGGGCTCACTCTTTTTTATCCTGAGTCTCGCACTCGCCATTCTGATCGGTAAGCAGACGCAGCAGCGATCCTTGCTTGAACCTAAGACTTCCGCCGCTGAATTGATTGTTCCTCCAGCGGGTGTCCCGATGGGAGTGCCTCCGGTTGAGGAGCCTCTCGCCGACCAACGCTCTCTGGCTGATGAACTCCCGGCCGAGACTGAAACTCCTGTGGAGGTCTCCGAGCCAGTGCCTGCGGAAGTTGCGCCAGCGCCCGTGGAGGACACCGCGCCTGCTCCTGCTGACAATGTCGAACCCGCACCTGCGGCTGGCGAGACAACTCCCGAAGCAACTCCCGAAGCAACTCCCGAGACAACTCCCGAGACAGCTGTGGAGGAAGAGCCGATGAACCAACCCGAGTAAGCCGCACTTGCAAGAAGTCAACGGCGGGAACCGGGACAGCGGGGAAGAAACCGGCCTTCCCGTCTGGGCCCGGCCGGATGCTTTTCCACCTGTCGGCGGGGGATACGGGTGGATTGATCGGAAGGGCGGCCGACATCCTTCTCTTTCTCTTGCTGAGCTGGCGACGGCGATCCGCTCAGACCGGGACAGCGTAATTAACCTTGTATGGACGCCGGATTCGGAGTTCTGCCAGGTGCCGGAGGAGGTGCCCGCGCTGGAGGAGGCGATCACAGCAGTCCGCCAGGAATGGGTCACTGACGATCTGGCGGATGCGGAGCACCGGCTGAAGTGGTTCGGGATCGGTCTTGCGGCTTTGCTTGGCTACATGGCATTCCAAGGATGGATGCAATTACGGGGGGTGCAGGCGACAAGTGGAGTGGATCTCGGCCTAGTGGCGCAGGCCCGCTGGATTTTCAAAGCCGTGTTGTCATCAACTGCGGTGGGTGTTTCCCTCTTGGTGTTTCTGATTTTGGCCTTCATTCCTTGGTATCAGGCAAAGAAGCGGATGCGCGAGCTGAAGCGACTGCCACAAGGTGGTGGTAGGGCGGCAGTGGTCCCGGTGATCCGCTTCGAGGTATGGTTGGAGGCGCAACGAGCTCCTGTAACGAAGCTGATCCTGGTGATGGTCTCGATGGTTTTTTTCACACAGTTGTTTTACCAGAACTCGGTGATGGACGCCGGGCTGGTAAAGTCAGCCTACTTCGGAGGCGAGTGGTGGCGGCTCTTCACGGCACCCATGCTTCACGGCGGGATCCTTCATTTCGTCATGAACGCCTTAGCCCTGCTGTATCTCGGGAAGAGGCTGGAGGTGTTTGGCCGGTGGCCCCATGTGCCGATGGTGTTTCTGTTTTCGGCGCTGGTCGGTGGCGAGGCATCGGCCCGTTTCACCCACGCCACCTCAGTTGGAGCCTCGGGCGGTCTGATGGGTTGGCTTGGATTTCTTCTGGTGTTCGAGACGCTGCACGCCCGGCTGGTCCCGAGGAGCGCGAAGCGTCGGCTTGTCGGCGGGGTGGTGCTGACGGCGTTCATTGGCTTGATCGGCTACCGGTTCATTGACAATGCCGCCCACTTCGGCGGGTTGGTCGCCGGGATGATCTATGCAGCGATCGTTTTTCCGAAGTCCAGCTCGGTGGTCCGGCCGAAGATGACGATCACCGACCGGGTCATCGGAGTAGGGAGCCTGTTAGGGATCGCTGCTTCAACGCTGGTGGCGATCGTCAAGATCACGGGGTGAGAAGCCGCAGGGGAGGAAGTCGTTTCTAGTGCTTGCGCGATTGCAAGTGAGGAGTCTAGGTTCCTGCACGATATGAGTGAGCGACGGGTTGTGATTACTGGCATTGGTTGTGTTTCTCCTCTGGGGAACGACTTGGAGACGACATGGGATGGCTTGAAAAACGGCAGGAGCGGCATTCGTCGGATCGAATCAATCGATCCCGAGCCATTCGAGTGCAAGATTGCCGGGGAAGTTCGCGATTTTGATGCCGACGGCTACTTTCGCACGCCCAAGGACGCCCGCCGCTCCGATCGCTACGTCCAATACGCCGTCGCGGCCTCAAAAATGGCGATGAGCGACTCCGGCCTTGATGTCGAGAAGATCGACGCGCGCCGCTACGGCGTGATGGTTGGCAGCGGGATCGGTGGTCTTTCGACCCTTGAGCGGGAGCACACGGTTTATATGGATCGGGGTCCCAGGCGGGTATCTCCCTTCACTATTCCAATGATGATTTCAAACATTGCCTCTGGGATCATTTCGATGGAGCACGGCCTGCTAGGCCCGAATATGGTCATCGTCACCGCCTGCGCCACCTCGAACCACAACATCGGCGAGGCCTGGAGGATGATCAAATTTGGAGACGCGGATGGTTTTCTCTGCGGTGGCGCGGAAGCGGCGGTGCTGCCGATGGGCCTCTGCGGCTTTTCCAACATGAAGGCGCTGAGCACCCGCAACGACGATCCGGAGAGAGCGTCGCGGCCGTTCGATCTGCACCGCGACGGTTTCGTCATGGGGGAGGGCGCTGGAGTGGTGATGATCGAAGAGCTTGAGACGGCCAAGGCCCGTGGGGCGAAAATTTATGCGGAGCTGATCGGCTACGGCGTTAGCGCTGATGCCTATCACCTCAGTGCACCGTCCCCGGATGGCAGCGGTCCTGCTTATGCGATTGGCATGGCGCTCAAGCACGGGAAGGTAAATCCCAAGGACGTTGATTACCTCAATGCTCATGCAACCTCCACCGGCCTCGGCGATATTGCTGAAACGAAAGCCATCAAGGTGGCTTTCGGCGAACACGCTGCAGACAAGCTGATGGTCAGCTCCACAAAATCGATGACGGGCCACATGCTCGGCGCCGCAGGTGGAATCGAGCTCATCGCCAGCGTCATGGCAATCGTCGAAGGTGTCGTGCCACCCACGATCAACGTCGAGGAGCAGGATCCGCTGTGCGATCTGGATGTGGTGCCGAACGTGGCGCGGGAGGTGCCGATCAAGGTCGCACTCAGCAACAGCTTCGGCTTCGGCGGCCACAACGCATCCGTCCTGATCCGCAAATTTGAGGATTGATTGGGGTGCAGAGCGTCCGTCATCGATTCACGTGCGAGGTTCCTTTTTCGGACACCGATGCCAGCGGACGAGTGCATTTTTCGCGGATTCTCGGTTATGTGGAGCGGGCCGAGCACGATTTTCTGAAGCAGGTGGGCATCGAAGTCTTCGCTGAGGAGAGTGGGGGGTGGCCACGGGTCCGCGTGAGCTGTGATTACAAGAACCCGCTGTATTTTCAGGACCGGATCGAGGTGAAGCTGGCCTTAAAAAGGGTTGGTAGCTCGTCATTGGGCTGGGAGTTCGAGATCACGAAAGGCGGATCCGAGACTGTTGCCTGCGGTGAGATGGTGACGGTCAAAGTTGATAAAGAAGGCTCTCCCTCGGCGCTCACGGTGGAGGAGAGGGAAGTTTTGGAGGGTGCGCGATGAGTTCAGAGGAAGAGGCAGGAGGGAAGGTTGTGCTGGTGCCGACTCCAATCGGAAACCTTGCCGATATCACTCTGCGTGCTTTGGAAGTGCTTAGAAGCGCGGACCGGATCGCCTGCGAGGACACCCGGCACTCAGGGTTCCTGCTAGCCCATCACGGGATCTCCGGCAAGTCGCTGACTTCGCTACACGAGCACAATGAATCGAGGCGCGCGCCGGAGCTTGTCGCCGCTGCGAAAGCTGGAGACGTGATCGCTTTTATCAGCGACGCGGGAATGCCCGGAGTTTCCGACCCCGGCTACCGGCTAGTCCAAGCATGTTTGGAGGCGGATGTGAAAATCGAAGTGCTGCCAGGACCGTCTGCAGTGCTGACGGCGTTGATTGGCTCCGGGCTTCCTTGTCACGCGTTTCGTTTCGGGGGTTTCCTCTCGGTGAAATCCGGCAAGCGCCGCAGCGCGATGAGCGCGGCCTTGGAGAGCGGGGAGACCGGAATCTTTTTCGAAAGCCCTCATCGCATCACCTCGACCTTGGAAATCCTGGCCGAGATCGCCCCGACTGCACGGGTCTGCGTCGCGCGAGAGCTGACCAAGAAGTTCGAGACCTATCACCGTGGCACTGCGGCGGAGCTTCTGGAGTGGTTCAAGGCTCACGGGACAAAGGGCGAGATGGTGATTCTGATGAATCAGTCCTGATTTCCTCGCATTTTTTTGGGAGACAAATTCCGCCGCATCGGCAACAAGCTTGCCATGAAGAAAACGTTTCCTTTGGAGGTTCCAGGGCATCAGCCGCCGCGAGTGGTCGAGGCGATCAAGGCCGATGTCCGCAAATATCTGAAGCGCGAGCGCCGCAAGGCTCTGCCCGAGGGGGTCGATTTCTGGGGCTTTGATTGCAAGACAGGCAGGAGCAGCGAAGCCGCCGAGCCCGTCCATGTTGCGGAACTGGTAAAGGCGGTCGATACGGCGGCCCAAGAGAAATGGGAGGCCGTTTACATCGAGATTCTCGCCAAGCCTGGGCACAGGACGAAGGCGGATCCGCCGGCCGCGGGCGATGCTCCACCGGATGAGGGTTGAAATGAGCGGTTGTGATCTGTTCCCGGCGGCGGTAGAGGTGGAGGTTATGAAAACGCACCCATCATTTAACTGCGCTTGTCGCCTGGGCCTCGGAGCCGCCTGCTTAGTTCTTATCTCAGGCGGGCTTGAGGCAAAGCCCGACAAAGGAAAAGACAAAGGAAAGGGCGGTCCGCCAAGCCACGCCGAAAAAGGGGATTCCGGCAAAGGGAAATCCGGCAAAGGGAAGGGTGGAGACAAAGGCGGCAGGGATCATGACAAGGGTCCGGAAAAGTTTGAGAAGGAAGTTGCGAAGCAGGAGAAGGAAGTCCGCAAAATCGACAAGGAATACGAGAAGGCGGACAAGAAATACGCCAAGGAGGAAGCCAAGTGGCGCGAGGCTCGGTTCCGCGACGACGACCGCAGCAGCATCCTCGGCTACTTTTCCGAATTCAAAGACCAGGACCGTGGCCTCCCGCCAGGGCTCGCCAAAAATCTTGAACGAGGCAAACCTCTGCCCCCAGGTTGGCAGAAAAAGGTTTCTCAAGGCTACGTGATCGAGGATGACTACTATGAGTATTTTCATCCTGTCTCCGATGACATCTTCCCAGGCGTGCAGAGAGTTCCTGACACCCGCCTTTATCAGTATGGCGACCGCATCGTGCGGGTTTACGAACCGCGGCGGGAGGTGATCGACATCATCGAGGTCCCGACGATCCAGTTGCCGCCCTATTAGACGTGCAGATCCGGGGGGCGGCGTCCGGCGTTTCGGAAATTTTTGGTTCCCTCGCGCTCGAAGCTGGACCAACGGTCGAAAGGGCGTTTCAGTGGCCGCTCTTGCTACAAATGCCGCCGTGGTGAAATGGTAGACACTGTGGATTTAAAATTCATTGGCCTCACGGCCGTACCGGTTCGAGTCCGGTCGGCGGTATTTTTTATTTGTCAGACAATTCTAGGATGCCGGTCCACTCGGGCGGGGGTAGGGTGCCCAGCTGGCGGGTCTGCTCCAGCAGGCGTTCTGCGACGCGGTCCTGTATGAAGTCCTTGAGGTAGATTTCAAACCGCTCGACTGCAGCTTCAAAATCACCTGCTTCAAAAAATTCCAACGCTTGGGCGAAGGAGACGCGGGATACTTCGCAGAGGGCGGAGGTCCAGAGGTCAACGGGCTCTTGGCGACCGCTAACCCGGACCTTGGCAATTCGGCGCAGCCGGAACTCATTACCAGTCGCCGCAATAAAAGCTCCGCTGGCGAGCCAGGGACAGGTGAAGGTTTTCGTGAGGCCTTCGAGGCGGGAGGCAAGGTTCACGGCGTCGCCGATGACGCCGAACTCGGTTCTTTGCACGGAGCCAATTTCCCCGGCGAGGACATCCCCGATGTGCAGGCCGATTCCCATTTCCAGCTCCGGCAGACCGCGGGTTTTCCAAGAGGCGTTGAGGGGCGCCAGAGTTGCACCCATGGCTTCCGTGGCGGCCATAGCGGAGGAGGCGAACTGGCGATCATCGCCATCCTCAAGAGCTCCCCAGTGGGCGAGGATAGCGTCGCCGATGAATTTGTCCAAAGTTCCGCCGTGGGCAAAGATGATCTTCACCATGGATGTCAGATACTCGTTGAGCTGGCTGAATAGTTGTTCGGGTGGCACCTGCTCGGAGAGACTGGTGAAGCCGCGAAGATCTGTGAACATGACAACCACCCGCCTTTTTCTGCCGGTGGCGGCGAGCTGATAGATAGACGGGTTGTCGACCAAGGAGTCTGCCACGTCCCGGGAGACGAAGCGGCGGAACTGCCGGTGCAGGCGGCCGCGCTCCAGCCGCTCTCTCAGTAGGTCGTAGGATTGGCCTGAGACGCTTCCGAAGAAGAGGGTGGAGGCGAAAGGAGTGAGTCCAATCCAAGTGGAGTCGAACCGGGCGAGAGCAAAAGCAGTGGCATAGCAGATGGCGATGGCCGCGACGCTTCCGGCGACCACCAGCAGTGGCCGCGTGATCAGGAACATGAGAGCGGCGGCAGCGAACGAACCTGCTAGAGCCAGCCAGAATACACTCCTAGGGTTTTCAAGATGACGCGTTACGAAGTCATTCTCCAATCCAGCGGCAACGGCCTGCAGGTGGAGCTGAGGCCCCAGCAAAAGACCGATCGGTGTCTGATGATTGTCCTGAAAGCGTGCGGCGGCGGGACCGATGACGATAATTTTGTCGCGGAAAAAATGGCCGGACCCATAGCGTTTCTCCCAGTCATCGGGGATGAACAAGCTGCGGATCGAGAGCGGCGAGTAAACGCCTGCAGCACCCTTGGTTCCCGCTGTGGAGAAACGCGGTTCGGCCGATACGGGTGGCGATTTCCCGAGGGCTTCGAGAGTGGCGCCAGCCAGCGAAGGGAACCGCGTTTCCCCTAGAATCGTGGCCTGGTTGTTTTCGTAGCTGAGCGTGCTGGAGTAGTGCACTTCACGGATCACTCCGTCGTCATCTGGACGGAAGTTGACAAAGCCGATGGCAGGCGGGCTGCCGATCCTGAGGAATTCCGGCTCCACCAGCATGAATCCATCGCCTTCGACAGAGAGCGGAGTAAAAACCGAGGCGAGGATGATCCGCCCGGGATAACGGCTGATCACGTCAGCGAGCGCGGCATCCGCCGCTGGATCGGAGGGTTCGGCGAGGACCAGATCGAGTACCACCAGCCGCGCTCCGGAATGAAGCAGTTTCTCGATGGCATCCGCATGGACGCGGCGGTCCCACGGAAAACGCGCCGCCATGCGAGTGAGATTTCGGTTACTTTCAATGAGCTGTGGATCGAGCCCTTGAAGCGTCAGGCTCTCTTCATCAATGCCCAGAAAAACGAGATCCTGCCGTTCAGGCGGACCTGCACCGTGGAAGAGTGCGCGGTCTCCCATCCTTCGGTCGATGCCGCGGAGGCTTTCTGAAACGGGTTCAACCAGCGTGAACAAAGTAAGCACCAGTCCGCCAAGGAAGGCCACTAAAGCCGGGCGGCTGCGGGCGGTGCCGGGCTTGGGTCTTGCGTTCACCTCGCGACTTTCCTAGCTTTCGCGCCGCCCGACAACCCCTCAGTTTCCAATGCGTCCCCGTTTTCTCCCGATCCTGATACTTGGTTCCCTCGCGGCCCAGGCCGATGTGCTGACGCCGACCGAGCGCTTCTTCGGCATGGGCGGTCAGTATCCCGATTATTCCGAGGAGGGGCAGGAGGTGCTGGGGACGGCGCTCGATCAGGCACCGTATTCGCCCGCAGATTCCGATCTCGGAGTCCAAGAAATCCTGGTCGAACGGAGTGATCGATCTCCGGTGGTTTTCGATCTCAACACCGCGATCTTGCGGACGGACAACGCCCCCGGCCGGGGCGGTCTCACTAGCGAGGGTTCCTGGTTGTCTTCCACGCGGATGGCGGCGGCGTGGCGGCCGCATCTGGCGTGCGGGTGGTTCGGCGATCTCGGAATCAACCAGGATGTGCTGCGTTTCGAAGCATCGAATGCCACGGATTACGAGAATTTCGGTGCGCGCATCGGCACCTTTAGAATCCTGCCGGACCTGGACGACACGATTGTTTTCGCCCGTTATGAATATCAGCGGATCACCTCGGGCTCCCTGCGCGATGGAGACTACAATGCGCAGCGGCTGCGGGCGGGCCTTCAAAAGGTGCTGTGGGCGGCGCCGCGGCATCAGCTTGCCTCCAACCTGAGCGGCTCCTACGAGTGGACCGCAACGCCGGAACTGCTGCAGCGGAATCATTTCTCGCTCGATTTCGCCTACCGCTACTCGATTACCGACTCGGTCTATACCACCGCCACTGCCCGCGCCTCCTACTTCGATTACGCCAACTTCGGCCGCGAGGATTTTGCCTACGGGCTGGGGTTGGAGCTGATCTGGGAGATCACCCGCAACTTCAAGGCCAGTGCTTCAGTCTTTTACGATAACAACGACTCGAATTCGGCTTTTGCAGCCAATGATTACGAGGCTTGGTCCGGCGGTCTTGGCCTGGGCTTGCAATGGGCTTTCTGAGGCTTAGGCTTACGACTATGAAAAAATGGATCACCATCGTCGCCTGCTTTGGCGCGTGGGGCAGCGCTGCCGCAGCTCCTTTGAAATCCGCCTCGGTGACAAAGGTGGTGAATGATGTGAAGGTCAGCGAGCGCGCCTCTTCACCGCGCTCGGCAAACGTCGGGCAGCGGCTAGGCGGTTCATCGACCTTGTTGACCGGGCGCGAATCTCGGGCGGAGCTGACGTTCCAAGATCAGACGATCACCCGCATCGGCGCGAACTCGGTTTTCCGCTTTGGCTCCGGCTCCCGCGACATGGAGATCGAGCGCGGCTCATTTTTGTTGCAGGTGCCGAAAAACGCCGGCGGTGCCAGAATCCGCACTGCCACCGTCACTGCCGCAATCACTGGAACCACAACGATGATGGAGTTCAGCCCCGGGCAGTGGATCAAGTTCATCGTTCTGGAGGGGAGCGCCCACCTGACCAACCGCAACGGTCGCACCATCGCGATCCCGCCCGGCCAAATGCTGGTGATGCATCCGGATGCCGAAAATTTTCCTAAGCCGGTAACCATCAATATCAAGAAGCTCGTCCAGACCTCCCGGCTGATGGACCGGAAGACTTTTGGCGATTTGAACGCCCCGGCCGTGGCGTTGATCGATCAGTCAGTGGAGCAGCAGATGGTGGAGAGGCGTGGCGGCAATCTTCTTCCCAGCGGAGTGATCGTTAGTGGTGCGGAGATCGGTGATGGTGGCAAAGGCCGGAACATTCAAGCGGAAGCCCGCACGGTCGTGGCCGAAGTGGATGATCAGGCCCGGAAAGTCAGGGATGAAGCCGGTCGGATCGTGGGGCGGCTCCCTGCGGACGGAGTTGGTCAGGGCGGAACAGTTGCGGTCCCTGGAGTCGTAGGTGGAGTGGTTGACGGTGTCGGCGGAGTTGTCGGCGAGCTTCCTACCGGTGGGGCTGTTCCGGGGACGATCGGAGGGGGAATCCCAGGCACAATCGATGGTGTGATTGGCGGGGTGCCGGGCACCGTTGATGGCGTCGCCGGCGATCTTCCTGGAACGATCGGTGATCTACCGCGTGATCTGCCTGGCACGATTGATGGGGTTTCTGGCGGCGCTCTGTCACCAGGTATAGGTCTCCCGCCGGGAGGGCCTGTTTTCGAGCCCCCGGCAGCGCGTTGAGCACGAAGGGCCGACCAGCTCCGCCAGCGAGCGGGTGGTGAAGAATAGCTCCATCCGGTGGTGGAGGTCGTCGCAGAAGCGCTTCTTGATTGGATCGCGGCCCGTCTGTCGGTTTAGGGAGAAACGGCGAGACGCTCGGTCTCGGCCTCGCGCTCGAATAGAAATCCGTTTTCCTTGTAGGTTTTCAGGCGGAAGTGGGTGGCGGTGGAGAGCACCCCATCAAGCGAGGAGAGTTTCTCAGAAACAAAACGTGCGACTTCCCGCAGGTCGGAGCCTTCAACGACGACCATGAGATCGTAGCCGCCGCTGGCGAGGTAGCAGGAGACGACTTGGTCGAAACGGGCGATGCGCATCGCCATGCGGTCGAAGCCACCGCCGCGCTCTGGCGTGAGGCGCACCTCGATAAATGCGGAGACGGATGTATCGCCGATGGTTTCCGGGTTGGTGACGGCGTGGTAGCCGAGGATGGTCTGGTCCTTTTCCCAGGCGGTGATTGTTTCCGCGACCTCGTCCTCTGTGGAATTGATCATGTCGGCCAGTTCCTTGTAGGAGGCGCGGGCTTTGCGGCGGAGGAGGGCGAGCAGTTTCATTGGAGAAAACAATTGGAGATCCGGGTGCGGCGGTCAACCGTCAACGGAGGGAGTTGGGAAAGTCAGGGCTGGCGCTCACGGAGGAGATCACGGATCTGGGTGAGTAGAATTTCTTCGGGAGTTGGTGGGGGAGGAGTGACGCTGGGAGCGACTTCCTCCTTTTTCACCAAGTGGTTCATCGGGCGGATGAAGACGAAAAAGAGGATCGCGCCGGTGATGAGCAGGCCGATTAGAGCGTTGAGCACCATGCCGATGTCGAAGATCCAGAAGGAGAGCGAGATATCCCGCTCGCCGCCCACGAGCTTGATCAATGGGGCGATGATTCCCTCGGTGATGGCGGTGACGAATTTGCCGAAGGATGCGCCGATCAACACGCCGACGGCGAGGCTGACGGCGTTTCCTTTGAGGACGAATTCTTTGAACTCGTGTAGGGCGGAGGGCGTTGTCATGCCGCTGTGATGACTGTTTTCTCAGAAATTTTAAATCACAAAAATCGGGCTGTAACGCTAACAGCTCGGTGGCTCCGGGATGGGTTTACATTTCGATCTACGGGCCGCACACCTGCGGGTGGCGCCACAGCTTGATCACAGCCGGGTGATCAGGTATGGCTTTGGCTACTGGCGCTACTATGCGGTGGGAGAGGGTACCCTGTAGCATGGGCTGGTGGCAATTCTTGATGCTCGGCATCGATTACATATTTCCGCCGATATTGATTGGGTAAGTTCCGCCACTTGAGGAAAGCGGATGCTTGCCAAGTGAAGTTTCTACGGCCAATTTGAGAGAGTAAACGAGCTCCCCCGGGCAAAACTACTCAAAATCCTACATCACCATGGCAGAAACTACCGAAAACGACCTTCCCGCACACGTTACGCCCTTGTGGCTGAAAGCCCGCAGCGCAGTGCAGGTGAACAACCTAGACTACTCGATAAACCTCCTACAGGCGGTTCTCAAGGAGGCTCCGGGATTCCTAGAAGCGCGTAAGATTCTCCGTAAGTGTGCGATTCAGTTGCACGGGTCTACGAAGAAAAAGGGCCTGTTCGGAATGTCGGGTGGCGGCATGGGTGTGATGAAGCTGGCGAGCCAAGCCAAGAAAGATCCCTCGGCAGCCTTGCCGTTGATCGAGAAAGAGCTCGAAAAAGATCCTGTCAATGACCAAGCGAACGATCTGTTGTTCGATACCGCGATGAAGCTGGATCTTCCAGATACTGCGGCTTTCGCGCTGGAAACCATTCGTCAGCACAACCCCGAAAACACAAAGCTGCTACACAAGCTGGCGGAGCACTATCTTTCCCGGGAGATGCCGACCAAGGCGGCCGATGTTTACAACGATATCATCAAGCAGGCACCGACTGATTCCGTTGCGATCAAAGGGGCGAAGGATTCTTCAGCCCGGGCTTCGATGCAGAAGGCACGCTGGGATGAGAACACCAGCATGCGTGATCTGATGCGCGACGCCGAGGCCAACGAGGAAATGGAAAAGGCATCCCGCACTGGCCTCACCCGCGACCAGCTCGAGGGCCGGCGCGACAAGGTGATTGAGAAGTACAACAACGATCCCAATAACCTCGCGACCGCAAAAGAGTTGGCTGGCATCTACGAGCAGCTCGAAGACTGGGCCAATGCACATACTTTCTACCAATGGGCTCACTCACTCAGCAATGGCGACGTTGCACTTGCGACCAAGTCCACGGCGATGCATGACCGCGCGCTGGAGGTCGAACTCAAAGCTCTTGAGGAAGGTCTTGCCATTGATCCAGACAACCAAGAACTCAAGGCACAGCTTGACGCCCGTCGCGCTGAGCGTCTCGCCGAGCAGGTGCAGGAGGCGAAGGCACGAGTGGATCAGAATCCGACCGATCCTCAGCTCCGCTACGAGCTTGGAAACGCACTTTATAAGAGCGGTGACTACACGGGCGCGATTCCGCACCTCCAGCAGGCGACGCGCAACCCGCACATCCGCACGAAGGTGTTGCTTCTTCTTGGTCGGACATTTCGTGCCAAAAACATGTATGACCTCGCGATCAAGCAGCTTTCCGATGCACTCGCCGACCTTCACACGATGGACAACATCAAGAAAGAGGTTCTCTACGAGAAGGGCAACATCCATCATGAAATGGAAGACAAGGCCGCCGCGTTGGACTGCTTCAAACAGATCTACGAAGTCGACTACGGCTACCGCGATGTTGCCTCTCGGGTGGAGTCATCCTACGAGAACGCCTGACAGCCGCTGCCCCGGGACGAGGGTGTGAGATTCGCTGATTTTGCAGTTTGAAAAGCAGGTTTCAAGGTCTCTACTCACTGCATGCACGACGCGAGAATCGACGCCTTGGCCAAGCAGTTGGTTGGCTACTCCACTGACCTGAAAAAGGGTGAGAAGGTCCTTCTCGATCTTTACGACGTCCCGGAATCAATCGGCCTGGCCTTGATCCGCGAGGCCCGGCGAAAAGGGGCGATTCCGTTTCTCCGAATCCACCAGGCGCGGCTGACGCGCGAGATGCTGAAAGGAGCCGCCGACAGTCAATACGAGATCATGGCCAATCATCTTCTGTCCGAGATGCAGGACATGGATGCTTACATCGCGCTGCGCGGCAGCCACAACATCTCGGAGACCTCCGATGTGCCGCAGGATTCCATGAAACTTGCGATGAAGCACCTGCGTCCCGTGATCGATCACCGGGTGAAGAAAACGAAGTGGTGCGTCTTGCGCTGGCCCACTGCATCGATGGCGCAACAAGCCAACATGAGCACCGAGGCTTTTGAGGAGTTTTACTTCAAAGTCTGCCTACTCGATTACAAGGCGTTGCTTCCTGCGATGAACGCGCTCAAGAGGCTGATGGAAAAAACAGACCGCGTGCTGATCACCGGCCCCGGCACCGACCTTCATTTCTCGATCAAAGGCATCCCTGCCGTAGTATGCGGAGGTAACTACAACATTCCCGATGGTGAGGTTTTCACTGCGCCGGTCAAAAATTCGGTCAAGGGCGTGATCAGCTACAACACGCCAACGATCTATCAGGGCATCGCTTTTGACTCCATCCGCCTTGAGTTCAGCGAGGGGAAAATCGTCAGGGCGGAGGCAGGAGCCAAGACCAAAGAGCTGAACCGCATCCTCGATACCGATCCCGGAGCGCGCTACATCGGAGAGTTTGCAATCGGTTTCCATCCGATCATTCGCGAGCCGATGCGCGACATCCTGTTCGACGAGAAGATCGCCGGTTCCTTCCATTTTACACCGGGGCAGGCTTATGAGATCGCCGACAACGGCAATCAGTCGCAGGTCCACTGGGACATGGTCGATATCCAGCGTGAGGATTACGGTGGTGGTGAAATACACTTCGATGGCAAACTGGTCCGGAAGGACGGCATATTTCTTCCCAAGAGTCTTGAGAAGCTGAACGGCTGATGATCACACAGGCGTTCATTCTTGGAGCGGGGCTCGGGACGAGGCTGAGGCCGCTTACCGATCTCTTGCCAAAGCCGCTGGTGCCTCTGTTTCACAAGCCGCTGGCGGAGTGGGCGGTAGAGGCTTGCGAGCGGGTGGGCTGTGTTAGATTCGCGGTCAACACACATCACCTGCCCGAAAAGTGGGATGGATTTGCCAATGGTAGGGACATGACCTTTTTCCACGAACCGGTTCTGTTGGAAACCGGCGGCGGATTGAAAAATTTGGAGCCCTGGTTGGAGGCTGACTCGCTGCTGGTGCACAACGGGGACATCTTTTCCTCAATGGATTTGGACAAATTGGTGGCGGCTCACGAAGCTTCGGACAACGAGGTGACACTGGCGCTGCGGTCGGAGGGTGTGGCCAAGCACATCGCGTTCGATGAAACAGGAAACGTCGTGGACATCCACCGCCTGCTCGGCAGAAGACAGGGGACCCACGTTTTCAGCGGCATCTACTGCGTGCGAAGGGAGTTCCTACGTCGGCTGCCGACCGGCGAGAAAATCTCGGTGATCCCCGCGTTTCTGGAGCTCGCTAAGGATGGGGGTCTGGGATCGGTGATTATCGACGAAGGCCATTGGCTTGATCTAGGCGATGATGAAACGTATCGCCAAGCGCACCGTGAACTCGGGCTGCAGGAGCAAGTGCATCCGGACGCGGTCATCGGCGAGGGTGTCACTCTCAAAGGAAGCGTGATCGGACGCGGAGCGGTGGTCGGGAAAGGTGCCCGCGTGATTGATTCCGTCCTCTGGCCAGGTGCCCGCGTCGGCGAGGGGGAGGTGGTTGAGCGGCGGGTGCTGACAGGCATGGCCGTTTAGGTGGAGGATTGGGATCGGGATCGATTGAGCCAGTAAATGACGGAGGCGAAGGTCGATCCGGCTGGTTCCCGGAGGGGCGCAGAGATTAGCCCGAGGTGGAGCGCCAGCAAACATCCCGGGAATCAGGCAAGGTGCTGATGCGATCCCGTAGGGGATAAAAGAAGGGAAGGTTCAGATGCCGACAGTGCCGAGGCGCTCTCTGGCACCCCTCCAGGGTGCAATATCCCGTTGTGGGTTTTCCCGGGGTGTTCGTCGCTGCCGCTCCTCGACCCCGGGCTACCATCTGTCACCCCTCCGGGGTTGGTTGATAAGATTTTGCCCCCGGAGGGGTCACAGAGATTAGCCCGGGGTCGAGCGCTAGCGAATACCCCGGGAATCAGGCAAGGTGATGATGCCACCCCGGAGGGGCCCTCCAGGGTTGTTATCCCGTTGTGGGTCTACGGTCAAACCGTAGGCTGCAGGAAGGGTAGGGGCTGTTAAAGCGTCGCAAGGAGGCGGACGAACTGGCGGCCGTACTCAACGTAGGAGTTATAACACTGGTCCCAATCGACAAGCGTTGGGTCAGGGGTGTGGAAGACGGTGGCGACGTGGGGCTCGATTGCAATCCAGCCTTTGTAGCCGTTCTTGTGAGCGTCCGTTAGGATCTCCCGGAGCATGGCCTGGCCTCGACCTGGCATGGTGTATTCCGGTTCGACGCCGTCGGAGGTCGGATTTATACAGTCCTTGATATGGATGTGGCAGACGTGGTCACGGACCTTGAGCCAGAAGTCCATCGGATCCTGCCAGGGAAAGCTTCCGTCAGGATTCGGCTTCGAGCGGTCGCGTTGAAATACAGGGTTGCCGGTATCAAAGATGAGCTTTAGGCCCGGCACCTCTTCAATGAGGCGGAGAGTGTGGTCAGAGGAGAATCCACCCCAGTTCATGCAGTTTTCGTGAGCAGCGGTAATGCCTTCATCAGCAAAGCGAGCGACGATTTCCCGCAGGCGGCGGATGCGTTCGGCCTCGTCTTGATTTCCACCCCACGGTTCCTGCGCGTAGGACATGATGCGGATGATCCCGGTTCCAAGGCGTTTCATGCGCGGGATCGCGCGGTCAATTTCAGCGACGGTGATGGAGAAATCAGAATCGATTTTCTTGCCCCAGTTTCCGATCGCCGAGCCGAACTCCGGAACTTGGATGTCGGCTTCGTCAAGTTTGTCGGCGGCGGTTTGAAACTCATCCTCCGGCATGTCGTGGATGTTCGAAGAGCCGATCATTCGGGTGGAAATGGCGGACCAGCCGAGTTCCTTGGTGGCTTGGATCTGTTTGTCGAGATCGCGGGAGGCTTCGTCGGCGAAGCCGGTGAGTTTATCGATGGAAAGCATGGCGGAACTCTGGGTTTGAGCAGGTCATCAGTCAAGAGGGGCGGGTAGTGGTAGCGTTTTCTTCGAGCGCTCAAAGTGCTTGATCATAGGGGTGATTTCGGATAACACTCTCCGGGTCACTTGCTCAGGCAAATCATGTCGGTTTTCTTCCATTCATAATCACTTCGGTTCGGTAGGTCACTTCGGCCCGCCCCGTTGAATTGCCGTGCGCATCCATAGGTGGATCGCGCTCATGTGTTTGAATGTCCCGCATTAGGGGAAGCGTGATTTCCCCGCCTATCTTGTTATGAAGCCCGAGCTTGCCCGGGAAGTGATGGAGTGCCTGCCTAGCGGGCGCACCCTTTTCCGCTATTCCAAAGACGATTACGCGTTCCTTCTGCTCAGGCTGCTGTGTGGGAGGGAGCGCAGTATCCACAAGCTCCGCCAGACCATGGCGCGGCAGCTTCTGGAGAAACCTGCCGTTAAGCCCTACCTCGCCGCATGTGCCAACGGCGTTCTTGAGCCGGATGCCCTGCCGGAGGGCTGCTTCTCAACTGATGTCAGGTGCTACCGCCTGTCGCTCGCCGTATGGGGGGGCTTACGGAAACGCTGGAGGCACGACCAGGTATCGCGCAGGGGGGCGAGTCTGGTCCTTCAGTTGAACCTCAACCGAAGGCAGACTGAAAAACTCCACGCCTGCTATACATCCCAATCGGCCGATCCGTTTCACAACTACTACCATCCAGCGCGCAGCGGGGAGTTTCCGACGCTCGCGTGGGCGCGGCTGGACTTTGATTTGGAAACAGGTGAGGCATTGATCGAGGAACTGCAAACGGATCTCCTGCGTGATCTCAAATGGTTTGCAGAGGAAGCTTCCGAGGCCAGATCGAACGGGAAAAAATCATTTGAAACGTCTCGAGCCATTTTTGATACCGCTCGCGTGCTCAAACTATGGGAGACGGATTTCGCCGCCGAGCGCAGGCACTGGCAGGAGGCTATGATGAGCGCGGCCATTCATTTTCTCGCTTCTGAAATCGGGATCACCAGGATCTTCTATCACACCGAAGAGAGCGGTAGCTACCTGAAGCGGATCAGGGGAAGAAGGCCGCCAAAGTCGCTATACACCGAGCTCCCAAGGCGCTTCTGCTTCGATGAGACAGATGAGATCCCGCAGCTTCTTGCGGGGGAAAGGGACTGGAGCCGAAGGGTGAGAGCGGCGAAGGAGCCGTTGCGGTTTTTCAAAATGGCCGTGTAGATCCAGCTTACAAGGCGTGGATGGAGATTCTATAATTTTCGCAGAGGGAAGAGACGAGCTCCTTCTCCAGCAGGAGGGTTTTCCCGGCTTCGATACCGATGGCGATGACTCCTGCTTTTGCACAGGTTTCAATGGTGTGGGGGCCGATGACCGGGACGTCGAAGCGGAAGTCCTGGTTAGGCTTAGATACTTTTACGAGCACCGCGTCCTTTTTCCGGCCGAGTTCGCCGCCGCGGAGGATGCAGGAGTTGGTGCCTTCAAAGGCTTCAACAGCGAGGACAGTGCCATGGCGGACGACGACGGATTGGCCGATGTCGAGAGCGGAGGTTTGCTTGGCGATTTCGAAGCCATACTCAATGTCCTCCATCGTCCGCTTTTTAAGGACTGGACCGCAAACGGGGCCGGAGCCTGGAAGTTGGTCTTCGAGAAAAGTGGTGGCAGGGAGAAGCGTGATCCCGTCCTTCGATAGCTCATCGGCGATGGCTCCGAAAAGGCTCTCGGCATTTCGCTTTTTCACCCGCGCCAGCATCATGAGGATGCGGAGGTCCGGACGGAGATCGAAAAGATTTTTCGGCGAGATCTGCCCTACCATCACCGCCTCTTTGACGCCTTCCTTGAGAAAGAAATCGATGAGTTTCGAGAGTTGGCCGACGCGGAACCAGCGCGTGGCATCCACTAGGGGCTCAAGATCAGAGTGAGTTTCGTTTTCGAATGCGGAAACGATGAGTCTGGCGGATGGATCGGCCCTGCGGGCGGCGCGCACAAAAGTTTCCGGATAGACGCCATTACCTGCGATGATGCCGATGCTTCGCGGGTTAGACATGCTGCTGGGTTCAGAAAGAGAAGTAGCGGCTGTGGGACTCGAACCCACACTCTTTAGGAACTCGATTTTGAGTCGAGCGCGTCTACCATTCCGCCAAGCCGCCGTGCTGAAGAGATATTTGAGATGGAGAAGGGAATGAGCAAGTTTAAAACCTGCACCAACGGCTAGGAAATTTCGACCAACGATTCCCCCGCGTGTAACATGGCGAGCGCCGGGCTGAGTCTCGATGAAAGGATGCTTTTCATAGCGGCTTTGGACGTGTTTCCACAGCTTAGCCAGATCACGTTGGGTGGAGGACCGTACCGAGTAAGGAGCTCAATGAAGTCGCGATCTTTGGTAAGAACCACAGCTCCCGCATCTTTTGCAGCCATGAAAACCTCGAGATCAGCGGCATCCAGCAGCCCAAGCCGCACGAGGGAGGACGCGTTGAGGTCAGGGAACACTTCGGTGGTCCATGGAGCCAGAGACGGTGCCAGCTGAGCATCTAGCCATAGCGTCATGCGGCAATGACCGGATGCCCCAGCCGCTCACGGGCATAACGAAGTGCGGCGCGGATGTCCTCAGCCTCCAGATCGGGCATCTCCTCCAGAATTTCGATTTCCGAAAGACCGTTAGCAAGGAGATCAAGTATGTCCACCACCCTGATCCGCATGCCCCGTATGCAGGGTCTGCCACCGCATTGCTCGATGTTGAAGGTGATTCTCTCCTCTACTTTCACTCAAGCAGATTAAGAGGCCATCAAGTAGCTTTCAAGAGGAAAGGCTTACTCCTTGGCCGCAGGCTTGGCGTCGGCGGGGACGAATTGCAAGCCGACGCCGTTGATGCAGTAGCGTTGGTCGGTGGGGGTGTCGAAGCCCTCGCCCTCGAAAACGTGGCCGAGGTGGCCGTCGCACTTGGCGCAGTTGACCTCAATCCGGACCATGCCGCCGGAGGTGTCGCGTTTGGTGGTGACGTTCTGGGCGTTGGCCGGATCGTAGAAAGACGGCCAGCCGCATTTGGAGTCGAATTTCTCTTTAGAGGAGAAGAGGAGGGCCCCGCAGCCGGCGCAGTGGTAGGCACCTTCGCCCTGCGCCATGAACTGCTTGTAAGTTTCGTTATGAGCACGCTCGGTGCCTGCTTCGCGGAGGATGCGGTACTGCTCGGGCGTGAGGCTTTCTTTCCACTCCTTGTCGGTTTTGACAACTTTGTCGGTGGGCTGGGCAGGGGCTTCTGTGAGAACTTCCATGGCTTTGTCTGTTTTAGCGTCTTCCGCGAAGAGCGCGGTAATGGCAATGCCGGCGGTGGCGGAGGCGAGAAGGGTAATGCGTTTCATAATGGTTTTCGATTTACGGTATGAAGCGCGGGCGGGGTGTTTATTCCGGATGCTTACGCAAACTGCTCAGCGAGGACGGCTTTACCGTAGTCCCGGTTCAGGCGGGCGATGTGATCGACGCTGATCTCTTTCGGGCAGGCGGCCTCGCACTCGTATTGATTGGAGCAGTTTCCGAAGCCTTCCTTGTCCATTTGCCGAACCATTGCGAGCGCGCGCTTCTGGCGCTCCGGTTGGCCCTGCGGAAGGTGGCCGAGGTGGGAAACCTTGGCTGCGGTAAAAAGCATGGCGGACGCATTTTTACAAGCTGCCACGCAAGCGCCGCAGCCGATGCAGGCGGCGGCATCGAAGGCGTCGTCGGCGTTGCTCTTGGAGACCGGAAGAGAATTTGCATCCACGGCAGAACCGGTGCGGATATCGATATAGCCACCTGCGGCGATGATGCGGTCGAGGGAGGAGCGGTCGGTGATGAGATCGCGAACGATCGGAAAGGGCTGGGCACGGAAGGGTTCGATCCAGATCGTATCGCCCTCGGCATATTTCCGCATGTGGACTTGGCAGGTGGTGATGCCGCGCTCCTTGCTGTGCGGAATGCCGTTGATCATGAGAGAGCAGGCACCGCAGATGCCTTCGCGGCAATCGTGATCAAAGTGAATCGGCTCCTCGCCCTTCTCGATCAGGCGCTCGTTGACGATGTCGAGCATTTCGAGAAACGAGGCTTCCGGCGGAATGTTGGCGGCCGGGTAGGTATGAATGCTGCCTTTAGAGAGGGGGCCGGACTGACGCCAGACTTTGAGGGTGAGGTTCATTGAAGGATAGGAGAGCTTAGGAGCGGAATTCCAAGCGGGCTAGGGTAAAAAACCTTTTCGTGCAACATGCGGTTAGGGTTTGGCCCAGTTCAGGCCCTTGGCGGCGCGCCACTTTCGATATTCTTTGAATTGCTCCTTCTTGGGGAGATTGCGGCGTTGTGGATCTTCATTAAGGAACTCTTCGAAGGCGGTTCCCGCTCCCACTTCGATAGAGTGCGCGGGAGCACTTTCTGGAGTAGCTGGCGCTACTTCCGTCTCACGTGTCCTAGAGGGGCGGCTGCTTTTGCTGAGCTTGAAAGCTACCATCGCAAGTTGGCCGCTGATCCGGAAGAGCATGAGGAGAATGATGGCGAGGAGGATGACCGCGCTGTAGCAGAGGATGACGATGGTAAGCGGGAGCTGCGGGTCGGTTGTGGGAGGCATGAGCGTTGTGAAGGAGATTATTGCACTATCGAGCGGATTTCACCATCGAGGAGTTTGGTACGAAGGGCATCGCCGGATTTGAGGCTTTCCGCCGAGCGGAGGATGCTTCCATTTTCTCTCAAGGTGATGGAAAAACCGCGGCGGAAGGCGGATTCCGGTCCAAGGGTTCGGACGAGGCTGCGGACGCGGTCGAGCTTCTCAACTTTGCGGCCGAGGCGATGGTCGGCGAGCTGCCGGATGCTTTTCCGTAAGGAAACAAGTTTCTCGTGCCGACGGTCGAGGATCATACACGGGTGGAGTGCCTGGTGATGAAGGCGGTGCTCCCGCAGGACTCGCTGGTGATGCTGAAGCCGTGCCGCAGTGGCGCTGCCGAACTCGTAGCGAATGGTATCAATCCGTTGCGCGGGCTCCCGAAAAAGATTTTGCAACGAGCGGTTGAGACGCTTGCGGGCGTTTTCAAGGATTCCCCGGAGCTCGGCCACGTCTGGGACTGCCTGCTCGGCGGCGGCGCTGGGCGTCGGGGCACGGAGATCGGCGGCGAAATCCGAGATCGTGAAATCGATTTCATGACCCACTGCGGAAATAATTGGAATTGTGGAGGCAGCGATGGCGCGGGCGACCACCTCTTCGTTGAAACACCATAGATCCTCTATTGAACCACCGCCACGGCCAACAATTAAGAGATCGCAAACCGGGTGACCGAATTTTTCGGGCGAGGTGAGCTGGCGGATGGCGTTGGCAATCTCGTTTTCCGCACCGTTTCCCTGGACCCGCACGGGGAACAGTACCGGCTGCACCCACGGGGCGCGGCGGGCAAGCACGGTGAGGATGTCTTGGATTGCGGCGCCGGTGGGGGAGGTGACGATACCGATCGTGCGAGGGAACAGTGGTAGCGGGCGCTTGCGACTAGAGTCGAAAATTCCTTCGGCATGGAGCTTCCGCTTGAGCGCCTCGAAGCGCGCCTGGAGGTCGCCCTGTCCGGAGCGTTCGGCTTTCTCAACGATGATTTGAAGTTGCCCGCGCGGCTCGTAGATGCTGGCCTCGGCGAACACTTTGACTTGCGATCCATCCTCAAGCGCCTCGGAACCGTCCTTGCGGCGGGCGTTGAACATGACGCACTGGATCTGCGAGCCACTGTCTTTCAAGCAGAAATACCAGTGGCCGCTGCCTTGCTTTTTCAGATTTGAGACCTCCCCCTCGATCCACAGCCGACCGACATCCGCCTCAATCGCGCGCTTTATCTTCCGCACCAGCTGCGTTACGGAAAGCGCCTTGGTTTCCTTCTTGGGGATGTCGGAGAAAAGATCCACTCGCGCGGATAATGAACGGTGAGGAGCGCTTGGCCAGTTTTCAGTGACCCGTTTTTTGCGCCTGGAAATCTCGTTCGTCGTTAGGGGAAAGCATCTTTACACTTCGTTGACATCGGGAGGCGGGCAGGACAGTTTCGCCAGGTGAACACGATGACGATCTTATTGGGGGCGACCTTCGCGCTGCTGCTTGCGGCGGTGGTGCTTTCTTTTCAAGGGATGAACGAGGGCGTAAAAAACGCCCCGGCCGAAGAGTTGGCCAGGCTGCGCACCCAGATTGAACAGCTCAAAATAGAACAGGAGCGCCTCGATATGGAGCGGCAGATGCAGCAGATGCGGGCGAATCCGGTGCCGGAAATGACCTCCTCCCGAAATGCGTCGGCCTCGGAGATGGAAGAGATGAGGGCTCAACTGGCTGCCATTGAGGCGGAAAAGGCGGCTCTGCGGGAAGAAAAAGATCTAGCGGAGAAAAAGGCGGACACTTTTCGTGACGAAGCTGGATTGATTGGCCAGCGCGAGCTTGAAAAGGGTGATGACGAGCTGCGGCGGGCGCGGATGATCCGCGACGCGCTCCTGATCGGACGGATTTCAGAATATGAAACCAATCCGGAATACGGCGGTTTCGCAGTGATCGAGATTATCATGCCGGAACACGTTCAGGTTGGCACCATCCTTGCGATCCGCCGCAAGACCGGGATTTTGGGACAAGTGAAGGTCACCGACGTTTCCCCGGAGGGCGCAATTGGCAGCCCGATGCCGGGTTTTGGCCCCGTGGAGCCGCAGCCGGGAGACGAGCTGATCATTCCTCCCCAGGTCTGAAGCTCCTAACGGAAGTTGACGCAGATACCGAAGGCATTTAGAACGAACACTTTTATGGAGAGGACAACCGTGGGCTTGATATCGCTGGGCTGTGCGAAAAATTTGATCGATTCCGAGGTGATGATCGGCCACCTGGCGGAGGCTGGCATGATGCTGACGCCGGATCCAGAACTGGCCGATGTGCTGATCGTGAACACCTGCTCGTTTATTGATATGGCGAAGCAGGAGTCGATCGATGCGATCTTCGGTGCTGTGAACGAGCGTGGTGAAAATCCTGAGCGGGCGAAGCAGAAGATCATTGTCGCCGGCTGCCTCTCGCAGCGGTTTGCAAAAGATCTTCCCGGGATCATGCCCGAAGTGGATGCTTTCATCGGGCTTGATCAGATCACAAAGGTTGCCCCGATTATCCAAAATTTGTTAGGAAAAGACAACGCGTCCGAGGTCACCAAGGACGAAGGCCCGGCTGCGACCAATGATCCGCGCGATTTTGTGACGTTGAAGCCGAAATACGTGCCGGACTACATGACGCCGCGCTTCCGCCTCACTCCCGATCACTACGCCTATGTGAAAATCGCGGAGGGCTGCAACCACACGTGCACTTTCTGCATCATTCCAAAGATCCGCGGGCAACATCGTTCGCGGACGCAGGATTCGGTGCTGCGGGAGGTGGAGGCGCTGGTGAAATCCGGAGTGAAGGAAATCAACCTGATCTCCCAGGATACGACCTACTTCGGCATGGACCAGTGGGAGGGCGAGCGGCCGAAGCCCAGTTCTCCGGTGGACTCAGCTAAGGGCAACTCCCTCTGCACACTGCTGCGTGAGATCAATAAGCTCGAAGGAGATTTCTGGGTGCGCCTGCTTTACACCCACCCGGCGCATTGGTCCGACGAGCTGATCACCACCATCGCGGAGTGTGACAAGGTGGCGAAATATGTCGATATTCCGCTGCAACACATTTCCGACCGGATGCTGACGGCGATGAAGCGGGTGACTTCCGGCGATTACATCCGCGATCTGCTGCGGCGGATGCGGGCGGGGATTCCGGGGCTCGGAATTCGTACTACTTTCATCGTGGGCTTTCCCGGAGAAACTGAAGAAGATTTTGAGGAGCTGCTGGAGTTTATCAAGGAGTTCCGCTTTGAGCGAGCAGGCGTTTTTCAATATTCAAAAGAAGAGGGGACGCGGGCGGTAAAGCTCGATGGGCATCTGCATCACATGACCCGCAAGAATCGGTGGAGAAGGGCAATGAAAGCACTCCAACATATCGCGCTGGAAACAAATCAATCACAGGTGGGCAAGGAAGTGCGGGTGCTGGTGGAGCAACAAGGTGTTGGCAGAACCCAGTGGGACGCGCCGGAGATCGATGGCTCGGTGATTGTCGATGAGAACCTGCCGGTTGGAAGCTTTGCTGATGTGAAGATCGGGGATTGGCGTGGCTATGACTTAGTGGCCGCTAGATAGGATTACTTCCCAGGAGCGACAGGCCCGGACCAATCTTCCAAGTGTATCACCTGACAGACGATGGACCTGGATCAACCTGGTCCGCCGCGCTCAGGCACGTTTCGAACTGGCGGCACCGAAGTTTCCGTAGGCCGTGAGGACCCAGCAGTAGATCCCGTAGCAGACTAGGCCGATGGCGGTCAGTCCAAGCAGCCAGGTGCCGTAGGGTTGCTTGGTCAGGGTGGTGAGCGCCTCGCCCAAGCCTTTCGCTTCAGAGGGATCGCTCTGCATTGCGGCCCGGATCAGGAAGAAACCAATGATGGGAAAAACTACGCCCCGGGCGCACAGTCCCACCTTGGCAATTCCTTCGATCCAACGGCGTTTGGTCGCAGCGAAGGACTCAAGGGTGAACTTGCTTTTGTATTTCTCCTTCAGAGCCTTCACCCATTGGAAAATGCCGGCGATAATAATCGCAACCCCCAGCGCTCCGACTAGCCATTGACCGGCGGGCATTGCGAGGACCTTTGCGGTCCATTTTTCCTCGCTCCCGCCTCCACCGCCTCCCGAAAGCCCGGTCAAAGCGGCGATACCAAGCCCGGCGTAGGCAACGCCGCTGCCAAAATAGCCCGCCCTTTTGGCCAGTCCCTCGCCGTCCTCGCCCTCGTTTTCGACATCGACAAAGGCTCCCAGTAGACGGAACAACGCGTAGGCGAGCAATCCAAGGCCAACGATGACCAACAAGACCTGGCCGAACGGCTGGCTGCGGATCTGACCAAGTGCGCCGCTGGAGCCAGTGATCATGCCGCCGTCGCCAAAGGCCGTCTCTGCGGCGAGGTATCCGATAATGACGTAGACCAAGCCTTTGGCAGCGTAGCCGGTTCTTGCAAGCGGGGAGATCCAGGAGGGTGAGCGATGGGTTTCCATAAAGTATAAGAGGGTGTTGGTATCTGCCGGTTTCGGTTGGTGCATTCGCTCGACCCGTGCCAAGAAGGGAGAACACAGTCTCGAACCCGAGAAAGACTATAAAACACGGTGTCGGGGTGCCTCTGTCCCCGCAGGTAGCCAGCAATTTTCAGGGGGCGACTTTAGTTTTGGTCGGGCGTTTTCGAGCATCAGGGACACCACGCTCCATCAACTCCACCTTGCAAGATGTGGTTCTCGGTATTGCAAAACGCGAAAAAGGTCGCAGAGCTATTATTGTCGAACGTAAGACGCGTCTTGCCAGTTGCGGCCTGGATTTGTTTCACGCACGCTTCCTCCATGTGGGTTGCTAAAACGAAATCCGGGCTGGGAGAGGCACTTGCCGGGGCGGCAAGGCCGGTGATTCTTGTGCCGACGATGGGGGCGCTTCATGGAGGGCACACCAGTTTGATCGATCTGGCGCGGGTGAAGGCCGGGGCCTCGGGCACGGTGTTGGTTTCGATTTTTGTGAATCCGATCCAGTTTGATCGGGCGAGTGATCTGGAGAAGTATCCGCGGCCGCTCCAGGCGGATCTGGGGCTTTGTGAAAAGCATGGGGTGGACGGGGTTTTCGTACCGGATGAAGGCGAGATGTATGCGGAGGACCGCTCCATCACAGTCACTGAGACGGCGCTTGCCCGGCACCTGTGCGGGGCCACCCGGCCGGGTCACTTCGATGGTGTCTGCACGGTGGTGCTCAAGCTCTTCAACCTTACAAAATGCAATGCTGCGGTCTTTGGTGAAAAGGATTTTCAGCAGTTGGCGATCATCCGACGGATGGTGCGGGATTTGGATCTGGATGTGGAGATCGTTGCTCATCCGACGCTGCGCGAGGCTGACGGCCTGGCAATGTCTTCGCGAAACGCTCGGCTCAGCGCGGAGCACCGAGCGGACGCGCCGCGGATTCGTGCTTCGCTGCTCGCGGCTGCGAGAGGATGTTCGGTTGAGGAAATCCTGAGGATCGCGCGGCAGGAACTGGAGCGATCACCAAAGGGGAAAGTCGACTATCTGTCGCTGGTGGATGCTGAGACGCTGGCGCCGGCGGTGAATCTGGAGGCTCCGACGGTGCTGGCCTGTGCGGTCTATTACGACGATGTGCGGCTGATTGATCACGTCGCCATACCGTAGATGCAGCGCCGCAGGCTTTTGGACTGCTGGGGTTCTTATCCCCAGCTTTTCCGAGGGGGGCGCCGGCGTTTGTTAGAGAGGGTGGCGTTGATCGGTCCGCTGCGTGAGAGCTGTGAATCATCGCAGCAGTCCGAGAGCCTCCGGCGCTACTAGATTTTCCGTAGCAGGGAGGCGTGGAATCCGTCGTGGCCGGTCTCGGCGGGGAGGAGGTTGAGCTGTTTGAGGAGTTCGTATTTTCCCGGGTGCTTGTCGAGGAGGGCTTGGACCTGGTCCTGGTTTTCCGAGGGGAGGATGGAGCAGGTGGCGTAGAGGAGTTTTCCGCCGGGCTTGATCATCTCTGGGTAGGTTTCCAACAACTCAGCCTGAATCGTGCGGACGCGGTCGAGCTGGGCGGGCTTGAGGCGCCACTTGAGGTCGGGCTGGCGTTTGAGAGTGCCTAGGCCAGAGCAGGGGGAGTCGATCAGGAGAGAATCAGCGACTTCGGAGAACTCGGTGTGGATCGTCTCGGTGATGACTTTTGGAGAAATGGAGGTGGCGCGGGCGCGGGAGGCGCGGTGCTGGAGCTGGACGAGTTTTTTCTGATCCACGTCCATGGCGAAAATCCGGGCGGCGTTGTCCGACAGGGCGGCGAGGTGGAGGGCTTTGCCGCCGGCACCGGAGCAGGCGTCGATGATGCGCTGGCCCGGCTGGGGATCGAGGAGTGGGGAAATGCTCTGAGAAGACGGGTCCTGGATCTCGATGCGGCCGTCGAGGCGCAGGGCTTTGGGCAGCATTTTTCCGGGAGCGAGGGCGAGGGCGTGACGGTGGCCGGGAACCGGTGTGGCTTCGACACCGTTTTGACCAAGCCACTCGATGGCGTCCTCGCGGGTGCTGAGGAGGGAGTTGACGCGGAGGAAGACGGAGGGCTTTTCGTTGAGGGCGGTGAGCTGCGGCTCCCATTCATCACCGAGCTCGGAGTGGCCGAGGGTGTCGAGCCAGTCGGGTATGGATTGACGGACGGCCCTGGGCTGCTCGGGGAGCTGCTGCTGGCGGGCGAGGATCTCCTCCGGAGGCAGTCCGTTGTACACACACCACTCCGGAAGCTCGTAACCCATCAGCACCCACTGCGCGCAGATGAGGGACTGGGTTTCCTCGGAATCGACGAGGAAGGAGAGTGCGCGGCGCCAGCGGGTGGTCTCGAAGAGGGTCTCGGCGACGAAGTTGCGGTCGCGTTTGCCCCAGCGGGGATTCTCTTCGAAGGCGGCGGCGAGTTCGTGATCAAGGACTCGGTGGTTGACGAGAACGGATTTGGCGAGCTCAAGGGTGGAGGCGCAGAGGTGGCGGTGAAGTTTCATATAAAGTGGAAAGTGCCGGGTGAGCAGTGATCAGTGGAAGAGGTGGATGACGGTTGACAGTGAAGGGTGGATGGGGAGAGACAAGGGTGTGGCTACGGTTCAATTAAAATATCAGACGTTTCATCCTTCGATTTGGCCGAAGATGGTGGGGGAGGTTTCGCGGGATGCAAAGGCCGGAGATTTTGTGGAGGTGATCGGTAAGCAAGGGACGAGGTTTGGCTGGGGCTTGTGGAATCCGAAGGCGCGGATGCCGCTGCGGATGGTGAGTCACTCGCTAGCGGACTTGGATGAAAGCTTTTTCGAGCGGGCGATTGAGCGGGCGGGGGAGCTACGGCGGGAAATTTTGAAGCTGGATGGGGATACCGAATGCTATCGCTGTGTGCATGGCGACGCCGATTTTCTGCCCGGTATGGTGGCGGATAAGTTCGGCGACGTGCTCTCGGTAGAGATCACTGCCTTTGCGGCTTGGATGAGGCTGGAGCGCTGGCTGCCTCTGATGCACGAGGCTTTTGATACGAAAAAGGTGGTGGTGCAGGTGGATCCGGAGCTGGCGAGAATCGAGGGAATCCCGCGCACCGGCGGAGTGGAGTCCGACGCCGTGCGGCTGGTGAAAGTGGTCGAGGACGGGGTGCGTTATGAGATTGATTTCACCAACGGCCACAAGACCGGGTTTTTCTGCGACCAGCGGGACAACCGGAAGAAGTTTCGCGGCATGGTCGAGGGGCGGACGGTGCTGGATCTCTGTTGCTACAGCGGCGGGTTAGCGGTATCGGCGGCTTTGGGTGGGGCCAGCGATGTGACGGCGGTGGATCTCGACGAGGTGGCGGTGGCGATGGCCAAGCGGAATGCGAATCTCAATGATGCTAAATTGAAGCTGACGCATGCGGATGCATTTACTTGGGTGCGGACGATGATTGAGAACGGCCGCAAGTGGGACGTGGTGATGGTGGACCCGCCGAAGTTTATGTTCGGGAAAGAGGATGAGACAGGCTACGCCAAGTACCACGACCTGAACAAGCTGGCGGTGCAACTGGTAGAAAAGGACGGCGTGCTGGCCACCTGCTCCTGCTCGGGACAGCTCAGCGTGGAAGGTTTTGAGCAGATCGTGACGAACGTGGTGCACCGCCAGGACAAGCGGCTGCAAATTTTCGATCGGACGGGAGCGGGAGCGGATCATCCGACGCTTTCGAACTATCCGGAGTCGCGGTATCTGAAGGTTTTGTGGTCGCGGGTAATCGGTTAAGCCTTTCGTTAGAGATTTGCTTGTGCTGGCGGAGCTGGAGCGGATAGGCTCGGCGCGAGCTTTTGAAATGGATTTTCCAATCACACGAATCAAAGGAGGGGTTGGAGCTGCGAAGGGTTTCCTAAGCAGTGCGGTGAGCTGTGGTATCAAAAATCCGGACGTGGATAGGCTGGATCTTGCTTTGATTTATTCCGACCGTCCCTGTTCGTCGGCGGGGACGTTCACTACAAACAAGGTTAAGGCGGCCCCGGTTAAAGTTTCCCAGAGCCACATGCGGAAAGGAAAAATCCGTGCGGTGGTGGCCAATTCCGGAAACGCCAATGCTTGCACGGGAGTGCAAGGGGTTCAGGATGCCACAGCCATGTGCGACGCGGTGGCGAAAGGGCTGAAGCTCAAGCGTGCTGAAATAGGTGTTTGCTCGACCGGAGTGATCGGTCTGCCAATGCCGATGATGCGGGTGGAGCCGATGTTTCCGGAGCTGGTCAAAGGGCTGGGCAGGGGACGGGGTGGAGATGTGGCGGCGGCGATCATCACTAGCGACACCCATCAGAAAGAGGTCGCGATTTCATTTCAGTTGGGAGAGCACCGGGTGCGGATCGGCGGCTGCGTGAAAGGCGCTGGGATGATCTGCCCGAGCATGGCGACTATGCTTTGCTTCATCACGACGGACGCAACGGCAACACAGGAAAGCCTGCAGATGGCGGTGCAGGAGGCGGTGGAGGAAAGTTTCAACCGGATCACTATCGACGGTGACATGAGCACGAATGATACGGTGGTCGTCCTCGCGAATGGTGCCTCGGGCATGTCGGCACCTAGGCGCAACGGGGCCCGCTGCAAGCAGTTTCGCGCAGCGCTGAAATGGGTGATGCTGGAGCTGGCGAAGGCAATTGTCCGTGACGGCGAGCGGGTGACGAAATTTGTGACGGTGAGCGTCGAGGGAGCTCGGACGCACCTTGACGCGAAGAAGGTTGCCGAGGCGGTTTGCAAATCAGCATTGGTCAAGTCTTCGTGGAACGGTGGGGATCCGAACTGGGGCCGCATCATCCACGCGGTCGGTTATTCGCGCGCGCGGATCCGGGAGGAACTGATTGATATTTTCATCGGCGGCAAGCCCGCCTGTCTCGGCGGTCTCCAAGCGGACACGCCCATGGACGTGCTGCGGGATATTGTGGCGGCTCCGGAATTCGAGATCTGCATCCACCTGAACCAGGGCGAGGCCAGTTATCGGATGTACACCAGTGACCTTTCCCCGGAGTATGTTGATTTCAACCGCTCCGAATATGCATATTGGAAGCAGGCGCGGAAAGACGGGCTGGTCTGATTCAACTTAGCGGGTAACGGCCGCCGTTGGCCTTGCGCAGTGGCTCGAAGATCGAGTCCATACCGACCTCCTTGATCTCGCAGACGTGGGCCATGAGTTCTCCGAGGCGGCCTTTGGGGAATGAACGCTGCTTGAACCACAGGAGGTATTCCTCCGGGAGATCGAAAATAGGCACCCCTCTGGGCGGATATTTTTCTTTTCCAAAAAGGCCGAAGGGCATGTGGGTGCAGTGGATTTCCACGAGAAGGTTACGGAAGTCTTCACGATCTATCTCGGTGATATTCATGGAAAAATTGCGGAAGATGATCGCTTGCGGGGTGCGGTGGGTTGGCTAGTATTGAGAGAGATGATCAAGTTTTTGCACACGCGCATCCGGGTAAAGGATTTGGACAAGTCGGTATCGTTTTATGAGAAGCTCGGCTACAAGTTGGGCGAGAGAAAGGATTCTCCGGAAGGCAACAAGCTGGCATTTTTGGAACTCGAGGGGAATGATGTTTTCCTAGAGCTCTGCCACTCGCCCGACTACTCGGCGGAATGTCCGGAGGATCTGATGCACACCTGTCTCGGGGTGGCGGACATCGTGGCATATTGCGACAAGGTGGAGAAAAGCGGGATCGAAATCTGGCCGGGCGGCTGGCGTGAAAAGTTCACCAGCGGCGGAAGGAAAATGGCCTTCGTGACCGATCCCGACAATTACGAGGTTGAGATTTTGGAACGGTAATATGGTGGTATCTGCAAAAAACCACATTCTCGCTCTCGCGCTGGGGCTCGCTCCGGTCGGTCTTGGGGCGTTTCCTGTCAATGAGAAGAAGGCTCCGGAATCGCTTGAAGATCTGATGGCGATCCAGCAGGCGGTCCACGCGACCTTGCCGAAGGCGCGTGAGGCCACCGTTTGCATCGACTTGGGCGATGGAACGGGTAGCGGGGTGATTGTTTCCGAGGATGGCTTGGTGATGACGGCGGCCCACGTTTCCACGGGAGTGGGTAAAAAAGTGACTGTGATCATGCCGGACGGGACAAAGCTGAAAGGTGAGACCCTAGGGCTGATGGCGGACTCGGACGCCGCTCTGGTGCAGATCATTGAGCGCGATAAGGGGCCGTTTCCCTTTGTGGAGGTAAACCAGAACAACGATACCGAGCTGGGTGACTGGGTTTTCTCTCTTGGCCACTCCGGCGGCTTCGATCTGGAACGCGGTGCCGTCCTGCGGCTGGCGCGGCTGGTGCGGGTGGCAAATACGACAGTTCAGACTGACGGTGAGCTGATCGGTGGCGATTCCGGGGGGCCGTTGTTCGATATGGCCGGCCGGCTGATCGGAATTCACTCGCGGGTGGGGCCGCAGCTTCCGGTGAACATGCATGTCCCGGTAAAAGTCTTCCTGGATGGCTGGGAGCAGATGATGAAGTCCGAGTTTGTGGGTGAGGGACCCTTCGCGGAGGCACCGGAAAAGGGGAAAGGTTTTCTCGGAGTGGCGACAACCGATGTGGAGGGCGGTCTGGAGGTCACCAAGGTCGGAAAAAGTAGTCCCGCCGAGGAAGCAGGGCTAAAGGAGGGCGATGTCCTCAAGAGCCTAAATGGAACAATGCTAACCACGCGCGATGATCTGAAAGGGGTGTTGGCAGAGCTGGCCGCTGGAGACAAACTGGCGATGGAGATCAAACGGGATGGAAAAGATGAAACGATCAATTTGCGCCTCGGCGCGCGCTAGAGCTGCAGCGTTGCTGCTTGCTCCTCTGGTGCTCGCGGGCGGGGCTTCCGCGCAGCAGAGCTTGGAATCGAACTACCGGCTGGCCGGACAGGGGGTCCTTGAAGTCTTCGAGCCGCAGCGGCAGGTGATACAGAAATCCAGCGCGGTGATCTACTCCGGACGAAGGGCGATCGCCTACGGCGTGGTTCTCACAGAGGATGGATACATTTTATCGAAAGCCAGCGAGGTGGATGCGATCAGCGACCTGAGCGTGCGGGTGGATCGCGAGGAGTTCAAACCGGCACAGGTCGTGCTGGTCGATCAAGGCTGGGACGTCGCGCTGGTGAAGGTGGACGCGTCCGGCTTGGTGCCGGTGGAGTTTGCCGACAGCAGCCAGTTGGAACAAGGCACCTGGGTAGTGGTGAACGGCGCCACGAGCCGCAGCAAACGGAGGATTCTTGCCGGTGTGATCAGCGCCAAACAGCGGGAAATTCCCCCAGAGGGCGGCGCGGTGCTGGGGGTGCAGCTCGACCAAACGGATGACCGCCTAGTGGTGAAGGATGTCAGCGAGGGCAGCGGTGCGAAGGAAGCAGGGATGCAGGCCGGGGATCTGATCACCGCCGTGGAGGACAAGCCTGTGAAAGTCATCGAAGATCTAACGGAGGAACTCAAGGACAAGAAGGCAGGCTCCACGGTTAACATATCGCTCCTAAGAGGAAAAGAGACGCTTGAACTTGATGTCCGGCTCGCGGCGCGGGGCGAGCTGTTTGCAGAGGTGACGCGTAACGACGCGATGAGCGGAGATATCTCCAGGCGGCGCAGCGGCTTTCCGAAAATTCTCCAGCATGACGTGCTCGCCAACAGCAGCACAATGGGCGGCCCCGTGCTTGATCTCGACGGGCGCATGATCGGGATGAACATCGCCCGCGCCAACCGCGCCGAGACCTTCGCGATACCCATCGAGGAGCTCCGGCCTTTGGCGGAAGGGATGATCAAGCAGGCAGGCCAGTGAGCTTGCGGATCAGGGGCGGGCTTTTGCGGCTGGAGGAGGCGGACGGGCGGATGTAGCGCGAAGACCCGGCGCTGCGATTAGGTTCGCGTCATGAGATTCCCCTCCGACAACTCCGGACGGAGCTTGTTATTCTTGGGATCTGCGGATAGTTCTGGGCAATGGATCTACATCTTCGCCCGTTTTGGGATACAGTAAAACGATTGCCACACCCGCTGGTCGTGGTGTTTTTGATGTTCTGCTCCCTGCCTGCCCTGGCCCAGCATGGTGACTTAGATCCTATCTTCGTTTCCGCCTCCGGTGCGGATGGTATTGTGCATTCGGTGGTCGAGATAGGCAATGGGAAGATGCTTATTGCAGGAGCATTTTCGCATTATGGGAATACACCGCGGAAGGGCGTGGCGGTCCTGAACCCCGACGGAAGCCTCGACTCCTCCTTCGACCCCGGAAGTGGATTCGATGGCATTGTTTACCAAGCGATTCGGGCACCGTCTGGTGGTTTTCTGGTGGTGGGGGATTTTTTGCAATACAACGGGACAGCCGTCGGCAAACTTGTGATGATCCAGGCCAATGGGACTCTCAATAGCGGCTTCCAGACTGGGAGCGGTGCTGATGGACCCATTTATGCCGTCGCCGCGACCGGTTCAGGAGAATGGCTGATCGGCGGTAAATTCGAAAACTTCGGTGGGCAGGCTAGGAAAAATTTCGTCATGCTCAACTCGAACGGCAGCCTCGGTAGGGCGAGTTGGCCGACTGCAAATGGTACCGTCCGCTCAATCACTCCGGAAACAGGCTCGTATTCCTACAATTTCCTCCTAACTGGAGATTTCACCGCCATCGGCTCGAGCAGCGGCTTGAGCGGCATCGCAAAAATCGATTCACTGGGATATCCCGACTATCGGTTTCGTCCAACAGCTAAGGGCGGCACAGTGTCGAGCGTGGCGTATATCACCTCTTCCTACTCGTCGGGGCAGGTGGCTTTTCTAGCAGGAGATTTCAAGGGCATCGGGGAACTTTCCAAGGGCTATATTGCGACGGTGGACCAGTATGGTGACGCCGATCCCTTCTTCAATATTCACCCCAACGGCCGTGTCCTCGCCCTCTCAGTTGACGCGACTGGCCGCGAGGCTGTGATTGCCGGAGCGTTCACGGAAGTAAACGGCATCCCGATGAAGGGCGTGGCCCGAATTTCGAAGCGTGAGATCTATCAGTCGGGCTACGGCTACAGGGACCGGTGGGAAGTCGACCAGAACTTTGGAGGACCGGACGGTCCGAACGGTGCGGTTCACACGCTGTTGCGAGACTCGAAAGGGCGTTACCTCTTGGGAGGCGAATTCACACAGGTTGGCGGAAGTGAGAGCCAGCGGGTCGCCCGTCTCTTGTCGAAGTTTGGCCTTTCACTTCCGGCAATGCCATCTGGACTCGCTGCAGAGCCCCTGTCTGGTGGTTCGATCCGACTTAGCTGGGAAGCCGCTGGTAATGCCGCCATCTACCGCTTGGAAAGAAGTCCGAGCGGAACAGGGGAGTGGACGACAAGCAGCCCGATTTCTTCCACAAGTTACGTCTCCAGCGGTCTTGAGCCGGAGACTACGTATGATTTCAGGATCCGGGCGGAGAACGCGAATGGGGTGAGCGGGTTTTCGGAAGCTATTTCCTCTGTAACCACCGTGATGTGGACTGGACCCGGCAGCTTGCTGGAAGGGACGGCGGGAGTCGCGTTTGCCACCGGCTCAATCTCCGACACAGCCGTCCAGCCGGACGGGAAAATCCTGATTGCCGGCTCATTCACTCAAGTCCTGGGGTTCGAACGAAAATGCGTTGCGCGCCTCAATACGGACCGCACCTTGGACCTGGGGTTCGACCCGGGAAATCTGCTGGATTATAGTGCGGACAAGGTCGCCACAGCTCCAGATGGGAAAATCTATGTTGTTAGCAATAACTTCAGCACCGCCCTCGGACTTCGAGGTTACGAAATTCTCCGGCTCAATTCGGATGGCTCGTATGATCCGACATTCACGCCCCCAAAGTCTGCTTACGACATCAATTGCGTAGATGTCGATTTGCAGGGTAACGTGCTTCTGGGATTGTCCACGCAAACCTTCGGCGAGCAGCAGACTGGCTCCCTGGTCAGGCTCAGACCTGACGGATCGGTTGACATCGGCTTCACGGTTCGCACGGACGCGTCAGTTTATTCGCTTTCGAGGCACCCCGATTATCAGCTCGTCGCAGGCGGTTCGTTTAATAACGTGAACGGAGCGGTGAGACGAAACATCCTACGCTGCGACCCGGCAGGGACACTTGACGTAGCTGTCGGTAATGCCTGGTACATGTCTACGATCTACGCCGTGGAGGCGTTGCCCGACGGAAGCATTCTCATCGCTGGTTTCTTTTCATCCGTATATGGCGAAAGCCGGAGTCGGGTCGCAAAGCTGAGGTCAGACGGCACCGTCGACCTTTCATTCGTGCCACCAGAGATCGATTCGGGGGTCTCGGAGATCGAGGTTCTTTACGGCGGGAAAATCCTGATTGCCGGAGCTTTCTCCAACGTTGGCGATAAGTACATGCCAAGGATAGCATGCCTAGATAGCACAGGTGCTCCAGACCCAGATTTTCGGATAGGAGCGGGTCCGAATAGTTCCGTCAACAGCATCTCAATGGCGTCAGATGGTAGCATTATAGTCGCAGGGAATTTCTCCAGCTATGACTTGGAAGACAATCGCCATATCGCGTTCCTAAAGGGATATACTCCTGCTTCGTCACCTGTCGCTCCGGCCTTGGTAAATGGGGTAGTGGGTTCCGGCTTCCTGGAACTCTCATGGAACAGCCAGGGAACCGAGTTCGGCTATTTCGTTGAAACAAGCACCAACGGAACCGACGCATGGTCGGAGGTAGCACAGCTCTCTCGCGATGCCGCGTCATTCTCCACAACCGGTCTGCCTTCTGGTACCACCCGCTACTTCCGCATTCGCGCGAGCAACGGCTTCGGCACCTCCGGATACTCGAACGTTATTTCCGCGACAACATGGACGAATTTCCAGCGATGGAACGTGGACAACGGCTTCGTGTTCGATACTCCGGTAGATGCCGATCAAGATGGGGACAGCATGGGTCAGCTTATGGAGTACGGTCTCGGCCTAGATCCGGCGAAAGTGGATTCAGCAGGTGCGCTCAGCACCCAAATGATAGGAGGGAATCTCGTGCTGACTTATTTCCCATCCAAGCCGGAACTGGTGTATCAGGTTGAGGTTTCCGAAAATCTCTCGGATTGGACCACCGAAGGTGTCTCGATTTACCACGGAAATTTTAGTATGGGCTGGGCTCCGGTCGTGGAACCTCAGCGTTTCCTGCGTCTTTCGATAACCGAAAGGTAACCCGGTTTTTCTAAGCCTTCGCGGCGATAAAATTTGCTTACGTTCCCTTGCCCTAAAACGTTGTGCTGGAGGTGCCGCGCATGCTTGGACCGGGTGGGGGGATTTCCGTCGAACGGGATACTCTACTGATTTTAGCGTTCAATCTTGCATCTTGCTTATTTTGAGGCCATTCCCGACCCTCTCCACCGCCTCATGACTGATTCCGTTCCAGAAGAGACTCTGCTGCTAGTCGATCCAGATTTAGACTTTCTAGACTGGGCGACAAAGCACTTGGCAGCGAAGGGTCTGCGGATTCTGCGTTGCGATGACGCGGGCAAGGCAATTAAAGTCATTGAGAAAACGCAGGTGAACGTGGTGGTTTCGGCGATTTCGATCCAGCCATTCGATGGACTGGACCTACTGGGGCGGATTCGCACGCAGAGTCCGGACACTCTAGTGATTCTGACGGCAGGTTTCCCGACGACCGGGCAGATCATTGAAGCAACCCAAAAAGGCGCGCATGACGTGCTGCGCAAGGAGTCGCTTTCATTCGAACTGCGTCCAGTGGTGGAATCTGCGCTGCAGACGGTAGAAGACCGGCGCAGCGCCGCCCATCCGACGCCCGAGCCGCCGAGCCAGGATGGCAGGGTGAAAATCATCGGCGTGTCCCGTGCCCTTCAGGATGTTTTCAAACTCGTTGGCCGCGTTGCTAGGTCCGACGCGCCGGTTCTCATTTCCGGCGAGAGCGGCACCGGCAAGGAACTTGTCGCCAAGGCGGTGCATGAATACAGCCCGCGGAGGCAGCAGGAAATGATCACGATCAACTGCGGCGCGATCCCGGACAATCTGTTGGAGAGTGAACTTTTCGGCCACGAAAAGGGCTCCTTCACCGGTGCCATTGCGCGTAGGGCCGGACGCTTTGAGCAGGCGGATGGCGGAACCTTATTTCTCGATGAGATCGGTGATATGCCGCTGTCGATTCAGGTGAAACTCCTGAGGGTGCTGCAGGATGGCAGTTTTTCCCGGGTCGGCTCCAACGAGATGTTGAAAACCGATGTCCGAATCGTTGCAGCGACCCACAAGAACTTGGCCGCCGAAGTTTCCGCCGGGCGCTTTCGCGAGGATTTGTTCTATCGCTTAAATGTGGTGGAACTGAGAATCCCTCCGCTGCGCGAGAGACCCGAGGACATCCCTCTGCTGGCCGAGTATTTCCTGCAACGGATCACCAAGAAAAACGGCATGGCCCGGATCCGGATCTCGGCCGAGGCGTCCGCTTCGCTTTGCCATCATCACTGGCCCGGAAATGTAAGGGAGCTCGAGAATACGATCGCCCGTGCCTGCGCCCTGGCTTCCTCGCAGATTCTTTTGCCGGGTGATATTCCTCTCTCTTCGGCACCGATCAGATCGTCCGCTCTCGAACTCGGCCTCGATCAGGTCATCAATTCCGCGCCGGGCGGCGCGCCCCTGATGGGTTGGCTGGCGCGGCAGGTGGTGGGGCGGCTTCTTGACCGCTCGGACGGCGATCTGAAGCAGGTGGCGGTGATACTTGGCGTGGAGCTTTCAGAGGTGAAACAAATCCTTTCATCAAAAGATTGAGACGCTTCACCACTTGGACCACCCTCTCATTGCAGCGGAGCTTAAGTGCGTCTGAAAGCCGCTCAGGTATGATTTTCTTGAAGATCCCCATTGCGTCTGGAGGGAGGTAGGGATACTCTCACAGCCTACTGCTGTGTTCGACTAGTTTGGTTAGCTGGCCCGGACCGATGTGAATATACAGGGGACATTAACCAATGGGCCACTGTCATGCCTTCTCAGGAAGACATGCAACCCATAGGACGTCCCCACCTTTTGAGCGACCGGAACGTGGCTCACAGCGCCAAGGACGGCACAGCGGTTACTTTTTCTTTTGCTGGGTTGAATAAATCCGGGTATGCGACACGTTTTGAACGCTAATGAGACCCCGGATTCTTGCCGCCATTCTTGCGACCACTCTCTGCCTGCCACACGGTCATGCGGCGGTGACGGAGCAGCGTCCAGCGGAAGTCGACCATCTGGTGGCGGATCTGTCGTCTGATGATTTCAGTGTGCGCGAGCGGGCGACCCAGGAGCTCTGGAAGATCGGTCGGGAAGCGGTGGAGTCTTTACGTGCCGCGAGCCGCTCGGAGGATCCGGAGACTGCAATCCGTGCTTCACAGGTTTTGGAAAAAGTGGAGCTGCACATCACGCCGGACACACCCGCCGAGATCCTCAACATCATCCGCCGCTATCGGGAGGCTCCGCAAAACCAGCGGATGAATCTTCTAAACGAGCTGAAGCGTCGGCGCGCCTATTTTCAGGTTTTAAGACTTTATTCGATGGAATCGAGTCCGGAGGTCAGGACTGAAATGATTCCGCTGATCCGCGGCGTTGCGATCTCGGGAGCGCGGGAGGCGATCGGGAAGGGAGAGCCGGAGAGTGCCGTCCAGCTTCTCGAGATGTCCGCCAACACGCCTGAAGACCTGATGGCGCTCGCCTGTCTCTACCGCAATCTCGGTCGCCTAGACGCGCAGCTCGAGAATCCAAGGTCGCCGGCAAATGTGCCGACGGATCTTTGGAAGATCACCTTGTTCCGTGCGAAAGGCGACCTTGCATCTGCCGCAGAGCTGGCCGCATCCTCGAAGCAGCTGCGGCTGCTGGCTGGCTTGAAAGTTCTGATGGGAGACCCGACGCTATGGCTTCAACAAAACGGCCTTGGGAACGAACAAGAAAGCGCGCGCGCCTCGTATGTCGATGTCGCTCTAAAGCGCTGGCAGGGGCAACGGATTCAGGATCAGGATTACGCGCCGCTTATCCGCCTTCTCGGTTCAACGGATCCGGAAGAGCGGGCCCATGGCATTTCCTCGCTCGCCGCCCTTGGGTATCTGGAGCCGGCCGAGAAGGCGCAGGCGAAGGCCAGTCCATCGGTTGGCTTTGCCTATTACTTGTCTCAGGAACGGATTCCCGATGCTCTGGCGGCGCTCGGGCTGGATCCACAAAATCCCGACTATGATACCTGGGTGGCGGACCAGTTTAACGTCCTGATGAAAAACGACATGGCCGATGGCGAGAACGACGAAGTTACCTCCACCGCCACGATGCAGCTTACCATGATGGCCGCTTTTCTGGAAGGACGTGGGCTTGATGAACAGCTTACGGCCGCTTTCACAGAGCCATTACGGAAATTTGCCGCCGAGAACGAGAGTCAATACCTTGATCTTTTGCGACTGATCTTCCAAAGCGCGCCGCAGTTTTTCAGCAGGCACAGCGCGGAGTGGGCAGGTGATGACGAGGAGCGCTGGAGTGAGATCTTCGTTGTGGCGTTCGGCGAGGAGGAGGAGACCTCACAGTGGATCAACTGGATCCGCCAGCTTGAGCCTGAAATCAGCCACCTGGAGACGCTAGATGTCATGGCGGCTCTGCAAGGTATAGGGACCGACCCCCGCAATCTTTATCAGACCTGGCTCGACAAGGTGTGGAAGGCGATCGAGGGCGCAGAGGAAGACATCAGACCGGAGCTCATCCAGCGCCTGATTAAGCTGGCGGTAGCGCGCGATGAAGCGGGAACCGCTTTGAAAGCTTGGGATATGTTGGAGCCGGGGATGCAGGCCTCGGTGGTTTGGAGTTCCATCGATCAATATCTAAGTGCCGCAGATCGCTGGGATGAAGCCGTCGAGATCCTCGAAAGCAGCGGGGTGTATGAGTCTCACAATTCACCGGAGCTGCATGCCTACCTCGCGGCCCACCTTCGCCGCGCTGGTCAAAAGGAGCGGGCCCGGGAGCATGACGAATGGGCCGAAAAACTGGCGCTCGGCTACGCTCCCAGCTGCGTTCGCATCGCCAGTTTTTACTCCTACAGCGGTGATCAGGCACGGGCTGCGAAATGGTTTCAAAAAGCTGCATTTCAAGCCGACCCTTCCTCACCGGAGTTCTTGGAAAGTTTGCTGCCCTACGCCAACTCACTGATGGAACAGGGGGAGTGGGCTGTCGCGGCCTCGTGCCACGAGGCGCTGCTGCAGGTTCGTGCCAGCCCCACGCATCTCGGCGACTCACTCACTGATTTCAGCAAGCTCCGGCTCAACGCGGATCTCGCCAAAGCAATGGCCGTGCTGCCTGAGGACCGGGATAAGGCGGTGGCGCTCCTCGCTGGCATACACCGCAACTTCGCCACCGACGGTGTCCTAGCGGATGACTTTTTCCCATATCTACGGAAAGCGGGGCTGACCGAGGAGCTGCGGAAGTGGTTCTATGAGTCGTGGAAAAAGATCTCCTTGGTTGTCGAGCGCTACCCGGCATCTGACAACACCCGTAACACCGCCGCATGGTTGGCCTCTCGCGCCGGTTACGAACTCGATCTTGCGGAGGATTATCTCGACGAGGCCTTAAACATTCGACCCAACCAAGCCGCGTATCTAGATACCATGGCCGAGGTTCACTTCGCCCGCGGCGACCGGAAGGAAGCGGTCAGGTGGGGAAATCTGGCCGTTCTTCATGCACCGCATGACGGGATGATCCGCAAGCAGCACCAGCGCTTCCGGTCCGGCGGGCTGCCGGGCCGATGAGCACCGGGGAGTTTAGGATTGTCTGGATGGCGAAATTGCCGACATTCCCCTGCGGATGAGCGAATTACAAAATCGGGAGGCGATCCGTATCCTTTTCCTCGGCGATATTGTCGGGGAGCCCGGCCGTAAGGCTGTGATCAGCGAGCTGGCGAAGATCAAGGAGGAGCACTCGATCGACTTCATCATCGTCAACGGGGAGAACTCTGCCGGGGGACGGGGAATCACCCCCAAGATTGCCATCGACCTCCTGCGCGCAGGAGCCGCCGTCATTACCACCGGCGATCACGTGTGGGACCAAAAGGAGATAGAATCATATTTCCCGACCGAGCCCCGTCTGCTTCGCCCGATCAATTATCCGGAAGGAACTCCGGGCAGCGGCAGCGTCGTGCTGGAGACGGCCAAAGGAAAAGTGGCTGTCATACAGGGTCAGGGCCGGAGTTTTATACAGCCGCCGCTTGAAAACCCTTTCCTTGCGGTTGAAGCGGAGGTGGCAAGACTGAAAGGGGAAGGGGTGCAAGTGATCGTCCTCGATTTTCATGCAGAGACCACCTCGGAGAAAATCGCGATGGGCCGCATGCTTGACGGCACCGTCTCCCTCGTCGTCGGCACCCACACCCACGTCCAGACCGCCGATGAAACCATTTTCCCCGGTGGAACAGGATACCTGACCGATGCCGGGATGTGCGGGCCCGAAGAATCCGTTCTCGGCCGCTGCATTGATTCCGTCGTCTGGCGCTTCCGCTCGGGAATGCCGACCCGTTTCCCCATCGCCACCGGCACAGTCAAGCTCTGCGGGGTCATCATTTCCGCCGAGACTTCATCCGGAAAATGCCTCTCGATCGAGAGATTTGCCCGCAGAGTGGAGGAATCCACAGCTTCCGAAGACCTCTGAAAAGCTGAGGAGGTAAACAAATGAAGGGATTTCAGGAAAGTGACGAAAGACTCATATTTTTTTTGACAGGGCACCGCGCTTTGTTAATGTCCGCCCGCTCTTCCCCACATGCAGTCAGGGGTGCCGCGCTCGGTCTTGGGTCACTTGAGACAGGTCGCGGTTCTTTTGTCGGTTGGAAGGATGAGCAAGCAATCCAAATTGCTCGTGTAGCTCAGGGGTAGAGCGCATCCTTGGTAAGGATGAGGTCGGGGGTTCAATTCCCCCCACGAGCTCCAGGAACTACGTATAAATACTTCTCAAACGTCTCAGCGAAACCACAACGAAAATGGCCAAAGAACAATTCCAACGCAACAAGCCGCACGTAAACATCGGCACCATCGGTCACGTCGACCACGGCAAAACCACACTCACAGCAGCGATCACCAACACGCTTGCGGAAAAAGGTTTCGCCAAGAAACAAAGCTATGCGGACATCGATGCGGCTCCCGAAGAGCGTGAGCGCGGTATCACAATCAACACCGCCCACGTGGAATATGAAACCGAGAAGCGTCACTATGCCCACGTTGACTGCCCTGGACACGCCGATTACGTTAAGAATATGATCACCGGTGCCGCCCAGATGGACGGTGCAATTCTTGTGGTTTCAGCAGCTGACGGCCCGATGCCTCAGACCCGTGAGCACATCCTTCTTGCTCGCCAGGTTGGCGTTCCAGCTCTCGTGGTTTTCATGAACAAAGTTGACCTCGTCGATGACGACGAACTTCTTGAACTCGTCGAAATGGAGATCCGCGATCTTCTTTCCAGCTACGATTACCCAGGCGATGACATTCCGATCGTTTCCGGTTCCGCTGTCAAAGCCCTCGAAGGCGACGCGACCCACATGGCCAACGTCAACAAGCTCATGGATGCTGTCGACTCCTATATCCCCGAGCCAGAGCGTCCAGTTGACAAGACCTTCCTCATGCCGATCGAGGACGTGTTCTCGATCGAAGGCCGTGGAACCGTCTGCACCGGCCGTGTCGAACGTGGTATCGTCAAGAAAATGGAAGAAGTCGAGATTGTCGGCATCCGCGACACCCAGAAGACCACCGTTACGGACATCGAAATGTTCCGCAAGCTCCTCGACGAAGGTCGTGCGGGTGACAACGTCGGGCTTCTCGTCCGCGGTCTCAAAAAGAACGACGTCGAGCGCGGCCAGGTCATGGCCAAGCCAGGCACTGTCAAAGGTCACAAGAAGTTCAAGTCCGAGATCTACGTCCTTTCCAAGGAAGAAGGCGGCCGCCACACTCCGTTCTTCTCGAACTATCGTCCCCAGTTCTACTTCCGCACGACCGACGTGACCGGCAGCATCAAGCTCCCGGAAGGAGTTGAAATGGTGATGCCTGGTGACAACATCGGCCTCGAAGTCGAACTCATCACCCCTATCGCCATGGAGCCAACAATGCGCTTCGCCATCCGCGAAGGTGGCCGCACCGTCGGTGCCGGCCGTGTTGGTGAAATTGTTGAATAGATTCAATCATCGGCTCCGCTGGAAAGTGTCATAGCTCTCCAGCGCGCCAAGCTCTTGGGGCACCTCGCTAAACCGGGGTGCCCTTAAGTCGCCTCAAAAAGTCACATTTTTCTTAACAACACGGCAGTAGTTCAATTGGTAGAGCATCGGTCTCCAAAACCGAGTGTTGGGGGTTCGAGTCCCTCCTGCCGTGCCATTTTCATCTCATCGCTCCCACCCGCTTCACCCAATGCTTTCCAAAATCACAAGCTTCATCGGCGAAGTAAAAGGCGAACTTCGCAAGGCCTCCTGGCCATGGGAGTCCGACCCCAAGGTCAAGGGTTTTAAAAAATACAAGGAACTCATCGACTCCACCATCGTGGTGCTGATCGCAATGATCCTGCTCGCTGGCTTCGTCCAGTTCTGGGACTTCCTTCAAGTCCTCATCGTTGGCTTCCTCACCGAAGTCTTCCGCTAATTTTCGTTTTCCCACCATCTTGCCAGCCAACATTTCGCCACTCATGCCCGACGCCTCCACATTCAAAGACCAATGGTACGTAGTCCAAGTCCTTTCTGGAATGGAAGGGAAGGTCCGTGATCGCATCATGCGCCAGGTCGAGGCCGAGGAAATGCAGGACTACATCCGCGAGGTCCTAGTCCCCACTGAAATCGTTTCCGAGATCAAGCGCGGAAAGAAGACCGAGACAAAGAAGAAGTTCTTCCCCGGCTACATCATCGTGAACATGTATCTCTCCACCGAGGATAACCAGCTCGTCGAAAAGACCTGGTTCTTCATCAAGGAGATGGAAGGTGTGATCGGGTTCGCCGGCACCAAGGACCGTCCGACCCCGATGCGCTCCCGCGAGGTCGAGGCCATGCTCTCCCAGATCCAAGAGCGTGAGGAAGTCGTCCGCCCGGCCATCTCCTTCGAAGTTGGGGACACCGTCAAAGTCGCCGATGGCCCTTTCCAGTCGCAAAGCGGCGTGGTCGAGGAAATCGATCCCGAACGCGGCAAGCTCCGCGTTTCTGTCTCTATCTTCGGCCGCAGCACACCCGTTGAGCTCGAATACTGGCAGGTCGAGCGCGAGTAGACCGTGCCCGCCGTTCTAGTTCCAATTCTCCTAATTTTCACCAAACACCAACCACGCATTCATTATGGCCAAGGAAGTCGTCAAAATCATCAAACTCCAGATCAAGGCTGGAGCCGCCAATCCATCTCCACCCGTCGGCCCCGCCCTCGGCCAGGCAGGTGTCAACATCATGGCCTTTTGTAAGGAATTCAACGCCGCCACCCAGGCCCAGGCCGGTGACGTGCTCCCTTGCGTGATCTCGGTTTATAAGGACAAGTCCTTTACCTTCATCACCAAGCGTCCGCCAGCGGGAAACCTCCTCAAGAAAGCAGCTGGTCTTGCCTCCGGCTCCGGCGAGCCAAATAAGAAAAAGGTCGGTAAGATCACCAAGGCCCAGCTCATGGAGGTGGTGAATATCAAGCTTCCCGACCTCAACACTAAGGATCCTGAAGCCGCTGCCCGCATCCTCGCCGGCACCGCCCGTCAAATGGGTCTTGAGGTTGAAGGCTATTAATAATCTCCGCTCCGCCTAAAAAACGGAGCACCCGCAAGAGGGTGGGTCGCAAGCCCCGTCCGTTATCACTGCAACCAAACAACACAATGTCCAAAACACGCAGCAAACGCTATAAAAAAGCCGTCGAGGCCGTAGGCACCGGCAAATCATTCACACTTCCGGATGCGATCAGCACCGTGAAAACGCTTCCAGCACCGAAGTTCGTCCCCACCGTCACTCTTTCCTTCCGCCTCGGCGTCGATCCGCGGAAGAGCGACCAGATGGTTCGTGGTTCTGTTTCCCTTCCTCACGGAACGGGTAAAAACGTCCGCGTCGTCGTTTTCGCCCAGGGTGCCGCTGCTGAAGCAGCCATCGCCGCAGGTGCCGAGCATGTTGGTTACGAAGATCTGATCAAGAAGGTGCAGGAAGGTTTCGTCGATTTCGATTCCGCCATCGCAACTCCTGACGCCATGGCAGAAGTCCGCAAGATTGCTCGAGTTCTTGGTCCTCGTGGCCTGATGCCAAACCCGAAAACCGGCACCGTCACCGACGACGTCGCCAAGGCCGTCAAAGAAGTTAAAGCCGGCCGGATCGATTTCAAACTCGACAAAAACGGCAACGTCTCCGGTGCCATCGGCAAGGCCTCCTTCGAGGCCAACCAGCTTGAGGAAAACGCCCGTGCCTTCGTGGAAGGCGTTGTCCGCGCCAAGCCAGCCACCGCAAAAGGCAACTACATCCAAGCTGTCACTCTGGCAGCTTCCATGCTCCCCGGCCTTCCTCTTGAGGCTGCCACCTACGCCAAAGCCACCGCTTAATTCCAGCACGCCACGACCATGAATCCAGATAAACAAATCATCATCAACAGCCTGCTGGCACGCGTCAACGATTCTCCGTATGTCATCGTCATCGATTACACCGGCTTGACCGTTCCCCAGTTCAGCACCCTCCGCAGCCGTCTTAGCGACGGTGGTGCCAAGTGCACCGTCGCCAAGAACAGCTACATGCGTAAAGCTCTCGCTGAAGCTGGTCTTCCCGACATCGGAGCGGATCTTGTCGGCCAAACCGCTTTCGTCACCGGCAGCTCGGAAGTTTTCTCCGCCGCCAAGGTGCTCAAAACCTTTGAAAAGGAATTCAAGAAGCCTGAAATGAAAATCGGAATCCTCGGTTCCGATATCCTCGATGGCGAGAAACTGAAAGCAATCGCCGACATCCCGTCCCGCGAGGCCGTTCTTTCCCAGCTCCTCGGTCTCATCAACGAGCCGGCGACACGGATCGCACGCATCCTCCTCGAGAAGTTCGATCCCGAGCGCGAGCATTTCAAATCGGGTGGCGCTTCCGAAGGTGCCGAAGCATCCGCTGAGGAGGCTCCGGCCGCCGATGCAGCTGCCGCCGAATAACAACAATTTGAACGGAGGGCCTGTCGCGTCTCCACGCAAGGGCCTGATTAATAATGGTTCCTCGTCGGCTTTCCAGCCGGGAAGCTGAAATCGCCGGAGGCTCCGGTGGCGACGATACCGCAAAAGGAGAAAATAAATGTCAAATATTGCACAACTAGTAGAAGAACTCGGCAAGCTCACCGTCTTGGAAGCTGTCGACCTCGTTAAACAACTCGAAGAAACCTGGGGTGTCTCCGCTGCTGCTGCCGTGGCCGCTGGTCCAGCCGCCGCCGGTCCTGCCGAAGCTGCCGAAGAGCAAACCGAATTCAACGTCGTCATCACTGGCGCCGGTGCCAACAAGATCGCTGTCATCAAGGCAGTCCGTGAAGTTGCTCCTGGCCTTGGTCTTGCCGATGCGAAGAAACTGGTCGAAAGTGCTCCTGCCAACGTCCTCGAAGGCGTTGCCAAGGATGCTGCGGAAACCGCCAAGAAAAAGCTTGAAGAAGCTGGCGCGACCATCGAACTCAAGTAATTCCTCAAAGGATCTCACCCGGGGCGGATCGTTTCCGCTCCGGGCATTTCCTGTCATAAACCCGCAACTTGCAAATCGAAGCCGACGCGTGATACTACACGACCCTGCAGTGTTACGCGTCGCTTTCGCTCATTTGTCCCACTTGTCCATTTCCTGATCTCACTTTGCCTGCGCCTTCACCGGCCCGGGCTTGAACTCGTAACACCACCACCACCGCATCACCATGGCTGAACGTCTCTATTTTGGTAAATTTGAAGAGGTCATTGACCCACCTAACCTCATTGAAGTCCAGAGCAGGTCTTACGACGAATTCCTGCAGAAAGAAGTTTCTCCAGGCGA
>JBGTDO010000099.1:0-71560 GCA_041748235.1 Akkermansiaceae bacterium | reverse complement strand
CAACACCAGCGACGCCGCCATAGGATGAGTGCTGCGGAGAACATGCTAAGGCATGGCGGATGCAATCCGCCGCCACGTCACCCTCACTCTTCGATACTGATCCGCGTGCGCAGCACATGGGACGCACCGGGCATCACAACCACCGCCTGCTGATTCTCGATCGCCGCTTCGATACAGCAGAAACTCCTATACCCGTCATCAGGCAGATCGGAAAGCGCCGCCGACTTTTCCGCCCACGGATTCCATACCACCGTGGAAGGACTCCCACCTTTCTCGATCATCAATGTCCTGCCGGAAAAATCATCAACCAACAGAACGCTACTGGAACTATCGTAAACCGCCTCCACCTCACCACCAAACCGTACCGGTCCCCTCTGACTTCTACGCCTAGAATCTCCCAGAGGGTTCACGTAATCCGATCCTTCCAACCCAACGATCCGCACCTGCCCTATGTCAGAGACCGCAAGGTAGGAATGCAGAGCTCCCGCAACGACGATAGGAATCTCGGTCCGATTCCGCGTTTCCAGTACCACCTCAAGCTCCTCACCCGCATGAATTGCTGCCGATGCGTTCCAGATCCCCTCGCTCACCTCGAACCGAAGGACCACCCCTTCCTCATTCTCATCCGCCTCCACCAACTCCCAAAATCTCGCCCTCGCAATCCCGTGTGACGGCATTTCAGAATCGGCCGGATGCGCGTTGAACCACGGCCAGCAAATAGGAATCCCTCCCCGGATCGCCCGCCCTTCCTCAAACACCGCATCCGGACTCAGATACAGCACTTCGTCCTCCCCCGCAGGCTTCCATGACATCACATGCGCGCCATGCAGCGCGACCTTCGCGGAACATCTCGCGTGGTCGATCTGAAAAACCGGATAGCCGGGAGCGATCTCAGTCAGCCGGATAGCGGGCGGAAGCTTCATGTGCATCAGAATGAGCGGGCCGTCCTCTTACTCCCTGCGTTTCCGTTATGCAATCCCATCGCGTGGAAATACAAGTTGATGGAGGCAATCAGAAAAAGAATCACACGTCCCACTCCCACGCCTCCTTGATCTGATCGATTGCCCGACGATCCTTTTTCGTCGGCCGCCCCTTCGCCGCCTCCTGCTTGGCGATGTGCCAGTTCTTGAGTGCCTCATAGACATCCGGCTTCGTCCGGTCTTCGTAGCAAGCCTGCGCTTCCGCAGCACCGACCCGCCGCTCGATCACACCGGTGACGAAAATCTCCCGCACCCCAGGCCCCTCCATAAACGGAATTTCCAAAACGTCCCCCGCCTGCACCGGCGACGCCCGCTTGAGCACGTGACCGTTCCGCCGCACCTTTCCGGTTCCGCAGATTTCTCCAGCAAGCGCTCTCGTTTTGAAGAACCGTGTCGCCCACAGCCACTTGTCCGCACGTATCGATTCAGACATCGTTCATCTCCATCTCGAAAAGATACCAAAGAAAACAGGTTTGGCCAGAACGCCCGCGCCGAACCGTATCCTTGCCAGTTCCATTTCACGCCTCACACTTGAGTTGTGAGTTCTATGCGATGGCTTCTAAAAACGCTTATCTTCGGCTTCGCTTCAACCTGCCAGGTGCTGATGGCAGAGCGGGCTGACATTTCTGATGAGCTTGCTGGGTACATCCGCGAAGGCAAAGTTCCCGCACTCGCCGCAGCCGCAGTGTTGGATGGCAAGATTGTCGCAGCAGGCGCCGCCGGAGTCCGGAAGCATGGAGATCCCACCCGGGTCACCATCGACGACAAATTCCACATTGGCTCCTGCACGAAATCAATGACCGCCACTCTCGCCGCTATTCTCGTGGCCGAAGGAAAAATAGAGTGGCAGACAACCGTCGCTGACGTTTTTCCAGATTGGAATGTCCATCCGAGTTATAGAGGCGCAACGCTGCTGCAGCTGCTCTCAAACACCGGTGGCGCCCCCGCCGAGTTCCCTCCCCTGCTCTGGATGGCCATGGTCGCCACGCGTGAAGCACCGGAGGACGAGCAACGGAAGAATCTAGTCCGCACGCTGCTCGCAGCCCCATCCGCATATCGCCCCGGCTCACAACGGAAATATTCCAACGGAGGCTTCACGATAGCTGGTGCGATGCTTGAGAAAGCGGCAGGCGAAACCTACGCGGGACTATTGGAGGACCGTCTCTTCAAGCCACTGGGCATGACCTCGGCAGGTATCGGCGCGCCCGCCACGATCGGAAAGATCGATCAACCATATGGACATGACAGCCGTGGGCGCGCCATCGAAGCTGTGGAGCCCGGGCCTGATGCAGATAATCCACCGGCCATTTCTCCAGTCGGCCGGGTTCACCTTTCCATTCTAGATCTTGCGCGCTACGCAAACTTTCACCTTGGAGGAGCGAAGAACTCTCCGGTCGATCATGGAACGCTGCAGTTCACCCATGCTCCGGTACCTCCAGGCGATGACTATGCGCTCGGATGGGTCGTTCTGAAACGGGATTGGGCCGGCGGAACCACGCTCTTCCACAATGGCTCCAACACCATGAACTATACCGTTATGTGGTTGGCTCCCCGGAAGAAATTTGCCGCCGTCGCCTCCTGCAACATCGGCGATCCCGCTGGCCCGGAAGCATGCGATGCTGCTATTACCTTCCTTATCAAAAAATATCTTACCAATAAGTGATCCAAGTTTCGCGTTCGGCTCCTCGCAATGCAGCCGGATACGGCAGCCTGCTTCAATTTTCCCGTCTGGCCTCTGTTCGGCACACGGCAATGATCGAAGGACTTGTAACAGCTGTGACGCCGATCTTGATCAGCCGACGGCGTCCCACCCTTTCTTGAGCAACTCCGCCTTCTCCAGGGCGTCCGCTCCAAGCAGTGTCGCATGACCCATTTTCCGCATCCCGATGGCCTTGCGCTTTCCGTAGAGGTGTAGGACCGCGCCATCGGTTTCCAAGAGCTGCGTCCAGTCCGGTGGTTCCGTTTCGCTCCTCCAGAAATCTCCTAGGAGATTCAGCATCACGCAGGGAGAGATGAGTCTGGTGGAGCCGAGTGGCAGCCCCAGGACCACCCGGAGCTGTTGTTCGAACTGGGAGCTGGCGCAGGCATCCAAGGTGTGGTGGCCGGAGTTGTGAGGGCGCGGCGCCATTTCGTTCACAACCAGAGAACCATCGTGATTCACAAAAAACTCCACTCCGAGGATTCCCCGGTAATCCAAGGCAACAGCCACCTTTTCAGCCACCGCCTGGGCCTCTTTCGCCACCTGGGGAGAAATACTCGCGGGCACGATGGACATGTCTAGGATGTGCTGCCGGTGACGGTTCTCCGCTGGATCATACGTTTTTACCGTTCCGTCAGAAGCACGCACCACCATCACGGAGATCTCTTTCTCGAACGGCACCCATGCCTCGAGCACCGCCCGCTCCTTCCCAAATTTCTCCCACACCTGAGACGGATCCTCGCCGCCCTCGATCTTAAGCTGACCTTTGCCGTCGTAGCCAAAAGCGGCGGTCTTGAGCACACCAGGCCCCTTCAGCTCCGCCATGGCGGTTCTCAAATCGCCAAACGTTTCGATCACACGAAACCACGTGCAGGGGATGCCGTTTTCGAGCAGGAAATTCTTTTCTCGCTCCCTGTTCTGACAGATCCCCACTGCAGCGGAGGAAGGAAAAAGGTCCATACATTTCTCCACCCCCTGCAGCGTCTTCATCGGGATGTTTTCAAACTCCACTGTCGCGACGGTGGCCATTCCACAGAAACGCTCCAGCGCTTCTTCGCTATCAAAGGGAAGATCGATCACCTCATCCGCCGCCTCGACAGCCGGAGCCTCCAGGCCGCCGGTCCAGATCACCGTCCTCACGCCCATCCGCCGGGCGACAAGAGCCAGCATCCGGCCTAACTGACCTCCACCGATCACGCCTACCACCTGCTGCCTGTTCAAAGGGAAAAATACCGAAGCTGACATATCTTTAAAAGTTTGGCATCCGCAAAGCTGCCTTCGGAAAAGCCCGACTCATCAATCCAGTTCGGGAAGAACCGCCTCCCTCACCGCCGCAGTTTGCTTGCGCCGGAACTCCGCCAATTTCTCCGCCAGCGCCTCGTCGTTGACCGCCAGCATCGCCACCGCGAAAAGCCCGGCGTTGGTCGATCCCGCCTTGCCGATCGCGAAGGTCGCCGTCGGAATCCCCGCAGGCATCTGCACGATCGAGAGCAGCGAATCCACACCTTTAAGAACTTTCGACTCCACCGGCACGCCCAGCACCGGCAGCTCCGTCATTGCCGCCACCATCCCTGGAAGGTGCGCCGCGCCACCCGCACCCGCGATGATGCATGTAACGCCGTTTCCCTTGGCCCCTTTGGCATATTCCACCAGCCGCTCCGGAGTCCGGTGCGCGCTCACCACCTCAGCGTGATACTCCACGCCGAAGTCTTTCAGAACCCGCGCCGCGTGCTCCATCGTCGGCCAATCCGACGTACTTCCCATAATGATGCCGACACTCATGAGCGGCGAGAGTGCCCCGCCTGCCCCCTCACGTCAATATCTGCGCGAAGCCTTCCAGAGCGTCCGCAGGAGAGGAGAATTCAGAAGCCCCTTGCCTTCTACCGGCGATCTGATGGTCCTTGGTGCTCTAACACTTTCTAGCAAATACCTGCCCCTTGCAGCCTCAAAAGCAGGGCCGCTCCCCCCTTGAGCAGTCGGCAAAAGACGAGCCGACGCCTCTCTCCGACGCCATGTTCGCCGAAGAGTGACCTTTCCCCGATTGGGAATGCAGACTGCTCCCCCGGACCCACGGTTTGCACGAACGAGTCAATTTTTTGGATCGGCTAGAGCAAGACAATCCCTTACGCAGCGGTGTTTTCCGTGCTGGTACGGGCCCTGCGATTGAAGTATGCGCAAGTTGGGGATCAAAACCCGGCGCGCACCTTTACCAAACCGAAAACCAAATGAAAAAAACATTTATCACCACAATCAGCGCGATCGCCTTGGGCGCAGTGCTTCCACTCAGCGCACAGGTCACGGAAACCACTGAAACCGAAGTCCGCGCCAACGCTGACGGCAGCGTCACCGAAACTGAAACCACGACCACGGCCTTCAACCCGGAAGTTCAAACCAAGGTTGTCGAGTATTTCGAAACTCAAAAGGCGCACCCGCACGGACTGCCACCGGGCCTCGCCAAAAAGGTTCGCATCGAAGAAGTTCCGACCGCGTGGAGAAGCACTCGCATCGAACCCGGTGTGGTGGTTGAAGAGGAGTACCGGACCCATCTCGTAGAGGCTCCTCCCGAGCTGGTGCAGATTCTTCCGCAACGTGAGGAAGTCCGTTACTACATCGCCGGCAGCAATGTCGTCGCCGTTGACAACACCTACAAGGTCGTGGATTCCATTGAGGTTCCGTCCGTGACATTCACCACTGTCGGCGAGTAACTGCGGCTTTTGCTCGATACATTTCCAAGAGCGGCGCACACTCGTGCGTCGCTCTTTTTGCGTCTAGCCACCTCAACTATTCAGTTCCAATGAATCCCACCATCCGCGTGAATGTTGCATTACTCCTGCTTCTCGCGACCGGATGCGAACGGCCGGGTCCAGCGACCGATGAAAAGACTGACGTCCCCCTTACAACCCTGGAAGCCGCCGTCCCCATGGCTGGCGCGTACCGGGAAGCGGACATTACACCCGCTATCCGAGCGGCTGCTGAGTTCGCGGTTCGCGAGCAGAGCCAGAAAAGCGAAACCCCGCTCAGACTCGTCAAGATCATCCGCGCTGAGCAGCAGATGGTGGCGGGAACCAACCACCGTCTCCAGCTATCTGGGGAGCATGGCGGCCGCATACGCGAGGTGTCAGCCGTAGTTTACCAAGACCCGGATTCCGAGCTGGAGCTCCGCTCTTGGGACGAAGCTCGTTAGACGGCCTCACATGAGAGCGGCGAACTGCAGCGGCTCGAGGCTCAGCTTCTGCGTTGCCACGATGCTTTTTCCCGCGATGATGTCCGTAAATGTCTTTCTCATGCCCAGCTGGCGGAGCCGAGTGGCCGGTAGATCCTGGGGAAACTCCGAAAAATTCGCGAGGCACAGGATGCTTTGGCCACCATAGCTGCGGAAGTAGCCGAACACGTGGACGTTGCCGGTATCGATGAACTCAGTGTTACACTCCTGGAAGGCCTGGTTGTTTTTCCTGACCTGCGAGAGCTTGAGGAAGCCGTTGAAAATCCGCGCCTCCACCGACTCCGGATCCTTGCGCCTCTCCGCTCTTTCCCAATCAAACTGGGGCCGGTGCAGCCAGCGCGAATCGCCGTCTTTCCCGGCGTCCTTCGCGTAGTCATAGTCGTTTGTCATCCCGATTTCATCACCTAGATAAATAAGAGGGATCCCACCGACCGTGTAAATGATGCCGTGCAGCAGCAGAATCCGGCGGACTGCCATCTCGATCTGATACTCATCCTTTTCGTAGATCGCTTTTTCCAAGCCGCAAAGGGAGGCGGTCGTTCCACAGATACGGGCATCCCCCGTCTGTGGGTTGTGCTGGAACAGCCGCCCACGTGCAAAGCTGTCTCCCTCGCCGGAAAAAAAGCGGTTGAGGAACCAGCGGTGATCATGGGGATTGACGTTAATTTCCCAAAGATCCCGGTCCTCGAAGCCCCAGCCTATGTCATCATGGCAGCGGATGTAATTGACCCACGAGCAACCGTGCGGCAGGTGAAACCGTTTTTGGAATGAATGTGAGAGCACCCGGGCGTCTCGCGTGGCGATGGAGTTCCAGAGCTGCACCATCAGCGGCGGATTATAGGAAAGATGGCATTCCTGCTCCGAGACATATTTCTTGATCTCGTCCGGTGCCACGATCGCCTCCGATTTGAAGATCAAGGCGGGGGCGGCAATACGGGCCAGGGAATTGAAAGCCTGGATTAAAAGATGTGCTTTCTCGAGATTCTCGCACGAGGTGCCTTTTTCCTTCCACAGGAACGGCACCGCATCCATCCGCACCATCTCGACCCCGGCGTTAGCCAGAAAAAGCATCTCTCCCGCCATCGCGTTGAAGACATCGGGATTGGCGTAGTTCAAGTCCCACTGGAAGTTGTTAAAGGTCGTCCATATCCATTTACCCAAGCTCGTGCGGTAGGTGAACGAGCCGGGGTGGGCGTCAGGGAAAATCGGTCGCAACGTGCGCTCGTATTCGTCCGGGTCCGTCCGGTTGGGATACATCCGGTAGTATCGCTGATACTCATCGTCGCCCTTCAGCGCCTTCTTCGCCCAGTCGTGCTCGTCTGAAGTGTGGTTGAAGACAAAATCCAGCACCAGGCTCATCCCTTGCTGCCGCAGCTCCGTCGCCAGCTCGCGGAGCTCGTCCATGGTGCCGATCTGTGGATCAAGTTCCCGGTAGCTGCTGATCGCGTAGCCGCCGTCGTCATCGCCTTCCGGACTCTTAAAGAGCGGCATCAGGTGAAGGTAGGTCACGCCCAGCTCTTTCAAATAGCCAATCCGTTCCCTCAACCCCTCCAGATCGCCGGAAAACAAATCCACATATGCCATGGCCCCAACGATCCGGTTCGATTGATACCAGTGCGGGTGCCCCTCGCGAATCGCATCTAGGCTTTTGAGATCCGCGTCCCGCTCCAACCAAGATTTGGCCGCCGTCTGCAGGATCGCCTCCACGTGGAAGAAGAAATCGTAACCGGGTCCGTAGATCCTCCACAGGAGATCGAAGAGCACCGGAAAATGATCGTCCACCCGCGCCTCAAACGCATGCCACTCCGCCGTTTCCACTTCGTCTGGGAAGGCCTTGTGAAGTCTGGGCAGCAGCCGCGCGAGAGTCAGACGGCTTTCACGGGCCGTGGGAGTAGAGTCGGAGTAGGTAATCATATGGACAGAAAAACGCTTGGGAGGTGCGGCAGATACAGCCGCGTCGCTAACAGTATGCCCACAATTCACCGGCAGCGCAAACGCTTAGGGAGATGCCTTCCGTGCCCCAATGTTGCCTCATTGAAGCGGACACCGAAAAAATTCCGAACTGTCCGGGGACCCTTTCTGGACTGCCCCGCCAGACGGCGAGGCGCGCTTCATTCCGGGAAATCTACTCCGAGGCGTAGGCTTGGACGCTGTCGCAGGTGCAGACGAGGTTGCGGTCGCCGTGGACGTTGTCGATGCGGGAGACAGAGGGCCAAAACTTGTGGCTGCGGAGGTAGGGCAGAGGGAAGGCGGCCTGCTCGCGCGGGTATGGGTGCGGCCAATCGTTGCCACAAAGGACACCGGTGGTGTGCGGGGCGTTTTTCAGCGGGTTGTTCTTTGCGTCCAACTCCCCGCTGATGACCGCTTTGATCTCGCCGTGGATGGAAATCATCGCGTCGCAGAAACGGTCGAGCTCGGCCTTGGATTCGGACTCGGTCGGCTCGATCATGAGGGTCCCGGTGACGGGCCATGACATCGTGGGAGCGTGGAAACCGTAATCCATCAGGCGCTTGGCTATATCCTCTACGGTGATGCCTGATTGGTCAGAGAGGGGGCGGCAGTCGATGATACACTCGTGGGCGACGAGGCCAGTTTTCCCGCTGTAGAGGATCGGGAAAAACGGTGCGAGGCGCTTGGCGATGTAATTGGCGTTCAGGATGGCGACTTCCGTAGCATTTTTCAAACCGGCTGCTCCCATCATGGCGATATACATCCATGATATCGTGTTGATCGAGGCACTGCCGTAGGGCGCGGAGCAGACGGCGTGCGTCTGATTGTCGAGAGCGAAGTGACCGGGAAGGAAGGGCACTAATTGCTCTGCGACTCCGATCGGGCCGACGCCGGGACCTCCACCGCCGTGAGGGATGCAAAAGGTTTTGTGGAGATTCAGGTGACAGACATCGGCGCCAATGAGGCCGGGGGAAGTAAGGCCGACCTGGGCATTCATGTTAGCGCCATCCATGTAAACTTGCCCACCCGCATCGTGGATGATGGCAGTGATCTCGCGGATGGTTTCCTCGAAGACGCCGTGGGTGGATGGATAGGTGACCATCAAGCAGGAGAGCTTTCTGCGGTGCTCCTCCGTGCGGGCGATCAGATCGGACATGTCGATATTCCCGCTATCATCGCACTTCACGCCGATAACCTTCATTCCAGCCATCACGGCGGAGGCCGGGTTCGTGCCGTGTGCGGAGACCGGGATCAGACAGATGTTACGATCACCTTCGTCACGCGATTCGTGATAGCGGCGGATCGCAAGCAGGCCCGCGTATTCGCCCTGTGAGCCAGCGTTCGGCTGGAGCGAGACAGCGGCGAAACCAGTGATCTCCGCCAGCCAATCCTCAAGCTGCGTGAGCATTTCCACGTAGCCGGTGGTCTGGGATCTAGGCGCAAAGGGATGTATGGACGAGACCTCCGGCCAGCTAAGCGGCAGCATTTCCGAGGTCGCGTTGAGCTTCATCGTGCAAGAGCCGAGAGCGATCATCGATTCATTGAGCGCGAGATCTTTTGATTCAAGCCGCTTGATGTAACGCAGCATTTCAGTTTCCGAATGATAGGCGTTGAAGGCCGGGGCGGCGAGGAAACTGGATGAGCGTTTGAGCGACGAATCCCATGCGTTCCCTTCGGGCGGCGCGTCCCCGGGAGTGATTCCGAAAAGCTCGCAGATGTTGTCCAGATCGGCCGAGGTGGTGGTTTCATCTAGGGAAATGCCGAGGTGGCCGAAGTCGATGAGACGAATATTAAAGCCATGCTCCGGGGCGGATGCGGCGAGATCTTCAGCTTTCTCGCAGTGAATTGCTAGGGTATCGAAGTACGGGCCGGGTTCGATCTTCACACCCCCGGCTTCGAGCGAGATTTTAAGCTGACGCGTCTGGCGGTGAACTTTTGCAGCGATCGCTTTGAGCCCTTCCGGCCCATGATACACCGCATACATCGAGGCCATGACGGCGAGAAGCACCTGAGCGGTGCAGATGTTCGATGTCGCCTTATCACGGCGGATATGCTGCTCCCGCGTCTGCAGCGAGAGTCGGTAGGCAGGCTGCCCTTGGGCATCGATGGAGACACCGATCAAGCGGCCCGGCATCTTCCGCTTCAGCGCGTCCTTGCAAGCCATAAATCCGGCGTGCGGCCCGCCGAAGCCAAGCGGAACACCAAAGCGCTGGGAGGAGCCTACACATATATCGGCACCGAATTCGCCCGGTGATTTCAGCAAGGTCAGCGCCAGCAGATCTGCCGCGATGATGGTCGTCGCCCCGGCTTTCTTGCAGCGCTCGAAGAAGTCGGAAAAGTCGTCAATGCGTCCTCTGGTGTCGGGGTATTGAACGATTACGGCGAATAGACTGTCGGCGGACGCGGGCTCAAAGTTCACCCAATCCCCCACAGTCACCCGCAGCCCCAGCGGCTCGGCGCGGGTGGTGACAACATCGATTGTCTGAGGATGGCAGCGGTCGGAGATAAAAAGGGTTTTGCCATTCGGCTTGCCGGAGAGAGCAAGGGTCACAGCCTCGGCGGCGGCGGTGCCTTCATCAAGCAGAGAGGCGTTGGAAACATCCAGCCCAGTGAGATCCGTAACCATCGTCTGGAAATTCAGCAGCGCCTCCAGCCGCCCCTGTGCGATCTCCGCCTGATAGGGCGTGTAGGCCGTGTACCAGCCGGGATTTTCCAAAATATTCCGGAGAATCACGCCCGGCACGTGAGTGCCGTAATAGCCCTGGCCGATGAAGGATTTGAGCACCCGGTTTTTGCACATCACCGCTTTCAACGAAGCCAGCGCCTCATTCTCGGTTAGCGCCGGAGGCAGGTTCAATCCGCCATCCATGCGAATTCCGCCTGGCACGGCCTCGGAAATAAGCTCGTCAAGCGTGCCGTGGCCGACCTCCTGCAGCATCGCTTCTTGTTCGGATTCGGAGGGACCGATGTGACGGGGCAGAAAAGAAGAAGTGGCGGCCATTTGTCTTCCCTGCTCATGCCTCATGCGGGCCACACCCGCAACAAAAAGAACGGAGGGCCGCGCTCGCACGGGCGCTCATTGTCTTGCATGGCGGAGCAGACTGAGAAAAGGTCTGACCGATGGAGGTTCTGGACAAATGTGAGAAAAAGCTGGGCTGGTTGGCATTCCCGGGGCTGTTGCGTTACTACGCGCTGTTTCACGTGATGGTTTTCCTGCTCCAGTTTGTCCGGCCGGATATCGGAGTGATCCTCGAGTTCGACCGGGAAAAAATCCTCTCCGGCGAGGTCTGGCGGTTGGTCACCTTTTTGTTTTCCACCAGCGGCTTCGGAGGCGGCGGAGCCTTCGCGCTGCTGTTCCTGATCTTCATGGTAATGATCGCTTTCATGATCAGTGACGGCCTCGAACAGGCATGGGGCGTGTTCCGCACCACCTTCTTCTACTATACCGGCTTCATCGGCCTGCTGGTGGCGAACTTCCTCTACCCGCAGCCAATGCCCGGGAGTGGATTTTTCATCTATACATCCGCGTTTTTTGCCTTCGCGACCTTATATCCACGCATGGAGCTGATGATTATGTTCATCCTTCCCGTCCAGATTCGCTGGCTGGCGATCGTCCTCGGTGGCTTTCTTCTAGTGGGGATCGTCCCCCAGCCATGGTACATCGGGTTCCTCCTGCTTGGGTTCGCGAACTATATCCTGTGGGCGGCGGTCCCGGCTTGGCGCGGACGATCTCTAGCTGCGGACCCCTTCAAACGTAAAAAGAAGTTTGAGAAAAACAAGCTGTCAGCCGACGATGCATTCCACGAATGCGCCGTCTGCGGCCGCACCGAGATCTCGGATCCTGATCTACATTTCCGGATGGCGGAAGACGGCCAAGAATTCTGCGAAGAACATCTGAAGGGATGAGATTTTTCTTTTCCACTGGCCGCTGATGTTCAAGTTAGGGCTACATGATTAAATATATCAGCATCGCCCTACTCGCCCTTTTGGTCGGAATAAGTTGGTGGAAATTCCATAAGTCCGGAGACGAGACGAGGATGCTCGAGAGCCGCATTGAACAACTTTACAACGAGGGCGATCCGGAAGAGGAGGTTCCCGCCCTGAAAACAGAGATGAACTCTCTGGAGGGGCAGCGCACCTTCAATGGAATTCTTCTGGTCTTCCTCAGCGCGGGCCTCACCGGAATCGTTTTCGTCGCCTACCTGCTGCCCCTCTTCGCCGAGAAAATGACTCACGCTGTTTACAACAGCGGCGAGGAGGTCGAGCGCGATCCCTTTCATGACGCCCGCGTGCTGATGGCCCAAGGTGAGTGGCAGGGTGCCGTTGATGCCTTCCGCCTTGCAGCTGAACAGGATCCCCTGAACCGCCTGCCTTGGGTTGAAATTGCCAAGATCCAGAAAAACCACATGGAGAACCCCCAGCTCGCCATCCTCACGCTGCGCGAGGCGATCGAGGGCCAAGAGTGGGAGGAAAACGACGCCGCCTTCCTGATGTTCCGCTTGGCGGAGCTATACGACGAAGACGCCGGTGACCGCGGCTCGGCCGTAGCGATCCTGGAGCAGGTCATGGAGCAGTTTCCTGAGAGTCGCCACTCCGCCAATGCCCGCACCAAGCTTCATGATTGGGGCATGGCCTAGCAGATACCGATGCAACGGGCGCTCAAAAGTCTTTGGGCGAAGCGCCCGCTCTTCGTAACTGCGATCGGAGCTGTTGTAACCATTGCTCTGGATGGCTGGCGATCTGAGGCCGCTTGGGCGGCACTGGTAATCATGGCCATTCTCGTCACCTGGATGGGTGGCTGGAAAAGCGGTCTCGCCACCTCTCTCCTGGCGCTGGTGCTGATGTTTTACCTGCGCTTTCATGACGACCGGCAGGCGCGAGACGAGAGCCGCTTCTCCAGCCTCAGCCCCCGCCTCGTGGAAGCCCGCCTGCTCGAAGACGCGGTAGTCGGCAAAGGCAACTGGGTCGCGAACGCTCGTTTACACGGAGAGGAACTTGGTGGCGCGAAGGTGCGCTGGGTAGGCACCGGAGAAGCTCCGCCGACAGGGACGGAACTGCGTGCCTTTGGGACCTTTCACCGGCTGGATACCGAGAGGAACCCCGGCACCCTCAACCGTAGTGAACGACTGCGGAGCGAAGGGGTAGTCGCCGTCTTCCGCTCCAGCGAGATGCGGCAGGAGCGCTGGATCGGTCCCGCCTCACGACGTGCCGCCGGCTTCAAGAAGAAATTTCGCGAGAGCATCGCTGCCGGTCTGGAAGAGAAAGACGTGCCGGTCAAAGTCATCCGTGCGGTGGTGCTTGGAGAACGATCGCCGGATTCGCTGGAGCTGCTGCGCCATTTCCGCGAGAGCGGCACTCTCCACGTCTTCACCGTCAGCGGTTTGCACGTGATGATGGTCGGCACGATGATTTGGTTCTTGATGAGATGGACCGGAACGCCGCGGCGTTGGGCGCTGCCCCTGATCGTTGCCGGAATGTTCGGTTACGCCTGGCTCACCGGAAACGGCCCGGCTGCAATCCGCGCCGCTTGGATGGGTGCTGTTTTCCTAGGTGCGTTCGCCCTCCGCCGCCGGGCCGACCTCCTCAACGCTCTTGGTGCCGTGCTGCTGCTCACCCTAATCTGGGATCCCAGGGTGATCCGGATGCCCGGCGTCCAGCTTTCCTACGGCGTCGTCGCCGCGATCGGCATCACGACTGTGGCCGCCAGAAAATGCTTCGAGTGGATAGCAGATGCGGAGACGTTTCTTCCTACCAGCGAGCTGGGCTGGTGGGAAGAGAAACGACTGCGGTTCCGCCGCTGGCTCGCGGAAGGTCTCGCCGTCTCCACCGCCGCTTCCATCGGCTCCGCGCCGCTCACCATGCTGCACTTCGGGATGGTCACGCCCATCTCGATCATTGCGACTGTGGCTCTTGTTCCAATCGTTTACGGCCTCCTCGGTATCGCCCTCCTCTCTGCCATGGTGAACCCGATCTGGCAGAAAGGCTCCATCGGCCTTAACAGCATCAATTCGCGACTCGCGAGCTTCTGCGCAGGCACCGCCGAAGCGTTTGCAAAAGTACCCGGTGCCTCGGCGTCCACCCGATTCCCCGAAGAAGAATCGCTCGTGATCTACGATCTAGATTTCGGCGCCGCCGCCGCCTGCTTCGCATCGACTACTAGAAGCGCAGTAATGATCGATACGGGAGGAACCTACAGCTTTGAGAGAGAGGTGGGACCGTCGATGAGGCGGCTGGGCATCGACCCGGACTCAATCATTTTCACTCATGCTGACGGTGGGCATGTTGTCAGCCCTGCGCTCATTACCGAGATGATCACTCTCCGCCAGCTCGCAATTGGTGCCACTCCTCCGGCAATCACCGGGGCTAGTGCATGGCTTGACGCACCTCCTGATGGACCGAGAATCATCCGGCCACATGCCGGCGATCTGCTCGACCTCGGCGGTGGCACATGGATCGAGATCCTGCTCTCCCCGCTCGACCGCGAGCCCCGCAGCCTTGCCGACGATAACATCCTCGTCTTCATGATGCACTGGAGAGGCTGGAAGATCCTGTGGCACGGCGATGCCGGCCGCCTTAGCGAGCGGGCGCTTCTGGACTCCGGTCACGACATTGCCGCAGACGTTCTCGTCGCGGGAGCCCACGAGAGCGACCTGAGCCTCAGCAGTGAATATATCTCTGCCGTGGCACCGCGCCTCATCGTCCTACCCCGCCCACCCGGCAGCGAAGCGGACACCATGCGTGGAATGCAGCGTCAGAAATGGCAGCAGAACAACATCCAGGTGCTGGACCAAACGCAGACAGGTGGCCTCACCCTCACCATCGGCGCTAGTGGAGAACTCGTTTTGTCCGGCTTTCTCGATGGATCGCAGACGGCGCTTGTGCAGAGGGAGATGGAAAACTAGCGCCGCCCTCCTCGGAAGTTTTGACATTTCACTCCACCACTGAAGACTGAAAACACCTGAACATGCCAAGCGTAACCAAGCCATGAAAAGCGCCCGCCTGTTGATCTGCCTCGCCCTCGCCGCCGGAGTCATCGGCTTCGCGATCTGGCGCAGCTCCCAGACAGGGGCTTCTGAATCAAAACTGGTGGGGTTTCAAGAAGCGGATTTCCCTCTGGATATGCCGGAAAATGGTGAGCCAGACATGCGTTTTCATTTCCTCTCAGCTTGGCAGGCGAACCAGGTTCCAACCGCCACCCGCCTCGATACCCCGCTCGGTTCGGAAAATGGGGCGCTCGTTTACATTACCCGGAGATTCTGGGAGAGGGACGAAAAGCGCGATGGCCACCAAACTGGCGATGATCTCAAGGGTATCGGCGGAATGAACAACGACATCAGCAATCCGGTGTTCGCGGCCGGCGACGGACTTGTGGTGTACGCCGGTAATCCTTCCCCCGACTGGGGCAATACCGTCGTCCTGGCGCACCGTAGTCCAGAGGGAAAGCCGATTCACACAATGTACGCGCACCTTCTCGATATCAAAACCACGCTGGGCTCGCTCGTTGCAAGGGGCAGCCGGATCGGCACTGTTGGCACTGCCGGTGGCCGCTACCCCGCCCACCTGCGGTTCGAAGCCCGGGAGACGAATGGCGTCGACATCGGCGACGGCTACGCAACGCACCCGCTCAACCACCTTGACCCTACGGCAATGGTCGCGACGCTACACAACTTCGGTCCCGAGGGTATTTCACCGGCACCACTCGCCTTTGCGAGCACGAAGCCGGACAACCCGTGGACCACCCTTCAAATCGAGAACGCGGAAAAACTCTCCGAGCTCAAGAATTGATCAGATCCCGGTTACGATCTCGAGCTCCGGCAGCTTTTAGGCCGACGAGCTTTTTCAACCCCGCTTGAGTGACGTTCGTCCCGAAGAAATTGATCAATTCGAGATTCTGAAGCAACAAAGTCTCGATCGATTCGTCGCCGATGCTGATTTTCGGAGAGCCGGATCATGCGGAGATTTCCGCCGATTTCCGCAAACGTCGCCCGGAGGTCGTTCTATCGAGGATTGTCAGGCACGGCGGACTCAGTGGTGAGAGTAAGCCGGGCAGCAGGGCTGAGCTTGGCGACTGCCTCACGCACTTCGTCTGTGAGTTCCATTTCGCCTGCGGTTTTCGTGGGATCGGCACCCTGGTCGAGCCACCATTGCAGGACCACCAGCTCGTGTGGCTCGATGTCCTTTTTACCTTCGGGCGGCATGTGCTCCTCGTCGTCCACCGGCAGGTCGATCCGATAAATGATATTGCTATCCTCGGCACTGCCGGGCTCGATCGCGGAGCCTTCTTTGCCCCCTTTTACGAGCATCTCGTATGTATCCATCCGCAGCCTGCCTTTGGCCTTTTCCTCTTTGTGGCACTCGACGCAGCGGAGGTTGAGGATCGGCTGCACGATCTCTGGGAAAACGACCTGGTCTTCAAGCGGCTTGACCTCCTGATCTTCCAACTTCGGTTTCGGCTCAAACCCAAGAAGCTCGCGAATCGGGTCCGGAGCATATTGGGTGAGGTAATCAGAGCCATGAGTGAGGGATGCTCCATCGTGGCTGGCGAAGCCCATCACTCCCACACTGCCAAACAGCATGAGCCGGAACGGAATCTGAGTTCCCCGGAGGGAAATACTCCACGCCTTGAAAATCAACGTGAGGAGCGCGGCTCCGGCAAATGCAAGCCCGGCCCACAAATGCCGCTCCGCCGTCTCGCTGCCTTCATAACCGCCTCCATGATACAGGAGGAAGCCCGCCAGAACCGCCAGAACCGCGCTCGCTGCGCCGAAGAACATCGGAAAAAGCCGCTCGTTGCGAGGCTCGCGAGTGATCATTGCCAACATTTCCTGCAGAACGATCAACACGAAGACTCCGATCGGCAGATGCAGCAACAGGGGGTGGAAGCGTCCAAGGAAACGCACCGTGTCCGGCATTTGCTCGCCATCTGGTTCACCAGTCAGAAAAGGCATCGCACCGAGCGCCGCGATCGTAAGCAAAGCCCCTATGGTGACCCCCCAGGGACGCTTCCGCCGGGGCGGATTATCCAAATTGATTTCGTGATTCATAAGTGAATGGAGTTTTTGAACAAGAGCGAAGGCCCCAGAAAAATTAGACATCAACCGTAACTCCGCCTCGTCCGAACGGGCGCTTCTGCGGCCGACTGCCTTTGCCCCTTCCCCGCGAAAAAGGCAACCATTTAGCGAAGTTGTAGCCAAGGTGGGACGTGCACTTGAGGAACACAGCCAGCGCCAGCGCCTCGTCCACGAGCACAACCGGATCCGGCAGAACCCCAATGGTTAGAAGATACAAGCCGGAGACCGTCGCTCCCATCCATGCCAACTTTCGTTTCATTGCCAAGTCTCCTACGTTGGTGCGGAAAAGCAACTTTCCGAGTTTTCTTGATACTTCCGTCTCAAGCAGGAACGCTCCGCCCAGTTATGGACCTATTCCTCCTCAAAGTTCTCCACCTCGGCGGCGTCTTCGCCCTCTTCTCCTCGCTGGGGGCGGTCATGCTCGGCGGCACCAGCAGAAAATCCGCGAGTATCCTACATGGCGTCTCACTGCTCTTTATCCTTCTCATTGGCTTCGCCATGCTGAAAAAGCCGCCCATGGGGGAATACTGGTGGATGGCGAAGCTCGGCATCTGGCTCTTCATCGGCATTGCGCCCTCGCTCTCGAAGAAGAAAGTTCTGCCAGCGTGGTTGGTTCTCACACTCTGCGTAATCGCCGCCGCCGCCGCAGCTTACCTCGGACTTCGCAAGCCTTTCTAGGCGAGCGGTTCAAGAATCCGCCCTTGATCGAAATCATAGGGCGTCAGCTCCAGCAGCACTCGCGCACCTTCGGAAAATTCCGCCTTGGCGTCGGTCAGAGGTTTCGAAAGATGACCAAGCACCACCTTGCCATTCATGAGCTCCACCCGGTAGAGGATTTCCCCTTTGCGCTCGAGAATCTCTCCGGTGGTTCGAATGGCAGCTTCAGGCATGCACTAGACTCAGCCAAGATCCCGCCACTGCACAAGCCCTGCTAGCGGCATTTCGCCATCAGGATGCCAAAAAATACCCGGCTCTTGCGCCCGACCTGCTGCGCAAATCCTCGGCGGCGAGAGCTCGTCCAGCCTACCGGCTTCTGAAATCGGCTCCACCACCGCCGTCGAAAGATAATCCACCTCCTCACCAAGCGTGTTTCGAGAAACCTCCTCCGGCATCGGCACCACCCGCACAAAGCCGCTAAGCGGCCCCGGCCTCAGCGTCGAATCCTGATCCAAAAGCACAGTCCATGCGACAGAGCCCTCGCTCTCCCACATCTTCATTGGCTCTCCGTTGGCAATCCGAAAACGCGCCAGCTCCCGCTCGTTCCTCACTCCACCCGCCTCAGAAAGATCCGCCGCAGTCGGGCCTTCACGCTCCACGTAATCCCGCATCGCCGCCGCCAGTTCCACGCAAAAGCGTTCCGCTTCGCCAGCGAAATAGATCATCCGCACCGAGAGACAGCCGCGCTGGCCGAAGCGCATCACATCCTCCGCCAGCTCCCGTGCCATTCCCTCCCGCCACGCGAAAACGAAAGCCGCGCTCACCTTGGGTCCATGCTCGATCACCCGGGTCTTCTCCGAAAGCCAGCCCCGAAAAAACCTGATGGTTTGCCCGCCTCCATAAATCACCGCCACCTCCGGCTCCCGCCACTCCTCGGGCAGCTCGCGCCGCGTCTCCACCAGTTCCTCCAGAGGGACCGACGCCAACCAATGCTCGAATTCCGCAAGACCCGCCGAAGGAATTTTCACCCAGCTCCGGCAGCCTAACAAAATCGCCCGGAACAATGTCTGAAACGCTGCGTGGGGCGTGTTTCCGCTTACCACGTGCAGCACCGGCTCCCGCACCACCACCTTCGCGCCGTCCACCCACTCCTCCAGCCGCCGCTCATCCCCCAGCTCCGCCCGCAGCCATTTTCTCAGAGTGTTCTCATCATACGCTCCAACCCACTTCTCCAGCAACTCCCGCTGAGAAATCAAGAATGAGATCCGCTCCGCCATGGATTTCATGTGGAAAATTCCCAGGGATTCAGCAAACGAACGCCAGTTTCTACAAAATCGACGGTGTTACGGGTGGCAAGCGTGAGACCATGAACACTGGCTGTCGCCGCGATGAAGGAGTCATTGTAAGAGAGTCTGTACGCGACCCGTAAATCTGCAGCCTCCTCGGCGATAGCGAGATTCACCAACAAAATGGAATAAAGTGAAGCCGCCGCCAGAATCTCGCGATACCAGAGATCAAGCCTAGACCCAAACACTGGATCCCGGGAAGCCACCTTCTTCGCGCCGTACCGGATTTCATTCATTGTGATGACACTAACGAACGCCACGGCACCCCCTTCCGCCCCTTGCCATTCCACAACCGACCTGTCGCCTTTGGATTTTTTCCGGAGTTCTGACAGCGTCACCGTATCAAGCAAGTAAGCCATCAGTCCTCGAAGCTGAACTCGGTTACTTTTCCAGTCCTGCGGTCCTCAAGCGGAAAATCCCGATCGAGATACGGATCGTCTTCGTCGCCGCTGAAAGCATCCATCCAGGTTCGTGGTTTCAATGTACCCGCTCCGGATTTCGCAATCTCCCGAGCCATGAGTTCAGTTACCCATGCGGAAAGCGATTTCGACTCGTCCACGGCCAAGTGGCGAGCGGCTTTACAGAGTTCGTCGGGAAGTTTCAAAGTAACATTCATAGTTTTGTGCCGCACGATCGCACGATAGCACGTCGCATGCAAGCAGGACAATCAACGAGAGCTCAGCACATCATCAACGCCCCGAGAGCACCCCCTCGCAACCGCCTGTGGATCCCGTCCAATCAGGCGGAACTCCCGCTCTCCGACGGCGATAGCAAGATCCTGCGTTCTCACAGCCATGACAGAATCAACATTAGCAAGATCCACCACCTCCAGATAGCCGATCGAACCTGGTCTCGCCAATGTTCCTGTTTCGAGATCAACGACACGCGTCCCGACCCAAGGCGGACCTTTGTGAACTTCCTCTTCGCCCCACTTATAGAACTGGGAAAAAAGTTCTGTCATCCCGTATTCGTTCAAGATGCTCTTTTTGGGAATCCCGAAATGAGCTGAAAGCTTCTCCCGCACCTCCTCAGGGCTGAAGCTTTTCGTCAGACCCTTGCTGCCTCCGGTTTCGAAAATCCAGGAGCCCTCCGGCAGCTCCACCGTCGGCATCTCATCGCAGGCGCGCAGCAGGGCGATCGACGTCCCCAGCAGTTGCACCGGCTCCTTGCCGCATTGTGCAAATGCCTTCAGATCCAGCCGTCCTTCCGCATCTATCAGCCAGCTCGCCTTCTTCCCCCGCCCTAGAATCTCGAACATCCGCACCAGCGACGAGTGAGGAGCCGACTCCACCCGCTGCGAAAAAAACCACGGACTGCTGATCTCCGGAAGATTGGCTTCACGCCAGCAGCCTAGAACCGCAGCTTCATAAAGCTCCAAACTCGCGAATTCATGACGACCTTTCACCTCACGAGTCGTGCCGGATGTTAGAAAAAAGCCTACCACCTCCTTCGTCGAAAAACAACGCAACACCATATTCTGGAGCTTAAAAACATCCGTCGGCACCGCCGGAATTTCGCTCCAGCTCGGGACCATCCCCGGAACCCGCCCAAGCGATTCACAGTAACGCCGGTAAGGCTGATTGTTCTGAAACTGCCAGGCGAAAACCTCCAGCGCCATTTCTTCGAAGCAGCCCTCCCCTCCCCTCATCCACCCCAGCAGCCGCTCCTTCACAGGGCTTTGATCGCGTCCATGATCCGGTTCGTAAGCGCTTGGTAGCCTTCTTTTCCTGAGTAGCCTTTGAGCTCATCAGACGAGAGAATGATCGGCCGCCCAACGCACACGGTGATGCGCGCGAAACGGATTTTTCCGGAGCCGCGCGGCAAGGCCTTGTCCGCTCCATAAATCCGGATCGGCTGGATCGGGACTCCCGCCTTCGCCGCTATCAGGCCGACACCCGAGGCCGCGGGAGCGATCTCGCCATCAAGCGTGCGGGCACCTTCAGGAAACACCAAGACCCGCTGGCCCTCCTTGAGCTTCCGGATCACGATTTTCATCGAGCCCATGTCTGGCCGGTCCTGGTCGACCGGGATGGCGTTCCACCGCGGGTAGAGCCACTTGCCGATTCCTTTGAAGAGGGTCTTGCGGGCGAAGAACACCATCTCGGTCTTGTACAGATTTCCTACCAGCGGCGGGTCGAGAAAGCTCTGATGATTCGAGGCCACCAGCACTGGCCCGGATGTGAGGAGATTCTCCTCCCCAATGATCCGCAGGCCGAAAAGCGAACGATAGGCAGCGCCAAACGACATCCAGCCAAGCCAGTAGATCCAGCGCATGCGGCTGGGAAGCTCCGGCTCGGGGGGCTTGGGCGGCGTGTTCACAAAAGGGAAACCCTGCCTGCGGAGGATCTCGATCGCGGCAGTGATGCCGCTCTCGATTGAGTGGTGTGATGTATCCAGGATCGCCGCGCCCTCCGCAATTTTCAGCGGTGCCGTGCTGCGGGAGCTGTCTGCCGCGTCTCTTCCAGCCACGGAATCCACCTCACCGGCATCAGAGCGGCGGACGTCGCGGACAGAAGGATCGGCATCAATATAGATTTTAAATGGCGTGTCGGGGAAAACCACCGAGCCGATATCCCGCCCCTCCATCACGACGTGCGTGTACCTCAGATAATCGCGCTGCAGGCCGACCAAGCGGTCGCGCACCTGAGGGATCGCTGAGACGGCGGAGACGTTCGCATTGATCTCCGGATTACGGAGGAAAGGTGTGGGATCGACTCCATCAATCCGAATCGTCGAGAACGTGCCGTCATGACCGCAATCGATCTCAATGCGGTTGAGCAGATCGACGACGGCAACCGTGTCGGCCGGGTCGATTTTCTCCCGCAGAATCCGCCACGTAACCGCGCGATACATTGCGCCTGAATTGACCATCACGATGCCGAGCCGCTCCGCGATGGCCCGGGCAAGCGTGCTTTTCCCGGAGGCTGCGGGGCCGTCGATGGCGATGGCGTGGTAGCTCATTTCGTGATCGTTGGGAGGGTGAAATCTTCCGGAGCTTTGCGCTCGTGGCGGATCGCATCGAGATGATAAGAGAAGCCCGGATATGAAGTATTGATGCAGTCCGTGCCGTGGATCTCGGTCTCACCGCTGGCGAACAGCCCTGCGATCGCAAAGGCCATGGCAATCCGATGATCCCCGTGCGAATCGATCTCCGCCCCTTTGAGAGGATTACCGCCGTGGATGATCATGCCGTCTTCGAACTCCTCCACATCGGCTCCCATTTTTCGTAAATTCTCCACCGTTGTGGTGATGCGATCGGTCTCCTTGACCCGCAGCTCACGAGCGTTGCGGATATGCGTGTCGCCCTGGGCAAGTGCCGCGGCGACTGCGATGACAGGAATTTCATCGATGAGGTTCGGGATCTCTTCTGCGAGCAGGGTCGTGCCGTTGAGAGGTGCGCCGTGTATTTCGATGTTCCCGATTGGTTCACCTTCCGAGCTGCGAACGATTTCCGTCATCCGAGCGCCCATGCGAGAGAGGACGTTGAGAATCGCGGTGCGGGTTGGATTCAGGCCGACATCGGAGATGAGGAGGCGCGATCCCGGCATGGCCGCGGCCGCAACAAGCCAGAAGGCTGCGGAGGATATATCGCCTGGGACGGTAAAGTCACAGGATTCCGGAATCTGTCTGCCGGGAAGCGAGATCTTGTTGCCATCCACGCGGGTGGAAACACGGAAGGCGGCGAGCATCCGCTCGGTGTGGTCGCGGGTGGTGGAGGGTTGGTGGACGACTGTTGTGCCCTCCGAAAAAAGCCCTGCCAAGAGCACCGCGCTCTTCACCTGGGCGGAGGCGACTGGCATTTCATAAGTGATCGCCTTGAGCTTGCTGCCGTGGATCTTAAGTGGGGCACAACCTGGCTTCTCGCCCAGAGTCTCCAGCCTAGCACCCATTTTTGACAAGGGATCGGTGATCCGCCCCATAGGGCGCGAGGAGAGCGAGGCATCGCCAAAAAGCTCGGACGAGAAATCCTGCCCGGCAAGCAATCCGGCGAGCAGGCGCATGCCGGTGCCGGAGTTTCCGCAATCAATCGGCGCTGAAGGAGCGCTGAGCTTCATCGACTGCCCGTGAATACGAAGCTTGGTGGGGCCGTACTTTTCCAGTTCCTCGGAAACCTCATAGCGGGCACCGAGCGCGCCCATCGCCTTTAGGGTATTCAGACAGTCCTCACTGGGGAGAAAGTTGGAGATCTCGCAGACGCCGTTGGAGAGTCCGCCAAAGATCGCTGCGCGGTGGGAAATACTCTTGTCGCCGGGCACGCTGAACTCGGCGTGGAGCGAGGAGATGGCTCTGACACGTAGACTGGACATAAGGTTTTAGAGAGTGCGGTTCAGGGTGTCGCGGAGCGCCTTCGCCCCGACAAGCCATTGGCGCGCCATTTCTTGGTCGGGCTTTTCAAGCGTGGCAAGAATTTCGCGCAGCTCATTGATTGTTTCCTGCAGCGCAGGGACGATTGAAGCCCGATTCTCTGTTAGGATCTCCGCCCACATTTCCGGATTTCCCGAAGCCACCCGTGTCGTGTCGCGCAGCCCCCCCCCACCGAAAATGCCTTGCTCCGGATCCTGCAGCGACACTTTGGCTCCAGCTGCGGCAAGTATGTGCGGCAGGTGGCTGATCCTAGCCACCAGTTCATCATGCTCCGCAGCGTCGAACCATGAGATGCGACAACCGAGCGAGTGCCAGAAGCTCTCAAGATCCGCGCACAGCTCGTCGGAGGCACCGGAATCGTTGGTCAGCAGGCACGCTGCTCCATCGAAGAGGTCCGCCTTCGCCGCCGTTAGCCCGTTCTGCTCTGATCCTGCCATTGGATGGCTGCCGATGAAGGGATTCCCGGAGCCTCGAAGCACATCCTGCAGACTCCGGTGTGGCGTCTGTTTCACCGAGCCCACGTCTGTCACAAGGCAACGGGACGGCAGTCCTGCATCAACCGCAGCGGCAAGAAGCGCCGGCATGGCACCGACTGGCACCGCAAGAATCAGGAGCTGGGCCTCCTCGACCGCTTCTGTCAGGTCGCTGGTGACATGAGGGAAGCCGAGCGATCTCGCTTGTTCGAGCACCGACGGATTTCGAAACCAGAGGCGGGCGTCGGTTTTCCCTCTCAAAGCCAGGGCAATGGAGCCTCCTAGCAGGCCGCCACCGAGTATGCTGACTTTTTGAAAGGTTTGGCTCATAAAAATGACCGGATCCAAGGGTTTGGACCCGGTCTTTTTTGAAAGGTTCGGAGACTTCAGCTCGGCTGTCGACTACGGCACGCGGAAGTATTTCTTCTCCGCCGCAGGATAGGTGGGATCTTGCACGAGTGTGCCACTCGGAATGTCCCTGACGTCCACAAGCTTATTGTTAAACGGGCTGAAGACAAAGCCTTCCTTGCCCGGCACTGGATTGGCGAAATCGTAATCGGTCCGTTTCGGCTCAGCTGGCTTGGTCGTGGTAGAGGAGGAAGTGGTGGTGGTGTCCCGGGTGGTCTCTCTTGGCGTGGTGGAGGTGGTGGTCGTCTCCTTCTTCTGCTCGCGCTTCTTCAGCTGATCACGCTGCTCCTGGATCTTCTGCTGGTCCTGGCTGGTCACAGTCTTGCGCTCCTCAGGCTCTACTTGGCGGCCTGAACCTTGAGGACTGCGTCGGCCGTCGGCGATCGGGTAGCAGGAAGCTAGGGCAAGGCAGCCGAGGACTGGGAGGCTGATCAAAAACTTGGAGTTCATAAAGTTGGCTGGGAACTGGTTAACCGGCCGGATTGAGAATAATCATCTTCGCCCGGGCCGGTGGGTATTATGGGAGCAGAATCTCAGCCGTCAAGCAGGGTCATTGGCGGTTTTTGAAAATCGCCCTCCACGAAAGAACTTGCTAGACTGGCTGATCCGTGGGCGATGCGGCAGGGATCTCTTCTGAAAGCGCGGCCAGCAAGGGCCGACCGGTCGCTGGATCGTCCATCACCGCCCGCCCTCCGTACTGCAGCCAGCGGTAGGCCACCATCCACATCAGCCATATCATCGGGTAAGCGAAGAGCAGGCCCACGAGCAGCGCCATGCAGCCGGCGAGGATTATCAAAAAAGTGAACAACGCGATCACGAAAAGGTTCAACACGTTCTTCTGCGTCAGCTGCGCGCTGTACTTGAATGCATCAATGACGCCCATGTTCCGATCCACGATCGCTGCCTGATACATCCCGAAGCGCAGCGCGAGGTAGATCCCCGGAACGATCAAGAGAACAAGCCCGACCACGATCATCGCCATATATAACAAGTATCCGATAAAGCCGCGCACCAGCCATTTTCCTCCCGAAAACAACGTCCCGATGGAGAATGGCTTTCCTGAAACGGCATTCAGCCCGATCTTCGTCGCCCCTAGCCAAAGAAAAACCGAGAGAATCTGCGAGATGATTGTCATCGGGACACTCAAGCTGGCCTCTGCGTAGCCAATCTTGAAACCTTCCCAGGGATCGGTAACAGGGGCCGGATTCACTGTCTGGACGGGACTGTCCCAACCCAAGGCCTTGTCGATTTCCTCAAAGACGAACGTCGCGCCCCAGCTTATGACAGAGAGGCATACGACAATAATGATCAACGGCCCGAGGTGCCTAAGGGTTAGATCGAAGGCACGCTTCACGCAGGCGGTGGGGATCAGAGGTTCGCTGCCGGGGGAAATCTCTACGATCGGCCCGCTCGCCAGCGGATATGCGAAAGGCTGACCGAAAGCAGGGCTTGCCAGCGGGCTTCCCTGCTGCGCGCCCATCAGCTCTGGCACCTGGCCGGCCGGAAGCCAATTCGGCATCGACGAATTCCACACCAGATCACTTGCCGGGTTCAACAGCCCGTTCCCCACCAGCCCTCGCAGCTCGTCCAAGCCTACCGGCCCGTGCTGCTGCCCACCCCGCGCGTAATACCATTGATTCACCTCGTCCTGTTAGCTTGATTGCTCCGCGCCTGCAATCCATAACTCGCCGGTCACACCCGGTCGCCACAACTGAAAACCATCTCTGATTATAGCATGCGGAGAATTTCTGAATTCCAAACCCGTTTCCAAAAAGTCTCCATATGGAAATCCGCGCTCGCTACGGAATTCCGCGTCGCCGGAGCCACCCATGCCTCTTTCCACAAAAACCGCTTCCTCACCGGGCTCGCCTGGGACCTCATAGCGGCCGCCGCCCTGTTGAAGCCCGGGGACCCTCCCAAAAGTATTCTCATGCTGGGCGTGGCGGGAGGCACCGCGCTCCGAACCCTCCGCCACCTCCTCCCCGATGTCTCCCTAACAGGCGTGGACCTTGATGAAGAACTGATCGAACTCGCCAGCCGCGAGATGGCACTGGAGCAAACCGGTGCGCAGATCATTATCGCCGACGCCTACGATTGGATGAAAAGCAACACCTGCCGCTTCGACATCATTATTGACGATCTCTATCTCGCAGGCGAGGACGACGTTTACCGTGCGACCCGCTGCGACGAGCACTGGCTTGAGCTCCTCAAGCCTTCCCTTGCGCCTGGCGGCATCCTCGCGCTCAACCTCGTCACCGGAAAAGGCCATCGCGCTAAGCAAACCGCCACCCGCCGGAACCTGCGCGAGCATTTTCCCTCGGTCATCTCCCTACGGACCGAGGAGAGCATGAACGAGGTCCTTGTCGCGGGTGAGGGAATCGCTTCCGCGAAACGCCTGGCCTTCCACACCGGCTGCTTCCCCGATTGGCGGGACCGCATGTTCTGGAAGCGGATCCGCTCCCAAAAGCTCAAGTAGGCGCAGACAATCCCTCTTGCTGGCCCGCAGTTTCTGGTTTCTCGTTTCCAAGGCATGTCTGATCTCTTTAGCACCCCTCAGGCGATGGCCAATAAGCCGGAGATCTCCGAGCCGCTCGCCTCGCGCATGCGGCCACAGACGCTGGATGAAATCGTCGGCCAAGACCACATCCTGGGTGAGAGCAAGCTCCTGCGTCGCGCGATCGAGGCCGACCGCTTCACCTCCCTCATATTCTACGGACCTCCCGGCACCGGAAAAACCTCGCTCGCCGGCGTCATCGCCAAAACCACCGGCTCACGCTTCGAAGCACTCAACGGGGTCGAGTCAAACGTCGCCGAAATCCGCGCGAAGATCGAGCAAGCCAAAGTCTGGCGTGACCTCCGCGGTGAAACCACAATTCTGTTCATTGACGAGATCCACCGCTTCAACAAAGCCCAGCAGGACGTCCTGCTGCCCCACCTAGAACGCGGCACCGTCCGCTTCATCGGCGCCACCACCCACAACCCCTACTTCTACGTCAACTCTCCCCTCGTCTCCAGATCACAGATTTTCCAGCTCGAAGCCGTCGATACCGCAAGCGTCGCTGCCTTGTTAGAAAAAGCCATTTCCGATTCCGACCGCGGCTTGGGGAAACTGCGGATCATTGCGGAACAGGAAGCCCTCTCCCACCTCGCGGAGAAATCCGATGGCGATGTCCGCCGCGCCCTCACCGCCCTCGAGCTCGCCGCCATCACCACCCCGCCCGACGCATCCGGCAGCGTCCGCCTCACCCTCGCGGTTGCTGAAGAATCGATCCAGCGCAAGGCGATCGCCTACGATGACGACGGCCACTACGACACCGCCTCCGCCTTTATCAAATCCATCCGCGGCTCCGATCCAGACGCTGCCCTCTACTGGTTGGCGAAAATGCTCCACGCCGGGGAAGACCCACGTTTTATATCCCGCCGTCTCGTCATCGCCGCCTCCGAGGACATCGGCCTCGCCGACTCCGGCGCACTCCGCATCGCCCTCGACGCGCATCACGCTCTCGAATTCGTAGGCATGCCCGAAGGCCGCATCCCCCTCGCCCACGCCACCGTCTACCTCGCCACCGCCCCGAAATCAAACACCGCCTACGCCGCACTCGGAGCCGCCGTCAAAGACGTCGAAACCGGCCGCACCCTCGCTGTCCCTCCCCACCTCCGGACCAGAACCCGCAAAAAACTCGCCGCCGCCTCAGGCCAACCGGAGGAAGCCATGAAATATCTCTACTCCCACGACTACGAAGGCCACTACGTCCCCCAGGCATATCTCCCAGAGGGCCGCGTCTACTACCACCCCGGCGACCAAGGCCTCGAAAAGCGCATCAAAGAGCGCTTGGACCATTGGCGAGCACAGCGTGGCGAATGACCTTGCTACCTCCGCGCCCATCAATAGAAACCTTTCTAACATGGCGCAGACGTTTTTTGAGAAACCCATTCTTAACTCTCCATATCAGTATCCAGCACGCCATTGGAGTCTCGACTCAGACGGCCAGCCTAACGATAGCATCCTCCCAGAGCGCAGGAAGTGCTCGTACGTCACTCCCGTCCCCAAGACGAAGAAATCTAAAATCCACGGCCAGGCTGAGTTGGACATGGAGACACCTGGCGGAGGCATCACCGTCGATGGTTAAAATTACGACCCCCGATCCATTATCAACGAAGTCCGCGCCGCAGTGGACAGCTGGCGGAAGATCCCTGGTGCAAAGAACTGGGGCGTCACCCCGGAAACCGCCCGCCTGCTCCAGCACTGGCGGCACCACGATTTCCATGGCCTGCGCCCATTCTTCTGCCAAGTCGAAGCCGTCGAGACCGCCATCTGGCTCACCGAGGTAGCCCCAAAACAGCCACAATATAAAAAATTCCAGAAATACCTGGAAGCCGCTAACGCCGAGGCGAATCCCGCGCTCTTCCGTATCGCCCTCAAGCTCGCCACCGGCGCGGGTAAAACCACCGTCATGTCCATGATCATCGCATGGCAGACGGTGAATGCCGCCCGCTACCCCTCCTCGAAACTCTTCTCTAAAGGCTTCCTCGTCGTCGCCCCCGGCATCACCATCAAGGATCGCCTCAACGTCCTTCTCCCAAACGACGTGGAGAGCTATTACAAATCCCGCGAGATCCTCCCTGCGGACATGCTACCGGAAATCGGCAAGGCGAAGATCGTCATCACCAATTACCACGCCTTCCAGCTCCGGGAAAAAGTCACCATCTCCGCCGGTGGCAAGGCCCTGCTCAAAGGCCGCAACGGTCCGGATCTTCTCACCCGCGAGACCGAGGGCCAGATGGTCCAGCGGGTTCTGGGCGATCTCATGGGCATGAAAAACATCGTCGTTCTCAACGACGAGGCTCACCACTGCTACCGCGAAAAAACCGACCCGGAAACCGCCGAGGACACCGTGGAGGACCTCAAGGGCGACGAAAAGAAAGAAGCCAAGAAGCAAAACGAGTACGCCCGCCTCTGGATCAACGGCATCGAGGCGGTTAAACGCGTCCTCGGCGTCCGCTTCGTCTTCGATCTCTCCGCCACCCCCTTTTTCCTCGCTGGCTCCGGCTACCGCGAGGGAACGCTGTTCCCGTGGGTCATGAGCGATTTTTCCCTCATGGACGCCATCGAGTGCGGCATCGTCAAGCTCCCCCGCGTCCCCATCTCCGACAACTCCCTCCACGACACCCCCAAGCTCCGCATCCTCTGGGAATCTCTGAAAGAAGTCAAAGCGTCCCTTCCAAAATCCGGCCGGTCCTCCGCCGCCTCCTACGATCCCCTCTCTCTGCCTCCCCTGCTCATCACCGCTCTGGAGGCTCTCTACGGTCACTACGTAAAAACCTTCGACTCGTGGAAAGCGTCCGGCATCCCCCGCCCGCCCGTCTTCATTGTCGTCTGCCAGAACACCGCCATCTCGGAGCTGGTTTACAAATACATCTCCGGCTTCGAATTTCCCGAGAAAAAGGACGGCACCATCCCGCCGCCCCACCTCGGGCAGTTCCCGCTTTTCCGGAACTACGATGATAACGGCACCCGCCTCCCGCAACCGCGCTCCCTGCTCATCGATTCCGAGCAACTCGAATCCGGCGATGCCCTCGACCCCGATTTCAAGAAAACTTTCGAGCCGGAGATCGAACGCTTTCGCCGCGATCTCGTTCAGCGCACCGGAAACACTGAAGCCGGCCGCAAATTTTCCGATTCCGAAATCCTCCGTGAAGTCATGAATTCCGTCGGCCAGCCCGGCAAGCTTGGCGGCGGGATCCGCTGCGTCGTCTCCGTCTCCATGCTTACTGAGGGCTGGGATGCCAATACCGTCACCCACATCCTCGGCGTCCGTGCCTTCGGCACCCAACTCCTCTGCGAGCAGGTCGTCGGCCGCGGCCTCCGCCGCCAATCCTACGAGTTGAATGAGGAAGGCCTCTTCGATGTGGAATACGCGGACATCCTCGGCATCCCCTTCGATTTCACCGCCAAACCTGTTATCGCCCAGCCGAAGCCGCCAAAGCCCACCGTCCGCGTCCACGCGGTGAAAGAGCGCGAGCATCTGGAGATGACTTTCCCCCGCGTCCAGGGCTACCGCACCGAGCAGACCGGTAAACGCCTCCTCGCCGAATTTTCCGACGACCACACCTTCGTCCTCAACCCCACCGTCGTCGGCCCCTCGAAAACGGTCATCTCCGGCATCGTCGGGAAGACCGAGGAACTCAACGTCGAGCACCTCCGCAGCGAGCGGGAGTCCACCATCCTCTTCAAGCTCACCACCCGCCTCATCGAGACCCATTACCGCGATGAGAACGGCGAGCTCCAGCTCCATCTCTTCGGCCAGCTCAAGCGCATCGTCCGCCAATGGCTCGATCATCACCTGACCTGCCAGGGCGATTGCTACCCAGCCCAGATCCTCATGCGCGAAATGGCCGACAAAGCCTGCGGCAAAATCCAATCCGCCATCCTCCTCGGCAGCCAGGAAGAGCAGCACATCATTGCCATCCTCGATCCCTACAACCCCACCGGCTCCACCTCCGCCGTCGCCTTCAACTCCTCCAAACCCACCTGGACCACCGATCCGGAAAAATCCCACGTCAATCTCGTTGTCACCGATTCCGAGTGGGAGGCCGAGTTCGCCCGCGTCGCCGAGGCACACCCCGCCGTCCTTTGCTATGTGAAAAACCAAGGCCTCGGCCTCGAAGTCCCATACCTCAAGGGAGCCTCCTCCCACCGCTACCTCCCAGATTTCCTGCTGAAAATCAACGACGGCCACCCCGATGACCCGCTCAACCTCATCGTCGAGATCAAGGGCTTCCGCGGCGAGGACGCGCAGCAAAAAGCCCTCACCATGCAGACCTACTGGATCCCCGGCATCAACCACCTCGCCACCCACGGCCGCTGGGCCTTTTTGGAAATCACCCAACCCTTCTCCATGGAATCCGACCTCTCCGACCACATCAACCAAGCCCTCGCCACCGCCATCCCGATTGCAAGCCCGCTTTAAATCCTCTGAACACTTTTAAAGGAAAACGCCATTTTCTTTAATTTCACCTCGACCTTTTAAAGTCCGCTTTACATCCTCCCCCCACATTGAACGAAAATCCTATTTTCCTTTAAATCTCATGCAGCGAGGACTCACCGGCCACTACGTACCCACCTCCACCGTTGGAGAAACCGTCCGCGCCTTCGTCCCGCACCCGCTACCTCCCGAGCCACCGCTGCTCGTGGACGGCGAAATGGGCACCCTCTTGGACGCCGCCTCCACCGCCATCGGCCGTCTCGACGGCATCTCCTCCCTCCTGCCCGATCCACGGCTTTTCCTCTACACCTACATCCGCAAGGAAGCCGTCCTCTCCTCCCAGATCGAGGGCACCCAGTCCTCCCTCTCCGATCTCCTGCGCCACGAAGTCGATGGCACCCCCTCCGGCCTCCGCGATGACGTCACCGAAGTCTCCTGCTACGTAGATGCCATGGAGCACGGCCTGAAGCTTCTCGCCGATGGCCAGCCGATCTCCCTGCGCATGATCCGGGAAATCCACGCCCGCCTCCTCGCCCACGGCCGCGGCTCCTCCAAACAACCCGGCGAGTTCAAGCGCTCCCAGAACTGGATCGGCGGCTCCCGCCCCGGCACCGCCCGCTTTGTCCCCCCGCCGCCCGAGCTGACCCTCGATTGCATGGGCGCCTTGGAGAAATTCCTCCACAACGATCCGGTCACGACCCGCCCCCTGCTCAAAGCCGCCCTCGCCCATGTCCAGTTCGAGACCATCCACCCGTTTCTCGATGGCAACGGCCGCCTTGGCCGCCTGCTCATCACCTTCATCCTCTGTGCCGAAGGCGTCCTCAGCCAGCCGCTCCTCTACCTCTCCCTCCATTTCAAACAGCACCGGGACACCTACTACCAGCTCCTCCAGGAAGTGCGCCTTGAGGGAAAATGGGAAGACTGGCTCCGCTTTTTCCTCACCGGAGTCATTGAGACATCCCAAGAAGCCGTCTCCAACGCCCGCCGCCTGCTCGATCTCTTCCAAGCGGACCGCGCCCGCCTCCGCACCGAAGCCGCCTCCGTCCTGCGCCTCCACGAGGCCCTCCAGATCCAGCCCATCCTCTCCTCCGCCAAGGCCTCCGAAATCATTAACGCCTCCGCCCCAACCGTGAACAACGCCTTCCGCAAACTCGAGTCCCTCGGCCTCGTCCACGAAATGACCGGCAACAACTACGCCCGCCTCTACGCCTACACCGAATACCTCGCCATCCTCTCCCAGAACGACGAGCCCCTCTAACTCCGAAGTGTATAGAAAACACCCATTTCCTATACACATCCCGGCCAACCTGCATAGAAATCGCCCTTTCCTACACACCAACCCAAGAAAACGTGGCGAACTTCGCGCCTTGGCGGTTCTATCCTCTTTCCCACAACCCGATTCTTCATTCGCGCCCATTCGCGTCCATTCGCGGTTGAAATCTTCCTCCGCAAACCCCGTCTCCCACTTCTGATCACTGATCACCAGCCACTTTCCACTCCTTCCCAGGCCCGCCAAAAAGAAAACCGCCGCCAAGCCCAGGGAAATCGCCAACATCTCCCACGCCGGTGCCACGCGGAAAAACATCCCCTCCGCCGAGATGCAGCAGGTCATCGGGGATGAGATCAAGGCACCCGTCCCCGTCACCTACGCGCGCAACGCCCCGCCCATGTCCCCGGAAACGGAAGGCCGCAACGCCGACCTCGATCCCCAGCTCGTTTGGCGCGGGAAAACCACCGCAACGCTCGAGGTCCAGGCCCCGCCCCTCTTCATCCAGGAAAAAGTCCACCCGAAGGCCCTTATCGACGATCTTCTGCGCCAGTCCAAAGCCCGCGCCAAGGAATCCGCCGTCTCCTCCGGCGAGGACACGCCCGATCTCTTCGCGGATTTTCAACGGCCTCCCCAAGGACGCGAAATCCACCGACTTCTACCGCCACGACGGCCACTGGCAGAACCGCATGATCCTCGGCAATTGCCTCCAGGTCATGGCCTCCCTCGCCGAGCGCGAAGGCCTGCGCGGGAAAGTCCAGTGCATCTACTTCGATCCGCCCTACGGCATCAAGTTCAACTCCAACTTCCAGTGGTCCACCACCTCCCGCGACGTCAAGGACGGCAACAAAGACCACATCACCCGCGAACCCGAGCAGGTCAAAGCCTTCCGCGACACCTGGCGCGACGGCATCCACTCCTACCTCACCTACCTCCGCGACAGACTCACCGCCGCCCGCGACCTCCTCACCGACTCCGGCTCTATCTTCATCCAGATCGGAGATGAAAATGTCCACAGGGTGCGGGCACTGATGGATGAGGTGTTCGGGGAGGATAATTTTGTGGCAATGATCACAGTCGTTAAAACATCCAGTGCTACAAGCGATAGGCTTGCAGGAGTCGCCGACTATGTATTATATTTTTCAAAATCGATTAACCATTTAAAACACCGCCCCCTATTTCGCACGAAGGAGGTCGGAGGCGAGGGTGGGGACGCTTATCGTTTTCTCCAAACAACTGACTTTCGGCGCATGAGAAGCAGCGTGGCAACTACAGAAGACGTTGCTGAATGTAAAAATTTTCGCTTGAGTGACATCAGAAGCAACCGGCCTCCAGGAAGCTTTCCAGTGAATTTTCGAGGGAAATCCTTCACCCCAACTAAAGGGTTCTGGAAAACTGGACCGTCGGGATTCGAACTATTGATCAAAGCCGACAGAATCGAGGCTTCTGCATCTACATTGAATTATGTTCGATTTATCGAGGATTATCCAGCTTTCACTTACAACAATGTCTGGTCTGATTTAAGTAGCTCGGTCGGCGACGAGAAGGTCTATGTCGTCCAAAGCGGGACATCTATAGTCCAACGCTGCCTCCTCATGGCCACCGACCCCGGCGATCTCGTTCTCGATCCGACCTGCGGTTCCGGCACCACGGCGACGGTTGCCGAGCAATGGGGCCGCCGCTGGATCACGATTGATACCTCCCGCGTCGCCCTCGCCTTGGCCCGCGCCCGCATCATGGGCGCGCGTTATCCCTACTACCTGCTGGCGGATTCCCGGGAAGGCCAGCTCAAGGAAGCGGAGATCACCCGCAGCGCCCCGCGCACGGAACCCGTCCACGGCCACATGGCCCACGGCTTCGTCTATGAACGCGTCCCCCACATCACCCTCAAATCCATCGCCAACAACGCCGAGATCGACGTCATCTGGGAAGACCACCAAACCCGCCTCGAGCCCCTACGTGAGAAACTGAACGCCGCGCTCGGCACGAACTGGCAGGAATGGGAGATTCCAAGAGATTTGACCACAGAGATCACAAAGAACACAGAGCTTGGGAAAAAACTCTCTTCAGATCCCTCTCTGTGTCCTCTGTGCACTCCGTGGTTAAAAGAATGGTGGGAGCAAAGAATCGCCCGCCAAAGGGAGATCGACGCCTCCATTTCCGCCAAAGCCGAGTCCGAATTTCTCTACGACAAGCCCTACCAGGACACCAAGAAAGTCCGCGTCGCTGGCCCTTTCACGATGGAATCCGTCTCCCCCCACCGTTTCCTCTCCGTAGATGAGAACGACGAGGTGGTGGATGGCTGGAAGCTCGGCAGCGGTGCCAGCCCCTACGACAAGCAGCAGGACTTCGCCACCGTGATGCTGGAGAACCTGAAAACCGCCGGAGTCCAGCAAGCGCACAAGGAGAACCGCCTTACCTTCAGCTCCGTCACCCCCTTCCCCGGCACCAAGATGATTTGCGGCGAAGGCCGCTACACCGAGGGCGAATCGGAAGACGCCCCGGTAAAGCGCGCTGGCATCTACATCGGCCCCGAATTCGGCACCGTCTCCCGGCCGGATCTCGTCGAAGCCGCCCGCGAGGCAGGAGACCTCGGCTTCGATGTCCTCATCGCCTGCGCCTTCAACTACGACGCCCATTCCTCCGAGTTCGAGAAACTGGGCCGCATCCCCGTGCTCAAAGCCCGCATGAACGCGGATCTCCACATGGCCGGCGATCTCAAGAACACCGGCAAGGGCAACCTCTTCGTCATCTTCGGCGAGCCTGACATCGAGCTGAAAACCACCGGCGACGAAGTCACCGTCCGCATCCGCGGCGTGGATGTCTTCAAGCCACAGACCGGAGAGGTCGTCTCCAGCGGCCCGGACGGCATCGCCTGCTGGTTCGTCGATACGGATTACAATGAGGAATCCTTCTTCGTCCGCCACGCCTACTTCCTCGGCCAGAACGATCCCTACAAATCCCTCAAAACCACCCTCAAGGCGGAGATCGACGCCGAAGCCTGGGAATCGCTCAACCGCGACACCTCCCGCCCCTTCCCAAAGCCCACCTCCGGCCGCATCGCCGTAAAAGTCATCAACCACCTCGGCGACGAAGTGATGAAGGTGTTTTCGGTGTGAAATTTTACGACTTTGACCCAGTTTGCTGGAGTTGCCAAAAAATAGCAAACCTAAGCAAACTTGGTTAAACTGGATTCGCTAGAGCACGAGCCGCTCTCAAGAGTTTGCTTTAATCTTGCAAACTTAGGCAAACTCCCTAAAAGTTGCTGTATGGATCCTGTCCGCAATCCCTATTCTCCCGGTGCCGGCACCCAGCCACCGGAACTCGCAGGCCGCGATGAACTACGCGAAAAAGTCCGCATCGCGATCGAACGGATTCGGATCGGGCGACAGGCGAAGAGCCAGATGATGATCGGTTTGAGGGGGGTGGGGAAGACGGTGCTTCTCGATAGGATGCGTCTTGATGCGGAGGCCAAGGGCATGCAGACATTACGGATGGAAGCACCGGAAGGACGTTCGCTTCCCGCCTTGCTCGCTCCGCAAATCCGGCAGGCTCTGTTGAAATTGTCCCGCAACGAGCGAGCCAAAGAAATGGCGACACGGGCCCTGCGGGCGCTCGCGGGCTTTTCCAAGGCATTGAAAATCAAATACGCGGATCTTGAGGTGGGGCTGGACTTTGATCCTGAACAGGGGCTCGCGGACAACGGCGATCTGGAGAGCGACCTTCAAGACTTGCTTGAAGCAACAGGAGAGGCTGCGCGGAAGGCGGACACTGCGTTGGTAATTTTCATCGATGAACTCCAGTATGTGGCAGTGGACGAACTGGGTGCGCTCGTCATGGCGATGCACAGACTGGCTCAAAGAAATCTTCCTGTGATGTTGGTGGCGGCTGGTTTGCCGCAGCTACCCGGTCGGCTGGGAAAGGCGAAATCGTACGCGGAACGGCTTTTTGATTTTCCATTCATCGGTCCCTTGAACTCCAAAGACTCGCGGGATGCGATCGTCAATCCGGCTCAGGGGGAGGGCGCGGACTTCGAGGAGGACGCTGTCAGGTTTATTCTCGAGAAGACCCAAGGCTATCCTTATTTTCTCCAGGAGTGGGGAAAACACTCGTGGGATGCCGCCGATGAAGCCCCCATCACACTCGCGGATGTCGAATCGGCTTCCATTACGGCGGTAGCGGCTCTCGACGCAGGCTTTTTCCATGTCCGTTTCGACCGATTAACACCCAAGGAGAAAGATTACTTGCGTGCCATGGCAGAAATAGGCCCCGGCCCCCACCGCTCCGGGGATATCGCCGACAAGTTGGGTAAATCCGTCCAGACCAGCGCACAGCTCCGGAACCACCTGATCAGCAAGGGTATGGTTTGGAGTCCTTCTTATGGAGACACCGCATTCACGGTTCCACTTTTTGACCAATACATGAAGCGGATCATGCCGGATTTCACGGAAGCTCGACCCTCCACTTAAAGCCAGCTTGCCTAGTTTTTCATAAATTAGCAAACCGTGGCAAACTTCCTTGAACCTCCATCCATGAACTTTCTCCTCGCGGATACCTTCACAGACAGTCTTACCCGCCTCACCACGCAGGAGCAAAAGGCGGTGAAAACGTCCGTGTTCGATCTGCAGATCGACCCTTCGCATCCTGGCTTGCAAATGCACCGGCTGGAGAATGCCAAAGATCCCGATTTCTGGTCAGCCCGGGTCAGCCGTGACATCCGCTTAATCCTCCACCGCTCTGGAGGAAGCCTCCTTGTCTGCTATGTCGGCCACCATGACATAGCATACGGTTGGGCGGAAAAACGGAAGATCACCAACCATCCCAAGACTGGCGCGCTGCAGATCGTGGAGATTCGCGAGCTGGTGCAGGAGATCCCGGTTTACGTGCAGACGGAGGTCGGGACATCTGTCGAAACGAAGCTCTTTTTGGACATCTCCGAGGAATCTCTTCTTTCCTACGGAGTCCCTCCGGAATGGATGGAAGACGTTCGCAGGGCCACTGAATCCTCACTGCTCGATCTCGCGGCTCATCTTCCGCAAGAAGCTGCGGAGGCCCTGCTGGAGCTGGCGACCGGTAACGAACCGCAGCCGGTCAAACACGCTGGATCCAACGACGGCCTCGCTCATCCCGATGCGCAACGGCGCTTCCGCCTGATCAAGGACGAGAAAGAACTGGAGCTTGCTCTCGAATATCCTTGGGAGAAATGGACGGTCTTTCTCCACCCCTCCCAGCGAAACTACGCGGAAAAATCCTACAGCGGTCCTGCTCGCATCACTGGCTCCGCTGGAACCGGCAAGACAATCGTGGCTCTCCATCGTGCCGCCAAATTGCTCAAGGACAACCCCGGCGCTCGCGTTCTGCTTACAACCTTCTCTCCCGCGCTTGCCTCCCTATTGGAGCTGAAACTCAACAGGCTGCTCGGAAAGGATTCAGAGCTGCTTGCCCGCATTGAGGTTAAGGCACTCGACGGATTCGCCGCCGAAGAGTTCGATAAAAAACTTCCAGGCATGGAGTTCGCGGATGACGATAAGATCGAGTCTCTGATTCGGCACGTCTCGGGCAAAGTGGCCAATCATTCGTTCTCGGACCGGTTTCTCTTCAGCGAATGGAAGCACATCGTTGACGCATGGCAGATCACCTCACTTGAAGACTATCTCGCCGTGCCACGCACTGGCCGGAAAACTCGCTTAGGCGCCAAGCAACGCCAGCCGCTTTGGGAAATAATGGCCGGAGTGAAACTTGCTCTGTCAGAACGGAATCTCATAACGACCGCAGGCATGTATGCAGCTCTGACCACAGATCCTGACAGAAACTTTGATTTCGCCATCGTCGATGAAGCCCAGGATCTAAGCGTCCCCCAGTTGCGGTACCTTGCCGCGCTTACTGGCGCGAAGCCGGACGGCCTCTTCCTTGCAGGTGACATTGGCCAACGCATTTTTCAACACCCCTTCTCTTGGAAAGACCTCGGCTTGGATGTCAGAGGCAGATCGCACACGCTCCGAGTGAATTACCGCACTTCGCACGCCATCCGGAAACAGGCGGACAGACTTTTACCTTCGGAACTCAGGGACTTGGAAGGAGAAACGGAATCCAGGCGAGGCACGGTTTCACTCTTCGATGGCCCCGATCCGACTGTAGAAACCCACGATTCCAAAGACGCTGAGATCGATTTCGTCTCCGAGCAGATTCTGGAAAAAATCGAGAGCGGCTTTCTGGAAGGAGAGATCGGCATTTTCGTACGCAGTGATGCACAGCTTCCCCGAGCAAGAGCCGCTCTAAAAAAAGCAGGTGTCCAATGGGCGGAGTTGGAGCGCACTCGCGCGCCCGAGGCGAACCGTGTCGCCCTTTCGACGATGCACCTCGCCAAGGGATTGGAATTCCGGGCGGTCATTGTCATGGCTTGTGACGACGAGATCATCCCGCTTCAGGAGCGGGTGGAAGCAATCACAGATGAAGGCGATTTAGATGAGGTTTACACCACTGAGCGGCACTTGCTCTACGTCGCATGCACTCGTGCCCGGGAAAGCCTGACAATTTCTGCGGTTATTCCTGAATCCGAATTCCTTGCTGATTTCACCTCATGACCATCGACATCCTCACCCTCTTCCCCGAAATCGCCCTAGGGCCGCTAAATGACTCGATCATCCAGCGTGCCCGGGAGGCGGGGCTCGTCGAGGTGCGGGCGCACCAGCTGAGGGATTGGTCCGAGGACAAGCACAAGCGCGTGGATGACTCACCGTGCGGAGGCGGCCCGGGCATGGTGCTCAAGCCGGAGCCACTTTTCGCTGCCATTGAGGCGCTGAAAAAGGAGAACACTCACGTCATCCTTATGACTCCGCAGGGAAAGCCGCTCAAGCAGGCCCGCGTCCAGGAACTCTCGGGCGAAGCGCACCTTCTCATCGTCTGCGGCCACTACGAAGGGATCGACCACCGCGTGATCGACTCCCTGATCGATGAGGAAATCTCCATTGGCGACTACGTCCTCACCAATGGAGCCCTCGCCGCCGCCGTTCTTTGCGATGCGGTCATCCGACTCATCCCCGGCGCTCTCGGCGACGAACGCTCGGCCATCGACGAATCTTTTACCGATCCATCACTCTTGGAAGCTCCCTGCTACACCCGGCCGATCGACTTCCGGGGTTTGAAAGTCCCAGACGTCCTCGTCAGCGGCCATCACGCCAGAATCCAGGACTGGCGAAAAGAGCAAGCCATCGAGCGGACCCGCCAGAACCGCCCCGATCTCGCACCTGAACCCTGAAAGTTTCTGATCCACCACCCGTTAATCTCTCGTGATGAAAAGCCTCCTCCTCTTCGTCGCTCTCGCGGCTCCGTGTGCCGCAGCAATCCTGGAGGTTCAGGCCGGTCCTCACGATCGGATTCAAACGGTTGTGACGGTTCCCCTCCCGGCGGAAGTTCCTGAGAACCCCGCCCTGAAATCTGCGGAAGGGGACAGCCTCCCGCTCCAGATTTCGGACGAGGGCACCGCAACTTTTATCCTACCAAGGCTCGTCGCCGGAGAGACCACTACTTTTGATCTTATCTCACTGCCTACCGCCGCAGCCGAAACCGTGACAGCGCAAGAGAAAGAAAATAAGGTCGAGTTCGCGCATCGAGGTAAGTCCGTGACCACTTTTCAAGGTAAAGCCACTGCGCCTCCTCGTGAGGAGATCGAGCCAATCTACCTCCGCGGCGGCTATCTCCACCCACTGTTGACACCTACTGGAAACGTAGTAACCGACGACTACCCGCACAACCACCTCCACCATCACGGCATCTGGACCGCCTGGACCCACGCGCTTTTCCAAGGACGGGAAACAGATTTTTGGAACATGGGCCAGGGACGGGGGAAGGTGGATTGCAAGTCTATCGATCACTCGTGGAGCGGCCCGGTCCATGCGGGCGTCGAAGCCCAGAACGAATTTGTCGATCTCAGCTCGGGCGAGCCAATCGTAGCGCTAAACGAACGCTGGACGGTGAAAGTTTTTGCCATCGACGACGAAGCGAAGCCCTATCATCTAGTGGAGCTTGTGTCCGAGCAAACGATGGCGGGAGATCATGATCTGACGCTCCCCAAGCATCATTACGGCGGGATCGGCATCCGCGGGCTCGGGGCATGGGATGGTAAGCCGAATGCGGATTTTCTAACTTCCGAAGGCTTGACCGACCGTGAGGCCGCTAACTCGAAGCCTGCTAAATGGATCGCAATGAGTGGACCCGCGGCTGAAGGGAAGGCGGGAATCGCGATCCTAGGCCATCCAGAAAATTTCCGTGCACCCCAGCCGTTGCGGGTGCACCCAGCGGAGCCGTTTATCAGCTTTGCCCCTCAGATCGCCGGTCCAATGCGAATCGACCATGGCAAGAGCTACCGCTCCGCATACCGCTTCGTCCTCAGCGATGGCGCGCCTGACGAGGTTTTCCTCGAGCGCCTTTGGAACGATTACGCGGAGCCGCCAGTGACCCGCTGGCGGTGAGTCACCCAGCGACTCCGGCATTCGCCTCGATCTGTTTTGTCAAATCGCCGAGGGCGCTCATGAAGATTTCAAAAGCTTTTTGCGAGCTTTGATACGGCGAGAAATAATGCTTAACCTCCCCGTCAGTGCCTCCCTTGGTGGACATCCAGTAGAAGTGATCTGAGGTTTGTAGCCGTGCCCAAGTATCGATAAGATCCGTATCGTTGGTTGCATGCACGGAGTCCTCTAAAGCATGAACAGCGTCCATCGCCTCCTGCTGCATCGCATTTCCCGTCCAAGCGGAAAGATCGCGTTCGGAATCCGCCCATGAGGTGACGCTGCCACAATCATACTCCCGCGCCGCGCGGTAAATCGACACGGCTTCGGAAGGTGTCACCCACTGGGAGCCGGTCTCGATCAGAATCGCAGGAACCCGTTGCCAGAATTCATAAATACCGTTCTCCGCCTTCTGGTGCTCGCCGATCGATTCGTAGTCCATGAAAAGATTCACCACATCGCCCGGAGAGCTGTTGATCCAATCCGCAAATTTTTCCCACGTCAGCGGATGGGCAGACCAAGAGGGATCAGAGAAACGGAAAGCGAGATCGTTCGAGAGCGCGTGATTTCTCAACAAGGTCTTGATCCGAGCGGTGTCCGGTGCCCGATAGAGGTAGTTTGGCGAATGGTCGCCGGTAAAGCTCGGCGTGCCCTCCGCGATGACTCCTTCAAAACCCAATGTTTCGGCCTTCGCGGCAATCGCGTCGTTATAAATTAGCTCGGAATTCCGGAAAACTTTTGGTCGCACCGAGAAGCATTCCTCCATCAGTTCGAGGTGCATGTCCACCTGGCGGTCGAACTCCTTGTTTGAATGCACGAAGGCCAGCGAATGGTGATACGTCTCCGCAAGCAGCTCGACTCCCCCCGAGGCCACGAGATTTTGAAACGACTCCAGCACGTCAGGGCGAAATCTACGGAACTGTTCGATGGCCGTGCCAGTGATTGACAGTGCCATCCGGAACAGCCCGTGGTTCTCCTCGATCCGGCGGAGAAACATCTCGTTGGCAGGGAGGTAACAGTTGTCCGCGACCCGGTTCAGGATCTCCCTGTTGAGCGCGTCGTCCTCATACGGAGGTCCGAACGGCTTGTTCTTCGGCCGCGTCTGGAGCAGACGGTGAGGCTGGTGAACTTGAAAATAAAGGCATACGTCCGGCATGAGAAAAGTCAGGTTTGGGTGAAACAGTTTATATGAAACGGATGACGATCAACACGCGCAACTCGGGATGCGATTTCATAGCGACGGTTGCTCGACTTTGCAACCCAAGGTAACGGCAAACTGTGATGCACGCCTCATGCCAGCCCTTCCTGCGGATGAAATTCCGCTGGTCACTGCCGGTGTGTCGCAACAATTCTGCGGAGCCGCTTCATCAACCAGCCCGTGAGCGGAAACTCACCATAGATCGACCACGAGGCGTCCCAATGATCCCGCTGCCGGGAAATCCGCCCATCGCTGGCGAAGGCCACATGGCTGATGCCGCTGATCTCACGCTCCCCTCCCCGGGCGCTGTATGTCATCTTCCACAGCAAAAAGCCCGTGCGTTCATCACCATGCGCATCTTCTATAGCGATATTCAGATCGTGCTTACGCTTCAGAAGATCCGCGTAAACCCCACGGAGTTGACCGATTCCCCGAGCCTCGTTGATCGGATCACAAAACTCGACTCCGGGAGAATAGATGTCCCCGAGAACGTCCAGTTTCGAGATATTGAGTTCGCTGAAAAATACGGCGAGGGCGGCGATTGAGTGGGGACAATGCAGGGCCATGGGGCTTCTTAGTGATCGAGTTTCAGCTTTTTCAGCTTTGGCTCAACCACATACTTGCAATAACCGTTCTTGGATTTGTTGGCGAAGTAATAGCCTTGGTGATAATTCTCGGCCGGATAAAATGTCGAGGCCTTAGTGATCTCGGTGACGATGGGTTTGTCAAAATCCTCCTGCGCAGCCTTCTTTGAAGCCTCGGCCACCGCCTTCTGCTCTTCGGTGTGGTAAAAGATGGCCGACCGGTATTGTGGGCCGACATCGTTGCCCTGGCGATTCAAAGTGGTGGGATCATGCATCTCCCAGAACCAGGCGAGCACCTTCTCCGGGCTGATCTTCTTCGGATCATAGACGACCTGCACCACTTCCGCATGGCCGCTGGAACCGTCCACTACCATCTCGTAAGTCGGATCTTTCACCGTGCCACCCATGTAGCCCGACACCGCAGCATAAACACCATCGATCTGGTTGTAAGCGGCCTCGATGCACCAGAAGCAGCCTGCCCCCAGCGTCAGCACTTCTGCACCCTCGGGAACTTCAGGCGCCTTCGCGGCTTGTTTTGCGTTTGCATCCATTTTGTTTTCAGGTTCACAGGAAGCTAACCCCGGAAACACGAGGCACAAGGCGAGCAGAAGTTTTTTCATCATGTCGGTAGGATACACTGGGCCTACGGATATTCCCTCGGAATCTTTGCCCCCCTTTTTCCAGGTTGCGTGACAGCCCTGCTCGCGGTCTTGTGTGTGATGCCTGAAAAGCGTTTTGAGCACGATTCCATGGGTGAGCTGCAGGTACCCGCAACCGCCCTCTACGGAGCCTCCACCCAGCGCGGAATCGAGAATTTCCCGATCTCCGGCGAGACCATGGATCCAGCGCTGATCCACGCCTACGGCCTGATCAAAGAGGCCTCCGCCCGGGCGAATCATAAACTCGGCATCCTACCGGCCGACCTAGCGAATCTCATCGCCCAAGTTTCGCGCGAGGTCGCCGAGGGGAAACATGACGCTCATTTTCCTGTCGACGTCTACCAGACCGGCTCCGGCACCTCGACCAACATGAACGCCAACGAGGTCATCGCCAACCGCTGTTCTCAGCTCGCCGACAAGCCACTCGCTTCACGCCAACCCGCGCACCCAAACGATCACATCAATTTAGGGCAATCTTCAAACGACACCTTCCCCACCGCCATCCACATCGCCGCTTGCGTGCAGCTCCGCGACTCCCTGTTGCCTGCTCTGGAGTCTCTCCAGAAGGCACTTTCGGAAAAGGCCCGGGAATTCCACCACATCCTCAAAATTGGCCGCACCCACCTTATGGACGCCACGCCGATGCGGCTGGGCCAAGAGTTCTCCGGCTATGCCAAACAAATGGAGCGTGGCATCGGCCGCTGCCGCAAAGCCATCGAGACCCTCTTGGAGCTACCCCTCGGCGGCACCGCCATAGGCACCGGCTTGAACCGCCATCCGGATTTTCCTGGGACCGCCATTGCCTTCATCAACGAGCGGACCGGTCTTGAGTTCCGGATTGCGGAGAATTCCTTCGAAGCCCAGGCCGCCCGCGACTCCCTCGTCGAAGCCCACGGGCAGCTCAACACCATCGCCACCAGCCTTTTCAAAATTGCCAATGACATCCGTCTCCTCGGCTCCGGCCCGCGCTGCGCCATCGGTGAGATCAGTCTTCCCGCCATTCAACCCGGCTCCTCAATCATGCCGGGAAAAGTCAATCCCGTCCTTGCGGAGGCAGTCACCATGGTTGCGGCCCGTGTCTTCGGCAACCACACCACCGTCACTTGGTGCGGTGCCAACGGCCACTTCGAGCTAAACGTCTTCATGCCCGTCCTCGGCCAGACAGTACTCGAATCCATCCGCCTACTCTCCAACGTCAGCACCGCGTTTGCCGAGAAAACCATCTCCGGTATCACCGCCAACGAGCAACGCTGCGAGGAGTTGATCGAGCTTTCTCTCTCTATGGTCACCTCCCTCGTGCCCCTGATCGGCTATGACACCGCCGCCGCGATCGCCAAGGAATCCGTCACCAGTGGCCGCACCGTCCGCCAGCTATGTGAGGAAAAACTTCCGCAACTCGGAGTCACCCGCGATCAGCTAAGCGCCGCCCTCGACCCTGCCACCATGGCTGATCCTCCCTCCTAGGCGGAGCCCAACGTGCCATATATAAAGATTGTGGAGCCCGTTCCTGCCCGCTAACACAAGCGCAGGAATGAAATATCCCACACGATTCCAGCTGAAGACGCTGTGGAGCGCGGCCACGGGCCTCGCAATCCTGGTGCTAGGATCGCTGCTCGTCGGGATGGTCTGGCTAGTCGGGCAAATTTTCGGTTTCCTCCAACCGGTGCTCGTTCCTCTCATCGTCGCGGGGATTATCGCCTATCTCCTGGAGCCGGTGGTGCGCTGGCTGGAGCGAAGGGGACTCAGGCGACTGTGGGCGGTGCTAACGGTTTTCTTGGCGACGCTGGTGGCAATCACTCTGCTGGTCGCTGCAGTTCTCCCGGCGGTCCAAGGTGGCAAAACCTTCGTCCGGACACTCTTCAGCAAGCCGGAAATCCAGAAAAAGGTGATCTCCGCAGTCGTCCTAGACGAAGACGAGCCTCCGGCCGTCGAGCCGGTCGTGGTTCCAGACCCGGAGACTGAGGTTTTCAGCTCGGAGCCGGATCTGGCCCCCGCGCTCGCCCGCTCCCTGTATAACCTCAGCCAGAACAACAAGGGCGGGCCAATCGGCTGGCTGCTCACCGAGACGACAGACCAAGGAGAACCTATTGCCTACGCCAACGGCTCACCACCGCCCGAATCCCTCGACTTCTTCTGGCGCACACGGGGCGGCAGGATGTTGTTTGAGTATCAAGGCGTCATCATCGAAACCGCCCGCCGCTGGCTGCGCGTCGGCTCGTCCAAGGTCTTCGGCTTCCTCGCCCTGACCATCGGCATGATCATGGTGCCCATCTACCTATTCTTTTTTCTCAAAGACTCCGTCTCGATTCGCGATCACTGGCACGAATACGTCCCCCTCAAGTCTTCCCGCTTCAAGACGGAACTCGTTGGCACTCTCCAAGAAATCAATGGTTACCTCATCTCCTTCTTCCGCGGCCAGGTGCTGGTTGGAATGATCGACGGCGTCCTCGTCGGGGTCGCCCTATTTCTTTTCGACCTCCCTTACGCGCTATTGATCGGAGTTTTCATGGCCATCCTCGGAGTCGTTCCTTACATCGGAAATATCCTCTGCCTGATACCCGCCTGCATTATCGGATACCTGCACGCCCAGACCTCGCACCCTTTCGGGCTGGAGCCGTGGCCTTATGTCGGGTTCGTGGTGTTAATCTTTTTCTCCGTCCAGCAGATCAACTCGCTGGTGACAGCTCCGAAAATTGTCGGGGATTCCGTGGGCCTGCACCCGCTGACCGTCATTTTCTCGATGCTGTTTTGGTCCCTGGTATTGGGCGGCTTTGTAGGAGCACTCCTCGCCGTACCACTCTCCGCTGCCATCAAGGTGATCTTTCGTCGCTATTTCTGGGACCGCACCATGCGGGAAAGCCTAGAAGCACCGCAAAACGGCTTTGTTGTGTAACAATCAACAGCCGCTAAAAACTGAAGTTTGGAGAAAGACAGCCCCCCCCTTAAGTGGTAAACCAGTCCCAATGTCAGATGATGAAGAGGAAAGCCCCAAGGAAACAGACGCCGTAATTGCCTCGGCTTACGCGAAAACCCGCAAGAGCCTGATCGCTCGTCTCGACAACTGGGAGGACCAGCGCACCTGGGATGAATTTTATCAGACCTATTGGCGCCTGATCTATTCCGTGGCGATCAAAGCTGGCCTTCGCCCCGAGGAAGCGTTCGATTGCGTCCAGGAAACGATTCTCTCCATTGCCAAGCAGAGCAAAAAGAAGCTCTACGATCCCGAGCAGGGCTCCTTCAAGACCTGGCTGATGAACATGACCCGCTGGCGCATCAACGACCAGTTCCGCAAACGCAAGAAGGACACCGCCATGGTCGGCGGCGAATGGGACGACGATCGCAAGACCGCTGTCATCGACCGCGTCGAGGATCCAAACGGGGATGTGCTGTCGCGGCTCTGGGACGTGGAGTGGAAGAAAAACGTCGCAGACGCCGCGCTGGCCCGGGTCAAAGCCCAGGTTTCACCGAAACAATATCAGATTTTCGACCTCTACGTCATCAAGCAATGGGATGCGAAAAAAGTGCAGGACAAGCTGGATGTCAGCATGGCCCAGGTTTACTTGGCAAAACACCGCGTCGGTGCCGTTTTGAAAAAGGAGCTGACCAAGCTTGAAGACGAGATCGAGTAACCGATGCCGCCAAAAATCCGGACCCATCCCAATATCCCCGACCACGACGTTCTTCGGAAAATCGGCGGCGGGGCCTACGGTGAGGTGTGGATGGCGCGAGGGGTGACAGGAGCCCTCCGCGCCGTGAAAGTCGTCTGGCGGGAGGATTTCGACGACGAGCGAACCTTCGAACGCGAATTCGAAGGCATCCTGAAATTCGAGCCGATCTCCCGGGACCACCCCGGGCTGGTCAACATCCTCCACGTCGGCCGCAGCCCCGATGGCGTCTCCTTTTACTACTACGTAATGGAACTGGGAGACGACCTCCGCACCGGCCAGGACATCAACCCTATCGAGTACGAGGCGCGCACCCTCCGCCCCGATGGAACAGCGGGCGTCCGGCTCGAGACCGGCCTTTGCATCGATGTTGGCGTGAGGCTCTCCGAGGCCTTGGAGCACCTGCACGAGCGCGGCTTGGCGCACCGCGATGTCAAACCCTCCAACGTCATTTTCGTCAACGGCAAGGCCAAGCTGGCGGATATCGGCCTCGTCGCCGCCCGCGATCAGCGCACCTTTGTCGGCACCGAGGGCTTCGTCCCTCCGGAAGGCCCCGGCTCAGCCCAAGCCGATGTCTACAGCCTCGGAAAAGTTCTTTATGAGATCGCTACTGGTAAGGACCGCCTCGATTTCCCAGAGCTCCCGGACGAGCTGCCGACGGGCCTGGAACGCAAACGCTGGCTGGAGCTGAACAAGATCATCTGTGAGGTCTGCGAGCCTCGAATCAGCAGGCGAAAAATCTCCACCGCCGGCGAACTCGCCCATGCCCTCCAAAACCTCAAACGCGGCAAGCGCAGGAGGTACAGCGGCGCCTCGATCTGGGCCACCACTCTCATTCTCCTCGGCTTCTCCGCCTGGGCCTCATGGGAAGGTATCAAAGGCAGCGACTGGGCACCATGGAACCAACAGCCCGAGCCCCCTAAAGCCGTCGCCGCCCTCGGGATGCTCCGGGTCGTTACTACGCCGGAGGGTGCGGAAGTTTTCGAAGAGGACGGCACCCTCATCGGCATCACGCCCACTTCCACGCTCCGCGCCCCAATCGGCAGCGAGGTCAGCTACGTCGTGAGAAAAAACGGCTACCGGTCATTCACAATCACCGCCACAGTCACTGAAGAAGCGGTCAAAGACCCTATGCTCATCTTCGGCGAGCTGCTGAATTTCTCACCACCCCTCATCGGTGAAAAATGGGAGGACCACCTCGGGCTGAAATACCTGCCCAGCGGTGAAGAGCACATCACCTCCGGCTTCATCAACAAAAGGATCTGGCAGCGTTTTCTGGAGTCTTCCAAACGTTCCGAGGGTTCCATCGAATATTTCACCATCTCAGAAAACGGAAAACCAACCGAAGTCGTTCTCGCACCGCAGCCCGAGATCATCGCCTTTACCGACTGGCTTCGTGGCGGCGGCATCCGCAATGGCTTCCTCACCCCTGACCATGAGGTGGTCGGTGTTCGGGACGAAGCGTTTCAAGGTTCCACCATGAGCGAGCGCGCCCGGCGCGAAGAGCTCAAGCCCTTCCAGATCCGGGTGCGGGAATACATCTACGGCGGAATCCAAATTACCACCGCTCCGCCAGGCGCGGATATCTACATGAACGGCCTCGCCGTCGGCGCGACCGACGACACACTCCTGATTCCCAAAGTACGTCCCGGAGCTGTGGAGCTCCTCATCGTCTTGGAAGGTTTCAAGCCGCTCACCCTGAACACTCGCGTCAACGCCGGCGAAAACTTGCCACTCAGCGCCATTTTAGAGAAAAGCGCCGGTGTCGTCTTTGGCAAGACGTGGGAGAACAGCATCGGAATGAAGTTCGTGCCCCTCGGCCCGAACCTGATGGCCTCGATCTGGGAAACGCGCGTCAAAGACTATCAGGAGTTTACCCAATCCACCGGTGATCCACCACCGGCACTGCCAGGTTTTGATCAAAACCCCGACCACCCGATCATCTACGTTTCCCGCGAAGACGCTAGGGCTTTTTGCGAATGGCTCACCGAGCGGGAGCGCCAGGAGGAGCTCATCGCGCAGTCCCACCACTACCGCATGCCCACCGATATCGAGTGGAGCCGGATGGCCGGCCTCGATTTCGAACTTGGTGATGGCCCTGGTCAGCGGGATGCCAACAAGCCGCCCATCTATCCATGGGGTTCCGACTGGCCTCCGCCCGGTGGCTTCGCCAACTATGCAGACTCTTCCGCCGCCGACCTCCCCGGCATCACCGCTGAGGGCGTCATCCCAGACTATTTCGATGGCTTTCCCCGCACCGCTCCCGTCGGTTCCTTCTCGCCCAACGAGCGCGGATTCCACGACATCAGTGGTAACGTCCACGAATGGGTTGCCGATGACATCTCGACCACCGCCACCGGCTCCCTTGGCATCGTCCGCGGCGGGGGCTGGAACACGTATTTGGAGGAAAATCTCCTGATCGGATGGAGAAATCCCGTCCCTTCCAGTTTTCGCGGCCCCTATTACGGATTTCGCATTGTATTGTCCAAGATAGAGCCAAGCATTGAGGACGGAATCAACGAGTTCGAAGAGACCTTTCCCGAAGACTGAACCGCCATGGTCAAAATCAATATCCACTACGAGGGCGGCCTCCGCTGCACCGCCACCCACGGCCCCTCCGGAAACACCATCAGCACCGACGCGCCGGTGGACAACAACGGCCGGGGCGAGGCCTTTTCGCCGACCGATCTGCTCGCCACCGCCCTAGGCTCCTGCATGGCCACCGTCATGGGCATCGTCGCCCAACGGAAAGAAATTCCGCTCACGGGGCTCCGCGTCGAGGTCCGGAAGCACATGTCGGATGACACTCCCCGCCGTATCGCCAGACTCGAGGTCGAGCTGCACATGCCCGTCGCGGCGGATCATCCGGAGCGGAAACTCCTCGAAAGCGCCGCCCGGGGCTGCCCCGTCCATCACTCCATCCACCCGGATATCCAAGTCGATTTCCAATGGCACTGGTCCTGAAAAAACGTTCACTTTTCAACTCATTTCATGCCGCGATTCCTAATCCTGTTTCTCATCCTTTTGTCCCTCCACGCCCGCGCCAGCACCGCTGAGGCGGAGCGGGTGAAACGGGTCTATGAGCTCTCGAACAAAGAATGGGTGCTCTCGATGAAGCTCGCCACCACTCCCGAGGAACGGCAGGCGCAGATCGGAAAACGCCCGGATCCCGCAGAAACCGCGAAGCAGCTCTGGCCCACGATTTCCGGTGCCCTCAAGGAAGCTTGGACCATCCCCTACGGAGCTTTTTTCCTCAATCTCACCCGCGACCTCACCACCACGGATGAAAACGGAGCACCCGCCCCGGCCTTTGTCCCGCAGCGCCAGCTCGTCATTCAGACCTTTGAAAAGAGTCATCTCAATCATCCCGAGATCACGCCCTTCGTCATTGCACTGATCGATGGCGGCGACCTCCAGACCATCTCGTTGCTGGAGAAAATCCAAGATACCCACCCCGACCAAAGCGTGCAGGGAGTCGCAGCACTTGGAGCCGCGCTGCTGCTGAAAAACCTGGGCGACGAGGCGGAGATCATGCAGAAGCGCCTCACCTACCTGCGCAAAGCTATCATCCAGAGCGCTGACACAACGATCGGTGATCGCACCGTCGCCGACGTTGCCAGCGACGAGCTGTTCGTCATCCGCCACCTCGTCAAAGGCCGCAACGCCCCTGAGTTAAGCGGCACCGATGTCGCCGGCAGGCCGGTTAAAATATCAGAGCTCAAGGGCAAGATCGTGGTACTGCTTTTCTGGGACGCACAGATGGCCGAGACAGACAAAGTCATCGAGCTCACCAACAAGCTCGTCACCCACTTCAGGGACAAGCCCGTCATCGTCATCGGCATCACCCCCGAGCCTCTGGATCGCCTCCGCGCCCTGCAGGCCGATGACTCAATCATGTGGAACAACATCCACGACCCCGCCGACAAGCTCGCCCAGGATTACCGCATCACCTCCCGCCCCTCAGTCTTCGTTCTCGATCAAGAAGGTAAGATCCAATACACTGGCCTCCCCGGATCGTTTGTCGAACTCACCGTTGACGCGCTCCTAGCCGGGCCCTGAGACCGCAGCTAGTTCCCGCCAAAGCGCATCTGTGTGGCCAGCCACAGCGGTATCTCGTCCACCTCGTAGTTAACTTCCATAAAAAAAGCGATGTAGCCTTCCGCCAGCTCCTCCACCGTCGCGGTTACCGGCTCGCCGGAGGTCACCTCCACCTCGCGCGACTCCCAGCGAGCCTTGCGGAAATCCTTGATCGGCGAAGTCGCAACCCACAGCCGAGCCTGCTTCGGCACTTCATCATAGGTCACTTCGATCCGGTAGTCACCGTCGCCAGTATTGCTATGACTCCAGTTGATCTCCGGCAGTGGCTCCCCACCGAACTGCGACCGCACGAAAGCGGCGAGGTTATTGAGATACTTGGCGGGGATCTGCTCGCGTTTTCCGCCCAATGACTTCTCCCGGAGATCGTGACCCACGTTTGGCGTGTATGAAATGTGATTTTCCCCCGGTATCTCCTCCCAGTAGAGATTCAGCGCGTCGGTGTTCCAATACGGATCGTTCGTCCCCAGCAGGATCATCTTCGGCATCGTGAGCTTTTCACGGTAGCTGTAGGGATCGACCATCCGCCAAAGTTTTTTGGCTCGCTCAGTCTCACCCAGCGGCAGAAGACCCCGCTTCGCATACGGATCGACCTGCTTGCTCGGCCTGCCGTAACGCTCCATCTGCAGCTCCAGTTGGCTGGGGATGTTTAAAAGATCGATCACCACCGGCGCGATCGCAATCACCCTCGGATCAGCGGCAGCCGCCAGCCAGGCCGTCCACCCGCGCTTCGAAGCTCCGGTTACAAGAAACGACTCGGTTGGCTGCTCCCATTCCTTCCCGCTGAAGTCCTGGATTGCATCCATCGCCCTTACCCCGCTCTTCACCATTGGAAAAAGCAACGGCCAGCTGGCATCGCCCGTCTCAAGATATCTCACAAACGTTTCGGCGATTAGATCATCCTCATACTTGCCGCCGTACAATGGCTGCATTGGCACTCCCAGCAGGATCGCGAACGGAGCCTGCATTTTCGTCGCCATCATCGCGCCATAGACGAGCCCCTCAGGCCTGAATCGCCCGCCCTCGTTGAGCAGGACCATCTTGTCCGTCGCCTCAACGCCCTGCGGAAGGAAAACAACCAGATCGTGCTCCCACTTGTTCCCCTTCCAAACCTGCGACGTAAGCCGGAGTCGCCAGTAATCGCACGCGCCGATCGTGTTTTTCTCGACCAGCTCCCATCGGCTCTCCGGCTCCTCCCGCTGAACATACGCAGCAAGCTCCTCGGGCACAGCACTCGCGAACGCGAAGCAGATGAGGAACGGCAAAATTAAAAAGACCTTGAGTATCTGAGTCACAAAATTCGCGTAGAAACTGCGGCCGTTCCGCGTTTTCGCAAGCGATGTCCTTACTGACTCAACCTCCCAAAGCCAACCTCACCTCACGCGTGGCAGCCGCCACATCCTCCGCCAGCAGCAGGTGGGAGACGACCACACACCGCCGCGCCCCCGCTTCAATCACCTGAGAGAGATTCTCCGGCTTGATACCACCAATGCAGAAGGCCGGAATTCCAGAACCGACGTCCTGCTCCATTTCGGCAACATCGGCGAGACCTATCGAGGGGCGGCCAAGCTTTGTCGGAGTCGGGAAAAGCGGGCCGAATCCGATGTAGTCCGCCCCATCAGCAAGAGCTTGCCTGGCTTGGCCGAGGCCGTGAGTGGAGCACCCGATGATCATATCTGTCCCGATCCTACTACGAATACCGTAAATCGACCCATCGTCCTGACCCACGTGCACGCCGTCAGCGCCGAGCTGTAAAGCCAGCTCCGGATAATCATTCAGGATGAAAGGCACGCCCGCCTCCCGGCAAAGCCGGATCAACCCCGGAGCAGCGCGCTTGACCACCTCCAGATCGATTCCCTTTGCACGCAGTTGCAACACATCCGCTCCACCTTCTAACAAAGCTGCGGTCAACCGCTCGAAATTCTCGGGCCGGGCGTAGCCGAAATCCACGATCCCGTAGAGCCTTGCCTCCTGGAGCGATTTCTTCACAGCCCTTTCTCTTCGAGAAATCTCGCAACCCAACCGATATCATACGTTCCTGCCGCAAAATCCGGATGTGCCAGAATTTCCTGCTGAAACGGGATCGTGGTCTTGATGCCCTGGATCATGAACTCGCCAAGAGCGCGCTTCATCCGCGCGATGGCGATCTCCCGGGTGGCTCCAGTAACGATCAATTTCGCGATCATCGAATCGTAATACGGCGGCACCGAGTAGCCGGAGTAAACGTGGGTATCAACCCGCACGCCTTTTCCGCCCGGAGCATACCACAGCGAAATCGTCCCGGGACTCGGCATGAAATTGTTATATGGATCTTCCGCGTTGATCCGGCACTCGATCGCGTGGCCGCGAGGATTCACCTCCAGCACGTGCCTCGAAAGCGGCTCGCCTGCGGCAACGCGGATCTGCTCCTTGATCAACTCGCAACCCATCACTTCTTCAGTGACCGGGTGCTCGACTTGGATCCGGGTGTTCATCTCCATGAAATAGAAATTCTCCCCCGACTCATCCACGAGATACTCGATGGTGCCCGCGTTCTGATAGTTGATCGCTTTGATGAGATCCACCGATGCCTTGCCCATCCGCTGGCGCATTTCCTCCGAGATCAATGGTGAAGGACATTCCTCGATGATCTTCTGGTTGCGACGCTGCATTGAGCAATCACGCTCTCCAAGATGGATGTAGTTCCCGTGGGAGTCCGCGATGACCTGGAACTCGATGTGGTGTGGATTGAGCACCAGTTTCTCCAGATAACACTCTCCGTTCCCGAAGGCTGCGAGAGCTTCGTTGGAGGCAGCCTGGAAAAGCGATTTGAATTCCTCGCCCTTGAAGCAGGCCCTCATGCCCCGCCCGCCGCCACCAGCTGTGGCCTTGATCATCACCGGCAGGCCGATCTCCATCGCCTTGGCATACGCGGCATCCGCATCCGCCATGATTTCCGAGCCGGGTGTGATCGGCACCCCGTTGGCAACCGCCGTCGCGCGCGCCGTGGCCTTGTCGCCCATCATCCGGATGATGTCAGCCGACGGCCCGATAAAGGTGATGCCGGAGCTAGTGCAGATGTCTGCGAAACGGGCGTTTTCTGATAAAAACCCGTATCCCGGATGGATCGCGTCAGCTCCAGTGATTTCAGCCGCAGCAATGATCCGATCCGGCTTGAGATAGGATTCCTTGCTCGGGCCCGGCCCGATGCACACAGCCTCATCGGACAGCTGCACGTGCATCGAATCGACATCCGCCTCGGAATAAACCGCCACCGACTCGATATCCAGCTCGCGGCAGGCGCGGATAATTCTCAGGGCGATTTCACCGCGATTGGCTACCAGGACACGTTTGAACATCTTCGTTGGGATGAGTGGGAGCAGGTGGAATTACTTGATGCGGAAAAGCACGTCTCCGTATTGCACAGGGTTGCCATCTTCGGCGACCAGCGCACAAATCGTGCCGGATCTCTCCGCCTTGATCTCGTTCATCACCTTCATCGCCTCGATGATGCAAAGCGTTTGCCCTTCGGAAACCGCCGAGCCGACCCCGACAAAATTCGGAGCGTCCGGTGCCGGCTTGCGGTAGAAAGTGCCAACCATCGGAGACGTGATTTCAGCACCCTCGGATGCTGCCGGAGCCGCTGCGCCACCAGCCGCCGCCGGTGCCGAATTCCCCTGCTGTGGAGCGGCGGAATAGTGCTGCTGCGGGGCCGAAGGCATGCTCGCGAACAAGGCACCTAGCTCCTCCATGTCCGGACCTTTCTTAAGCTTCACATGAAAATCCTTCTTGGATAGATCGAAATGGGTGAGCCCATGCTCATTCATCAATTCCACAATGCGACGGATTTCTTGGAGGTCCACGGAGCGTTCGTATTTAAAAGTTGTGTCAGTCGTGAGGAGTCACCGCGACTCCATCACTGGCCAAAGGTAGGAACCCGCAACAAAGCCAGTCAAGCCCCATCCCGAAATCTGATTCGCTCAGCGAGGGTTTGACCTCCGCCATGCAAGCTCCAGAATCAGCGCATGCCATCCACACCCGAAGCCGATCCACGCTTCAACGATTTCATTCTCCTCCAGGCCCAGAACGCCGGGCTTTTCCTAGGCCAGATCCCGAATCCCCAGACTGGCGACAAAGCCGTGAACCTGCGTGCCGCCAAGTCCGTGATCGACTCCCTGGGCATGCTGCGAAACAAGACCCAGGGAAATTTAACTGAGAACGAGGAGAAGCTCCTCGCCGCCGCCCTTAAAAATCTCATCCCGCTCTATCGATCCGCCTTGGACGAAGCTGAATAAACTTCCAACAACCACCTCCATGCCCTTCACACCATTCCAAATTTCCAACGTCCCCGTGGGCGGCCCGACACCATTTTTCATCCTTGGCCCATGTGCCTTGGAGAACGAGGACTTCGCTTGGGAAATGGCGCGCTCGCTTAAAGAAATCACCGACCGCACCGGCACCCCCTTCGTTTTCAAAGCCTCCTTTGACAAGGCCAACCGCACCTCCGTCAGCTCCTTCCGCGGCCCCGGCATTGAGGAAGGCTGCCGCATCCTCGGTGAAATTTCCAAAGAGCTCAAAGTTCCCGTCACCACCGACATCCACACCGCCGAGCAGGCTGAGATAGCCGCCGAGTTCATCGATCTTCTGCAGATCCCTGCCTTCCTCTGCCGCCAGACCGATCTTTTGGAGGCCGCAGCCAAAACCGGCCGCGTCATCAACGTAAAAAAAGGCCAGTTCCTCGCGCCGTGGGACTGCATCAACATCGCCGACAAAATGCGTTCCTTTGGCTGTGAGCGTTTCCTCATCACCGAGCGTGGCACCACCTTCGGCTACAACAACCTCGTCACAGACATGCGATCGCTCTACTGGCTCCGCAAAGAAAACATCCCAGTCATCTTTGACGCCACCCACTCCGTCCAACGCCCTGGCGGCCTCGGCGGAGCCACGGGTGGTGATGGTGAACTTGCCCCCGTCCTCGCCCGCGCCGCCGTCGCCACCGGAGTAGACGGCCTCTTCATGGAGGTCCATTCGGACCCCGCCAACGCTCTCTCCGACGGCCCCAATCAGATCCCGCTGGAGTTTATCGAGGACCTTCTAATCAAGCTTCTCGCCATCCACCACGCCAGCCACTGAACCGCCGGAGGCTCTCGGACTGCTGCGGTGATCCGCAGCTCTCAGGGAGAGGCAGTATTCCGGCTCGCTGCGTAACTACCATCAGCTCCATTTCCAGCAACCCCCCCGGAAAAGCTGGGGATAAGAACCCCAGCAGTCAAAAAGCCTGCGGCGCTACACCTGGTAATCATCCTCCACCTTCACGCGGTCGGTTTTAAACCGCGCCACGCTTTTCCGAAAGCTCTCCGGAGCGCTCTCCTCGAACCAAGAGGCGCTACACCAGCGGTAATGCGTCGCCAAATCCACCAGCCCGTGCCGGACCGGGTTTTCGTTCACGTATTTCAGCCGCGCCAAATACGATGTTTGAATATCAATGAAGCTCTCTCGGAAGTTCATCCAGACCCGCCTACCTTCCGTCTGATCGATCCGGTTCACCGCAACCGCACTCGACCTGTGAAACTCCCTTAGCCACTCCCGCAGCGTCTGCCCACCCTCTTCCGGGGACTCAGCCAAAAAATGGTAGTGATTCGAAAAAACCGCCCAGGCCCGAAGCGTCCACCCATATCCCCTCGCGGTTTCGATCAGCAGCCCCGTCACCTTATCGAGGGTCTCCGGCGAGTCAAAAATCCGCTCACGATGATAAGTCGAAGCAGTCACGAAATACACCCCCGCCTTGAACAACCAATGAGGCGGCGCATGAGGCCAGGGAGGAGAGCTCATCACCCGTTCTACCACGCCTCACGCAAAACACAATCCGCCGGAGGCTCTCGGACTGCTGCGATTATTCCCAGCTCTCACGAAGACGTCGTCTCTTCAAACAGTCTCCGTCACTACCGCGCGATCCGTCTCCACGCCACCACTGAAAGCTGGGGAAAAGAACCCCAGCAGTCCAAAAGCCTGCGGCGCACGAACCACAACCGCCGGAGGCTCTCGGACTGCTACGATCATTCGCAGCTCTCACGAAGAGGTCGTCTCTTCAAACAGTCTCTGTCACTACCGCGCGATCACTCTCCACGCCACCACTGAAAAAGCTGGGGAAAAGAACCGCAGCAATCCAAAAGCCTGCGGTGCCTATTTCCCCCACACTTCCATCAGCTTGGAGGCCATCTCACTCGGAGTCTCAGCCACTCCGATGCCGCACTCGGCCAAAATCTTCTTCTTTGCCTCAGCCGTATCCTCATCTCCACCCACGATTGCCCCGGCATGCCCCATCCGCCGTCCCGGAGGCGCGGTGGCTCCTGCGATGAAGCCAGCGATGGGCTTCTTGCAATTATCCCTCGCCCAGCGTGCGGCTTCGACTTCCGCCGTGCCCCCAATCTCACCAATCATGATAATGGCCTCCGTCTCGGAATCATTGTTGAACATTTCCAGCACGTCCAGATGCGAGGTGCCGTTGATCGGGTCGCCACCGATACCGACGCAGGTGCTTTGGCCATAGCCCATCTGCGTGAGCTGCCAGACCGCCTCATAGGTGAGGGTGCCGGAGCGGGAAACGACGCCGACATTTCCGCGCTTATGAATATATCCCGGAGCGATGCCGATCCGGCAGCCGCCATGGCTTTTCTCCCCGCGACCCGGCGTCACAAGGCCGGGACAGTTCGGACCTACCAAACGTGATTTGGAACCTTTCAGCGCTTCTTTCACCCGCATCATGTCCATTACCGGAATGCCTTCGGTGATGCAGACGATCAGCTCCACGCCTGCGTCCATTGCTTCAAGAATCGCATCCGCCGCAAACGGAGGCGGGACGAAAATGGCGGAAGCCGTCGCTCCCGTTTCACTCACCGCCTGCGATACCGTGTCGAAGATCGGCACAACATTCTCAAACTTTTGACCGCCCTTGCCCGGAGTCACGCCGGCCACAAGTTTGGTGCCGTATTCGAGCGAGAGCTGCGCGTGTCTTCCACCGAAGCTGCCGGTGATGCCCTGCACGAGGACCTTTGTGTTTTCGTCAATGAGGATGGCCATGGTTTCGTGATGTCAGGTTGGGAGAATCAAGGGTTGTTGAGCTTGGTGAGCACCTCCTCAGGCAGGGCGGTGGTTAGGTCCGGATGCGCGTCGACGAGGCGTCCGATATCGAGAATGTCTTTGAGCTTCTTTGTGCGCCCCCGCTGGGGATCAAGATAAGCTGCAAGCTTTCCGGCGAGGGTGTCATTCAGTGAGGCGACGTGCATGAGGATGCCGTGAACGTGTGCGGGAACGGAACGATCTGGAAATTCCAAATACATGTCTTCCGTGCTTATCTGGATGGAAACCTTCGATGCGCCCTTGAAATTGATGGACCACGGAAATCTGCTCTCCGAAAAGCCAAGACTCCGCAACGCTTCCGCTGCTTCCTCGACTTTCTCGGAAGCGATCACCAGATCCACGTCCGCCGTTGCCATGGGTTCTTCAGCCCAATGGTTGACGGCGAGTCCACCGATCATGCACCAAGGGATTTCTCGCTCCTCCAATGCCGCGACCAGCCGGGAGACGTCTTTCGCGCCTCCCTCCGTTTGCCAGTCGTAAAATTGCCTTAGCGTCATCAGTCGGGTAGCAAATTCAGCCGACCGCCTTGACGATCTTCTCAGCGGCATCCGCCATCGTATCGGCAGCGAGGATGTTGAGGCCGGAGGCGGCGAGTGTCGCCTTCCCCTGCTCAACATTGTTTCCTTCGAGGCGCACCACCAGCGGGATCGGCAGACCTGTTTCTTTGGCCGCTGCGATGACGCCCTCGGCGATCACGTTGCAGTCCATGATCCCGCCGAAGATGTTGATCAGGATACCTTTGACATTCGGATCGCCCAAAATGATTTTGAAAGCAGCTGTCACCTGCTCCTTGGAAGCGCCGCCGCCCACGTCGAGGAAGTTCGCAGGATCGCCACCGTAGTGCTTGATGATGTCCATGGTCGCCATCGCAAGACCCGCACCATTCACAAGGCAGGCGATGTTTCCATCCAGGCCGATGTAGTTGAGATCGTATTCGGAAGCGGCGACCTCGCGCGGATCCTCCTCCTCCTTGTCCCGCATTGCAACGATATCAGGGTGGCGGTAGAGCGCGTTGTCATCGAAGCCAAACTTCGCATCCAGCGCCAGCACACGACCGTCAGGAGTGGTCACCAGCGGGTTGATCTCGAGCATTGAGCAGTCGCATTCCAGGAACAGCCTATAGAGATTTCCCAGCAGCTTGCCGAACTGCTTGGCGATGTCCCCACTCAATCCGAGCGCCGCCGAAATTTTCCGCACCTCATAAGCCTGCAGACCCAGCATCGGATGAACGAACTGGCGGAAAATCTTCTCCGGCGTGTCATGCGCCACGTCCTCAATGCTCATCCCGCCCTCGGTGGAGGCAACGATCACCGGCCGCGAGGTGTCCCGGTCCATCAGAATCGCGATGTAATATTCATGTGTGATATCGACCGCCTCGGCGATCATCACCTTTCGCACCACTCGGCCCGCCTCACCTGTCTGCACCGTCACCAGTGTCTCGTTGAGCATTTTTTCCGCGAACTCCGCCGCCTGCTCCGGCGAATCGATCAGGTGCACCCCACCCTTGAAGCCGTTCTTAAAATGTCCTTTTCCACGGCCGCCCGCATGCACCTGCGCCTTGATCACCAGCTTGGATCCCTCGAACTCCCTCGCGGCAGCGGATGCCTCCTCAGGCGATGCGGCGACCTTCCCCTTCGGGCTCGGCACCTGGAATCGGTCAAACAGCTCCTTAGCTTGGTATTCGTGGATATTCATAAAAAAAGATGGGCAGGGAAAGAACGCGCGACGCTATCCCCCGCCCGCTCCCGGGGTCAAGCCACCCCTGCAACTTTCTCAGCAACAGCAGTCATGGCAGGCTCCGCTCCCGCTCATGAGCAATCATGACAACCCCTACCTTCCGGACTCTTTCACCATTTTACCCAGCTCCCCGGCGAAAGATTGTTGTTCCGCCAGCTCCTCCACCCCCATGTGCATCCTCCATTTCCAATAGAAAGGTGTCACCGCCGGAATATTGATCCGCTCTCCCTCTACGTCGGAACACCGCAGCCCCTCGTCCATTGCCAGCAGATCCTGCAGCGGGAAAACCGCCAGCATCGCCGGTGTATACAGGTGTTGCTCGATGATCCGCCGCGCCATCTCTCCGCTAAGCTCCTTCTCCGGAAAGCCGATTCCAAACATCTCCCAAGCAAACCTCGCCCTCACCGCCTCATCCTCCCGCCACCAGCCGCGCAGTGTCGCCATATCATGCGTCCCCGGGCTGACCACGCTCATGTAAGGAGCCTCCGCCGGATCGAAGAACTCGCTGCCAACGCTCTTCGGCATCCGCTGGATCTCCAGCGATAGGATTCCCAGCCTCGCCATCACCCCCGGCACGCACGCCGGGACCATCCCCAGATCCTCCCCGCAGAGCAGCATTTCGCTCGCCGCCCGCATCGCCGGCAGCTTCTCGTACGCTTTTTCCTCCCAAAAGCCCTCCTGCCTGCGGAAAAAGTAGTCCACGTAAAGCTGCTCCATCCGCCAGCGAACGTCCTCCGGCAGATCTCGGAACGAGCGCGTCTCAGTCATCGTCATCCGGGGGTGGAACTCCGTCCCGTTCGAGCCAAACACTTCGAAAAACAGCACCTCCGTCACCAGCTCCATCAGCGCATCCTGCAACCACTGCTGGTTTGCCCAATCGCCCTCGCCAAGCTGCCCGAACCACTGCTGAATCTTCACCTGCTTGGAGAACTCCTCCTTCAGCCCATAATATCCGAACCCCAGATCCTCCAGAAAATCTCGCCTCAGCGCATCCGCGAAATCCCCAAAACGCTCCACCACGATCTCCTCCCGGATGTAAGGCCTGCAAAAGCGATTGTAATCAAACTCGATCCCCCGCTCTTGAAACTCCTCCAGTCGCACGGGCAGCGCCGGCTCGAAGTGACCCATGACCCCGTCCAGATGCTCCACCGGTATCTGCCAGATCCTGAAAAAACCAAGGATGTGATCAATGCGGTAGGCGTCGAAGTAGCGGCTCAGCTTCGCGAAGCGCGAGCGCCACCACGCGTAGCCATCCAGCTTCATCACCTCCCAGTTGTATGTCGGGAAACCCCAGTTCTGCCCTCGCACGGCAAAGGCATCCGGCGGCGCACCCGTCTGCATGCGCATCTTGAACAAATGCGGAGCTACCCACGCGTCCACCGAATCTCGGTCCACTCCGATCGGCAGATCACCCTTCAACGCCACCCCCAGAGAGTGCATGTAGGCCACTGCGTCGGTCAGCTGCCGGTCCAGCTCATACTGCAACCACACGTAGAACATCACACCCTTGCTCGTCGACTCCGACTCCGCCTTTTTCGAATCATACACCGCCCACTCGCCCCATTTCGAAAACTCCGCCGTGCCGAACTCATCCCGCTTCACCGAAAACACCCCGTAATCCAGCACCCAGTCCCAGTTCTTTTTCAGAAACTCGAGGAACGCCGCGTCGCCCATAATCGTATCGTAATGTTTGTCAAAGATCTCCCGCGTCACTCGCCACTTCACCGCCATCACCTCCTCGTATTCCACCGCCCTCTCCTCGTTCAGCCGCGCCCGCTCCGCCGCCAGCGCAGCCTTGTTCGCCACCGGAAAACTCAGCTCATCCAAGCGCAGGTAGATCGGGTGTAGCGCGAACACACTGATCGCCGAATACGGATAACTGTCATCCCGCGTATGAGTCGATGTCGTGTCATTGATCGGCAAGATCTGAATCATTTTCAGCCCCACACCCGCCGCCCAGTCCGCCATCGCTTTAAGATCCGCGAACTCCCCCACCCCGCAGCCAATCCTACTCCTCAGGGAAAAGACCGGAACTGCCACCCCCGCCCCCCGGAACTTGAGATCCGCGCTACGCCCAAAACCCTCGTCCGAGACCCGCACCAAATCAGCCCCGTCCCGCCCCTCCAGCACCCGGTTCGGCCCGTCCTCGATCCGCACCGCCTTCCCCTGCGCCGGGTCATACAGCGCGTACTTGTATTCGATCCGCCAGTCAGTCGGCAGATTCATCCTCACCCTCCAAAGGTTTTTCACCACCTCCACCAGCGGCACCGCCTGCTCGTAGTTCCAGTCCCCCAGCGCATCCAGCCCGCCCATCACACAAGGCACCTGCCCGTCCGGAAGTCTTACCATATAAAGATTCAGCTCATGATTTCCGTTCGACACCCCCGCCTCCCCAAGCGTCCGCGCACCGCCCTCCACCGCTTGGAACAACTTTCCTTCGTAAACTCGCTCCGCAGTCCCCGCCGATCTCCAGTCATCCAGAAAAAACAGGTTCCCCATCCCCTCTCCGACCTCCACCACCCGCGGCCCGCCCCATTCTTTCAGATCCGCCTCCATCCCCTCGCGCTTGTAAACGTAGTTGTATTCCAACCGCGCCACCCCCCTAACCTCGGCCTTCACCTCTACCTCCCAATGCCCCGCATCGCGCCATTTCATCGACACCATCTGCTTGATTGCCCCGGCACCGGTATCCAGTGACATCTCCAGCCAAAGCGACTCCCCCACCACCGTCCCGTAAGCCACGCGAAAATTCCAAGTCATAATCCGCCCATAGCTAAGACTGGAATCACGAAACCGCGAACTGAAAAGATCAGGCCTTTTCAGCCCACCAACCAGCGCAACTTGCAAAACCCCGCGCGGACGCGGATATTCCTCAATGAACTCCGTCAACGACAACTCGTCTCACAGCCGCTTCGAGCTGGTCGAGAGCGGCAAGCTGGCCTTCGCCGACTACCGCCTCTCGGAAAACGTCATGATCATCCCCCACGTCGAGGCCGATCCCGCCCTGCGCGGCACCGGCACCGCCGGTCGCCTCATGGATGGAGTCCTCCAAAACGCCCGCGACCGCAGCCTCAAAGTCCGCCCGATCTGCGGCTACGCCGCCGCCTACATCCAGCGCCACCCCCAGTGGAAAGACCTGCTCGAGCGCGATCGATAACTTCGCCAAGCCAAACCCGCTCGCTGTCCCGGATGAGCACGCTCCTTGGCAAATGTTGAAAATCCCCACCCATCCTGCTTGAGTCCGTCCGAGTGTGTTCAAGCCGCGAGACCCGCTCTACCCACCTCGGCAAAACGCTCGACGACATCGGTTTCGCCGACCGCTGCGAGGCCGTCAGAATCCCCTCTGACCTCAAGCACAGACTTCCCGCGATCCCTGCTCCGTGCCGACGATTCGATTGACACCCGAAACCATTCCCGCTCTTCTTTAGAAGACCCGCCACCCGTATATCGGATCTATTGATATTCCGATCCGGCTGGTAATGATTGTCTAAACAAATGAAAACCATCGAAATCTTGCTCGCGATTTTCGCCTTCTCAAACTTCACTTCCGTCGCAGAAGAAGAGGTCGATTACGCGAAGGTGAAACCCTCTACGATATCGACGGCAATTACTCGACTTCTTGACAAGCCACTCTCGGAAGAAGCGGATGACTATTCTGCGCTCATCGTGAATTTTGCCCAAGCAAGCCCGGATATCGCAATATCGCTCAACACAAACTTTTTGCCCTGGCTTGAGGACGACAAACTGCCCGAATTGGCGTTGCGGCTTACGAGTGCTTATGTTGCCGGCAATGTGGCGGAACAAATCAGACTCGACAAAGCGGAGGATTCACCTGCGGCCGGAATAGTGGCAGCGCTTAAGATGTATCGGAAGCTGCGACAGACGGAAACTCTGGCAAAGATTCCGATCTTGGAACGTTGGGGTAAAATGACTCCGAATGAAATCCTCGCAGAAGCCGAAGCAAATACCAAAAAAGAAAACAAACAATGCGGAGATAGCGACGTCAAGAAAGCCCCAGAGCTACAGCTTCCCAATGAGATCGGATCTCTTGAGTTTGTGGACCGGACTGAATACGACGATAAGAATCTCGGTTACAGCTTCCGGTATCAAAACGAGAACAGCCTCAAGGCAGACGTCTATGTTTACGATAAGGGCATCGGGAACCTGCTTGAGGGGATCGACTCCCCTCAAGCAGCAAGCGAAATGACGAGCATGGGGGCGGCTCTCAAACAAATGGAGCAATTGGGAAAATACGAAAAGGTGAGGGAAGGAAAGAGCGGGACGAAGCGATTTGATGACCTGAAGATTCAGTTCCTGTGGGCGCGCCATAGCTACAAGCACGCTCCAGGCGAAGAAGAAATTTTCACGGAAAGAAGAATCTCAGACACTTTCCTGCTCATCCATCAGGGAAGCTTTATCAAGATTCGGATCACCGCCACGGAAGACGATCTGAAGGAACACCACGACGAGATCGACACCTTACTTCGTGAGATCGCCAAACAAATCAAGAAGCCTAGCAGTGGAAAAGGCGACTCATCCGACGTGACGCATCCACCTCATTGAGGTGAAGGTTCCGTCCCGCTGTAAGTAAAAAATGAGGCCCTTCTTCGCAATCCCGTCGTGACCGCTGGCTCCCTCCTTCTGCCGGAAGAAGTCGGGGAATCCTAGGGCAGGCACCTCAGGACACTTCCGTTGCACGGCTATTGATCAGGACGGCCCCTCCACTCTTTCCATTTGCTACACGGGACAAACCCATCTATTTAAGGAACGGATGAGATCAGAATCGCACGGCCACACGGTGGCGAAATACGCGGCCAGCTTCACGCTGGCGTTAACCACAGCGGCGACGGCGCTACCCGAAGGATGGAAAATTGACGTTTTCGCGGGACCGCCGGAAGCCCAATACCCCGCAGCCATCAGTGCCGCAGCGAATGGTGACCTTTACATTTCCTCGGACCCGAATGGCTCGCTTGGCAGAGACCCTGCCTTCGGTCGCATCGTTCGCGCGACCGATACCGACCTTGATGGCAAAGCCGATCAATTCCAGGATTTCGTTCCTCTGGTGAACAGCCCCCGCGGCGGCCACTACGTCGGCGGTCAGTTTTTCCTCCTTCATCCTCCTTACCTCAGCGTCTTCCGCGACACCACCGGTGACGGAGTGGCGGACGAAAAAAAGCAACTTGTCGAAGGCTTCGGCTGGGGAATCGAACACACACGTGGTGCCGACCACACCACCAACGGCGTCCGCATGGGAATCGACGGCTGGCTCTACGTTTCCGTTGGCGATTTTGGCATGCCCGACGCCAAGGGCGCAGATGGCACTCATTACACACTGCAAGGCGGCGGCGTGGTCCGGGTGCGGCCGGATGGTTCTGAACTGGAACCTTACGCGGTGATGGTGCGGAACATCTATGATACCGCCATCTCCCCCACCCTAGATATCTTCTCCCGCGACAATACGAACGACGGCAAGGGCTGGAACACCCGCTTCCACCATTACGCGCCGATGGGCGATCATGGCTATCCCCGTCTCTATCAAAATTTCGCCGATGAGGCCATCGCCCCGCTCGCTGATTACGGCGGTGGATCTGGCACCGGCGGACTTTACCTCAACGAGCCCGGCTTCCCAGAAGATTATGGCGACAGCGTCTTCACCACAGACTGGACCACCGGCACAGTGCACCGCCACCCGATGGAGCCCTTCGAGGCCACTTTCAAGGTCGGACAGGAGACGTTTCACGACCTACAGCGTGCTGTCGATATCGACGTGGACGGTTCATCCCGCCTCTATCTCGCAGATTGGCGGAACGGCCGGTTCAACTTCGATGAAGGGAAGGAAGTCGGTTTGATCCATCGCGTGGTGCCGCCCGCCTGGGAGTACCGCCCATTTCCCGACCTCAAGAAGATCGAAGATGCGGATTTAGCCAAGTTGGTTGGCTCGGAGAGCGCCGTCATGCGGCTGGAGGCACAGCGGGAAATGATCGCTCGCGGGCAGAAACCCGTCTTCTCGGAGAACCTCCTCGCTTTGGCCAATGACAAATCCGCCCATCTCTACGCCCGCGTCGCCGCCATCTTCACCTTCAAACAGCTCTACGGGAAAAGCAGCATCCAGCCTCTCGTGGCACTCACGGAGGATCCGGTCGTCCGGGAATTCGCGCTGCGGGCGCTGGCGGATCGGAAAAGCGAGCTGGAAGGTGTGCCTTTGGAGCCGTTTCTCAATGGAATCCAGGATCCTAACCCCCGGGTTCAGCTACAGGCGCTCAACGGTCTTGCCCGCCTGAATGCCACTGGCTCCGCTCCACAGATTTACGCAGCAGCTGCAAAGTGGAATCTCGACCGCACCGGCCTAGGCGAGGGCGAGAATCACATTGTGCCGCATGTCGGCATTAAAGCATTGGCCTCCTTGGAAGCCGTCGAGGCAAGCCTCGACGCCCTCAAGGTTCCCGCCACCCGGAAGGTAGCGCTGCGTGTCCTTCAGGAAATGCATCTGCCGGAGGTGGTGGACGGTCTCATCTCGGTTGTGGCCGGTGCCAACGGCGATGTTCCCACGTTGGAAGGCGCACTGGGTGCCCTCGCACGACTCTATCACCAGGAAGAAAAATGGGATCTCAAAGACTGGTGGAACACCCGCCCCGACGATCGCGGCCCTTACTACAAGCCCGTTGAATGGCAGGCCACCCCCCGGATTCGCGAGATCATCGAAAGCTCGTTTGTAAAACTACCGGAGGAGCGGCGGCCTGCGTTTGTCGCCATGCTCGCCCGGAATCGCGTCCCTGTCAGCAAGCTCAAGCTGGCAGGCCTTGACCCACTGATCGTCGCGCTATCCGTTGACCGGCCCGACGAGGCTGAGCTGTCCCTTTTCGCCGATGCCGCCACGGACAAGGCGCGGCCATGGGAACAACGACTGGAGGCCTATCAGGCTCTAGGAAAGGCAGCAAGCAGCCATAGCACCCCTTTCCGGGTAAAGGTTCTCGCCTCATGGCTGGAAGAGAATGCACATCCCGACGTTGAGCGTCACGTCGCTGACTTCGTCAATGAAACCGAACGCGGTGAGGACGTCGCTTCCCTAGTGGAAATCGGTAGCAAAGGCACTGATTCAGAAAGCCGTGTGGCTTGGCGTGCACTACTCACCGTCCTGAACAGTCCGCTCGCAAAAGAGGGCCACCAAAGACGGGCTCGCAAGCGGGTGAACGAGATGCCCATGGAGGTCGGCTTCTTCCTCGCCCTCGCCGATCTAAACGCAACAGGATTTGAAAAACAGATCGAAGTCGGTATCAAGAGCGACAACGAACTCACGATCCGGGCCGCTGAAGCAGCACAGAAAGCCGGCTCCGCCACCGCACAAAGCGGCCGCAAGGTTGGCGAAATGAAGCCGGAGGAGGTGACCGCACACGTTATGAAAAACAAAGGTGACGTCGCTGCTGGAGAACGTCTCTACGTGTCCCAAGGCTGCATCGCATGTCACGCTGTTGATCGCGCCGCCATTCAAAAGGGTCCTTACCTCGGCTCCGCTGGTGCCAAATTTCAGCGCGACTACCTCATCGACTCAATCCTGAATCCGGACGCAGTGGTGGCCCAAGGGTTTCAAACCGTTGTCTTCGAAATGAATGACGGAGCCTCCCACGCGGGATTTGTAACAAGCGAGGCTGACGGCGTCATCGAGCTCCGGGACATCGCCGGTCAAGTGTCCAAGATCAACCGAGCGGACGTCAAGAAGGAGCAACACCTGCCCAAATCGATGATGCCACCGGGACTTGGAAACTCGCTCTCTGTCGAGGACTTCAACTCGCTTATCGATTACCTCGTCTCGCTGAAAGCAGTCGGTGGTTGATAAACCCGCACCTCCAAAAGCGTATCCAAACCTTATTCCTATGACCTACAGAACAACAACATTGATCGCCCTCTTCGGTGCCGCGCTAGCGGTAACTGCGACCGCCGAGACCAAACCGCTTAAAGCCCTGCTCATCACCGGCGGTTGCTGCCACGACTACAAAACTCAGAAAGACATCCTCAAAACTGGCATCGAAGCCCGGGCGAATGTCGTCGTCGATCAAATGCACACCGATAACAGCAGCCCTAAACCGGATTTACCGATCTATGGCAATCCTGATTACGCCGAAGGCTATGATGTGGTGATTCATGATGAATGTGCGGCTGGTATCTCTGATGATGAAGTGGTGAAGGCGGTTCTTGCTCCCCACAAAAAGGGCGTCCCTGGCGTAAATCTTCATTGCGCGATGCACTCCTATCGAATCGGGGACTTCAAGAAGAAAACCGAGGACACGGGTACCCCCACCACGCAGTGGTTCGAGTTCCTGGGTCTGCAGTCATCGGGCCACGGACCACAGAAACCGATCGATATCAAGATGACCGACAAGGACCACCCCATCAACAAGGGCCTGGAGGATTGGACCACCGACAAAGAGGAGTTGTACAACAACGTCCGAATCTTCGATACCGCCCGTCCACTCGCCTCCGGCACTCAGGACGGCAAGGAGGCCGTCGTGACATGGACCAATGACTACAATGGCACCAAGGTCTTCAACACCACCATCGGCCACAACAACGTGACTATTGAAGATCCTCGCTATCTCGATCTCGTAACCAGAGGCCTCCTCTGGGCCACCGGCAAAATGAACGAAGAAGGCGAGATCGCCGAAGGCTACGGCAAAAAGCCGTAGCCACTTTGTTCAACTTGCTCTTCACACGAACGGCGGGCGGCACGCGCCCGCCGTTTTTCATTGCTTACCCTTGGAGGGAAGAAGCAACACCAGCATGCCCTTGTTCCGGGTGACGAGGGTGGACGTGGAAGAATTTTTTTGTGTCGCCTACGGATGAATGCGCCTCTGAAGCCGGCCGTGCCGCGCTCGAAGCCTCCGCGCTGGAGGAGGCAGCGCAAGCCTTTACCGCAAATCCCGCCCAATGGTTGATATTCTGTGATCCCGCATCCCTTGCTCTGCGAAATATCGATCATCTTTTCCCCGGAAGCCCCGCTACCACCACCATCGACGCTGGGTCGCAACTGCTACTGCTTCGCACCTCCGGAAAGTCGGAAAATCGCAATGGCAACACGCGCTATGAGACCGGGATGTTCGCCGTGCGAGGGACACCCGCGAGGGCAATGGCAGCCAATTGGCAATCTGCCCGCAGCCTAGAGACCGATGAAGCCCGCCGGGACAGATGGAAGGATGTCGTCGATGAGTCAGAACTTGTTAAAGCGCCCTTCGAGGACGGTGAAACGATCGCACCGCTGTCCGGTAGGTGATGGGATGACTCAAATCTGTTAGATCCGGGTCTGGCAGCCGCCTGAAAAGTCGTAGCGGCGGTGCAATGAAGCCCGGCGAAACAACCAAACTCAGGCAGCTTGGTGGCGAACGGTCCGCATATATCGGCGCATCAGCGCGGCGCTCGTCAGACTGGCTCGCGCTCCTTTTCACACCCCCACCCGTAAATCCCTCATCGACCAAGGTTTTCCCGCCGCCGCCTTTGCGCTGCCCCGCATTCGTCTCGCTCGGCAACGCAGCATCTTTGCAATCGAGAACTCCGGAAGGTGGGGGCGATCTTCGGTCGCCGTCTTTTCCTCCGAAAGTCCGGCCTTCTCCGCACCCGCCACCCTCCCATTGAGCCCCTTCCGCTCCAGCCCCAGACCCACGAGCATCCGGTAGAGTCTTGACACCGGTTTCCACTCCCCCGCATCGAAGCCCGTCCCCCTGTGGCTCATGCACGCACGCACCAGCCCCTCCCGCGCCGTCTTGCCGTCGCCCTTCCTCCCGCCACCGACAGCTTCGCCATAGCTGCTCCACCACCGGTATTCCGCAGGGTCGCCTACCATGCCCGCTCGCACTGGATTGAGACCAATGTAAGCAGCACAGGCCTCCGAGAGCGTGGCGAGGAAAAACCGGCGGTCGTCAGCGTCATGGAAGATGGTTTCACGCCGCTTACCACGGGCCATCACGTGATAAAAGACACCGGAAGCTCAAGATGAAGACTGCGCAGCATGTCGGCAACCGAGCGCTGACGGCAGATCTGTCAATATTTGCACACTGACACCTTTTCTTCGCGCGATTCCCGAGGAATCCACGGAAACGCCAGTTCCGGGGTGGGTGGATATCGGTGAGGCTGAACCAGCCAAATGCTACTGCGGCGTCAATCAAACCCTCACCCGCAAATCCCGCGCAGACCAAAGCAACCCCGCCACCGCAATGCCGCTGCCACGCATTCGCCGCGCCCCGTCCTTCCTCTTTTCTGAAAACCGCTCCCGCGCCCCCTCGAACACATCGTCCACAAAGCTACGGCTCCCGATCACCGCCCCGTCCGTAAAATAACGCACCCTGCACCTCAGCATCTTCGCAACCGAAAGCTCCGGCAACGCCCCAACGTGGCGGCGATCTTCGGTCGCCGCCCGCATATACTCCGCATCATTCATCCCAGCCGAAGAATCCACCGTGCTTGAACCTTCCCCTGTCGCACTCCCCGCCTTCCTCTCCAGCGCCATCCCCAGAAGCCTCCGGTATCTCCGAGAAGCCTCCTTCCATTTCCCCGCGTCAAACCCAGTATCCGTATCCGATGTAATCGCCCGCACCAGCCCCTCCCTCGCTTTTTTACCATTACCTCTCGTCCCCCCGCCTACGGCTTCCCCGTAACTGCTCCATCTGTATTCCGCAGGATCCTCAACCATCCCCGCCCGCACCGGATTCAAATCAATGTAGGCCGCCATCGTCCGCGCCGCCGTCCCGCTTTCAACGATCACGCTCTTGAACCGCTCCTCCCACAGCGTTCCAGTGCGCTCATGGGTCCGGTTGAACCAGCGGGTGAACCGCTGGAGAAGGGTTTTCATGAACTCGCTCAGATCGTGCATCCGCTTCGCAAAACGCCCGTGGATCTCCTCCACACGTTCAAGATTCCCACTCCCAAGCCCACCCGCGGTCCGCGCCGCAAGCAGCTCGTCACCCACGGATTTCACGTAATTTTCCCCATAGAACACCCCCAACCGCCCTAGTAGCTCGGCATCCGTAATGCCTTCCTTCGGCATCGGCGGCACCTCCAGAAGAATGTGGAAATGGTTCGACATCACGCAGTACGAAAGCACCCGGCAGCCACTGAAATTCTCCATCATCCGCATGAACATCCGAAAACGTTCCCGCTCCACCTCCCCGAATACAAATCGCCGATCCACCACCCGTGAGATACAGTGGTAAACGGATGGTTTGTCCTCCGACTCCGCCCACGGAGAAATCCAGCGCTTTTTCGATTTCATGCCCCCCATCCTACCCACCAAATCCCGGCCGTCAAAGGATTTCTGTTATTTTTCCTGGGAAGTTTTACCTGGGAAGTTTTACCTGGGATCTTCCTTGAGCAGGTTGGCCACCGTGTCGTGAAGGCCGTTGAAGCTGCGGCGCATGTCGCAGGGCTCGACCGCGACGAATACTTTCAAGCTGCCGGAGAAGCTCAGCATGGTCCCGAATGTTCGAGTTGGCGGATCAACGCGACGGCAAGCGCGACCTGGCTGGCGGAGGTGAGGGAAAGCCTGGCTCGACCCGGGAGGAATACGTCCATGGCCCCGTCCGCGGA